>CAZLFU010000040.1:0-9330 GCA_964558895.1 uncultured Candidatus Peribacteria bacterium
GAGGAGAGTTGGCGCGCGGTGGCTTATCCTGAGCATTGCCGAAGGATTTGCTTCTTTCTTTTGTGCGGCAGACAAAAGAAAGAAGGAGTCAACGACGAAAAAGAGCTTATTTGTTCAAGAAATCCTCAAAACAGAATTGCTATTTGGCTAGGTGAGCAAACGCCTTATTTGCCTGAGCCATACGCAGTACATCTTCTTTCTTCTTCACTGCAGCACCTTGCGCAGCAGAAGCGTCCAAGAGCTCTAATGCTAAACGCTGGCTCATAGGCATGCCTTTGCGAGAACGAGCAGCCTGAATTACCCAACGAATGGAGAGTGTCTGCTGGCGCTTTGGACCTACTTCTACTGGAACCTGATACACAGCACCTCCTACACGCTTTGGTCGAACTTCTACCAACGGAGTCGCGTTGAGAAGAGCTTTGTTGAATACCTCCAATGGTGGTTCCTTCGTGCGTGTTTTGATCACTTCCATTGCATCCCAGAAAAGCCTGCGAGAAGTAGACTTCTTACCATCACGCATCATAGAGTTGATGAATTTCTCAATGTTTGGATCGGATCCCTGCGCGATGTACTGCTTGATTGGCTTCGACATAGTAGAATAGGAAATTACTTCGCTTTCGGACGTTTGGCACCGTATCGGCTGCGTCCTTGCCTACGATTTTGAACGCCTTCTGTATCCAAGATTCCACGTACAATGTGGTAACGCACTCCTGGCAAGTCTTTTACACGACCTCCACGTACAAGAACCACGCTGTGTTCCTGCAAATTGTGTCCTTCTCCCATGATATACGCCTTAATTTCGTGTCCATTGGTCAAACGCACACGGGCGATCTTTCGGAGAGCGGAGTTTGGCTTCTTTGGCGTCATGGTCGTAACCTTGATACACACTCCCCTCTTAAATGGAGAACCCTTTCTAAGAGGCACATTATGCATTTTGAGCGCATTCCATGTGTATTGCAGCGCAGGAGCCTTCGACTTTTTGGTCTTGTCTCTGCGGGGCTTGCGAATAAGTTGATTAACTGTAGGCATACTTTGGCTATGGAAATACGTCTGCTGGGGGCACATTCGTCCCCACACGCAAGATAACTGCAGGAACTCTAGCAGCTGAATAGAAGATGTAAAGAAGAATTTGATCTTTTGTGCATGTTGAGCAACATTAAACTCTGTGGCTGAGAAGATTGACTAAATCCTATTTTTTGTTATATTTTACTACTTTTGTCCTTTCACAATTCGTTGCGGCTACATGCTGCGCCTACAGTCGTGCCCAGCACACTCAGCGTGTGTTGGTTCGGTTGTGGATTGGGAACACAGTACAAGGAGTCCGAGATGAAGAAGTTGTGTGCGTTGATCGTCGCGATGTTGCTGACCCTGTCCGCTTCGGCGGACGACGGCCTCATGAGGGCCGAAGGCAAGATCCGCAAGGATCTGGAGGTGCTCTCGATGGATCGAGAGCAGGCAGAGAAGTCTCTCGAGGAGGCCAAGAGGACTCTCCAGGGAGCTCAGGAAGAGCTCCAGAGGACTCGCAACCGGCGGTCCGCTCTGGAAGAGCGGATCAATCAGTTCGTGGAGGACCAACAGGTCTTCCTGGACACCAAGGAGGGTCCGGATCGTGTGAAGCGAGCGCATGACGCGCTCGATCAAGCTCGGATGAAGCATGAAGCTGATCCGAACAACAAGGTACTCCAGCAGGAGTACGACAAGGCGATCGAGAAGCTCCAACTGGAGCAAGAGAAGTTCGACCGTGCCCGTCGGGCACTGCCGAGCATCCAGCGGAAGCTTCAGGATTCCCTGCAGGCAATTCTCGATGACCCATACGTCGATGACGACGACTTCCAGGAGGCCCTTCGCCGAGGCATCAAGAACGCCGAGAAGGAACTCGGCGAAGTCAAGATCGCAGAAGCGAGCCAGGAAGGAAAGCTTCGCGAAGCGAAGAAGTCTGCGCAGGATGCGCAAAAGCAAGCAGACGACGCAAGCGCTCGGTACTACCGGGCTGTCGAGGTTCTCGAAGAAGCAGAGCAGAAGAAGGCTCTCGAGAACATCGGCAACAGGATCGATAGCGTGTCCGCCTCGGTCAACGGCGTGCGACAGGAAGTCGCAAGCCTCAGGCCAGTCGTCACGGATGTGGCAGAACAGGTCAAGGACTTGCAGCCTGTAGTTCAGAGAGTTGCGACGGAAGTCGCAAAGCTGCAGCCTGAGATCGCAGGTGTCAAAGCCGAAGTCGCAGGGCTGAGGCATGCAATCACCGATGTCGGCACTAAGGTCGAAGCTGTGCAACAGGAAGTTGCTATCTTCAAGGTCGAGGTGATCGCCCGTCTCGACCATGTCAACGGTCACTTGAGCATCCTGCTCAATCTGGGCGAGGAGCACAGGAGGCTCCTCGACAAGATCACATCACACCCGCTGCTGCTCGAGCATAGTCGAGCCTTCGCCGATCTGCTGAACACCGCAGAGAGGCTCGACGAAAGCTCAGCAGAAATGCTTCATGTTCTGAAGCAGGTCGAAGCCCTCGCAAGGCAGAAGAGCGCTAGCACACGAATGCAGCCGGGAGGTGCATGGCGGAGGATCTACTGGAACGGCTGCTACTGGCAGCCGTACTGACTGACGCCCAATCCGCGACACTTCGACCTCGTCTTCCGTCTTGGGAGGCGAGGTTTTTATAATTTTTCTACATCTTTAAATTTCTTCTCAAACTCTTCTCTTATATGACTCTTATTTTTTTCTTTTACATCCACCTCCTTATGGAAAGCTGAATTACCATCACTTTCCCTAAACCCATCCAAAACATATTTTCCTTGTTTATAAAACATAATCTCGTACGTATGGTCTGCATTTTGTGTATGTACACGCTTGTACGAAATACCTTCTGGTCTATGATTAGCTTCATTTCCTTTTGCTGCTCTTGGATCAAATGTAAATTGCTTTCCATCTGGAGCACGTACCATGATCACACGTGGTTCGTATGAACCAAAAGACACAAGTTTACTCTCTAGTGGAAACTTTCTTTCGTTCTCTATTCTTTCCTTATATTCCTGTACTTTCAATGATTCCCCAACCACAACAAGCTCACCATTTACGCTATAGGTGCCAGGCTGTGTTAAATGAACATCAATACCTCCATTACCACTGGGTTCAACATAAATTCCTTCACTTGCAGCGTTGTCTGCAGAATGAGAATCATACATTCCAGAACTCCATTGTCTTGGATCTCTAATATTTGTTACAAATTTAGAGTCTCTATCAATAATTTTATCTATGCGAACGCTTGCATCTCCTATAGAACCTCTCAAAGGAACATGATGACTTACATCGAAACCAAGACGAGAGGAGTTTGCTCTCTCTCTTATTTGTGCATTGTAGTCGGCATGCATATTACCCCTCGCAATAGCGTCCAATTGAGAACGTGCAGTTGCACGATCAATGTAATCTGCTCCCCTTCTGGATTCAATACCTCTCAGGTTATCGACGACAGCCCTTGCTTGAGGATTGGATCCAACTAATCCAGAATACTGCTTTTCGAGTTGATCTGGACCAATTTGTTGTGCATAAACACTCTTCGCACTTGATGAGGAATCAATTGATCTTGATCCTCCACCTGGAGAATACACATCGTATTGACCAGTACTAGAATTGTATCTGCGACTTGGAACCGCGGGGCCAACTTGGTAACGAGGGAGTTCGACTGGTTGATAATCGAGAGGTATGCCTGTAGCACTTGCAATACGTGCACGAGTGCTATTCCTTTCAGCAAACAAGTTGTACTCCGTTCTATTCCTATTGTATTTCGCTCGTAAATATTGAGACTCTGAGTATGTCCTTGTTCCGGGGGCCATTCTTGGAGTATATCCAGATACATTTCTCCCTGGTCTGATAACTCCCTCTGATATCAAACGATTACGAACCTCTGCTCCAGTCTCTTGTCTTGTATTCAATGGCCTCTCTGTGTCTGTGCGCGCACGATAATTGGGATCTCGCAGCCATTCCAATGGCGGAACCGAGCCATGTCGTGTAATGATCCTTCCAGAAATCAAACGCTCTCTCATTTGTGCATGTTGCTTAAATAATGATTCCTTTTTTTCCCGCAACGATTGATAATCTTCGTTGTTATATGGAGCTGTTTTTAAGTCTACAAATTGCTTTCTTGGTCCTCTATTATTTGCCATGATTCCACCACGAATATCCCTCGCTTTGTTTACCATTGCATACGTTGCTTTTTGAACTTGCTCACCAAGTTGAATATAATCCTTTGCTAATTGTTGACGCTCTTCAAGGGACAATGTTTCAGGTTGAACTACATGTCTTTCTGGCGTTCTTGGTGAAGTAGGTGCAACTCTCGTTTTACTCCCCACGATATCAGAAAACTCACCTGGAGAAAGCACCTCGGAGCGCATAAAAATACTCAACATTTTCTTTGCATCCAATGTATTCAAATAACTTTTTACTTCGCTCAGTTCTTGAGGTGACAAGCTGGCTTTTTTTAATGATTTTTCAATTTGAATTTTAAGTATATCTATCTCGGTAAAATCGCCTACTTGGCTACCAAGCTCTTTGTCATTAAGAAACTTAACTACTAAATCTTTCAAGGCATCTCTATCAGTAGTTGAAAAACTATTCAATTTATCGAGCAATTTCTGTTCACTATCTGGTTGTGATCCTGGAGTATCACAACATTCGTCAGCACTATTAAATACTAATCTCTTCTCCGAGACAAACGATTGAACCTTGCGCCAGAAGTGGTGAATATGATCAATCATCTGCACCAAAAGAAGTTTCTAATTCATCCATGTGGTACTGATCTTCCTGCTGATCCTGACCTTCTTTTTTCTGCACGTAATGGTGCTTAATAGAAAGAAGTGACTGCTTCCAAGCACCACAGAAATCTTGAAAGCGCTCTTGAAAAAGAATAAATGCACGCGCGTATCTTTCTCCCCTCTCTTTCTTCTCCTCTGGAGTTTCCTCAATGTATAGATCATCGAGCATGGGAATCATGCCAGTCATGAGCTCTGGTTCAATCTCGGACATGAGAATGTTATAGATCTCTTCCATCTCCCATTCTGCTGTTTTGGTTTTTGTTGAAGTTTTTTTAGACATTTCTCATCATTATAGCAGAAATTGAGCTGTTTTGTCGAGTCCCTCTTCAGGCTCACACGAACAAAAAGGAGCCAATGTGGCTCCAATTTGCTTATACTTCATCAATTTTAGTCTTGATCCTCCATTTCGCCTGTTACAAATCTCTTGCGATAGACGTGTCCTGTGGGAATCAAGCGACCGATAATCACGTTCTCTTTGAGTCCTTGGAGTGAATCTACCTTGCGAGTTGTGGCAGCTTCCACAAGCACACGGATCGTTTCCTGGAAAGATGCTCCAGAGAGCCAAGAATCTGTAGCGAGAGCAACACGAGTGATTCCAAGGAGGAGTGGCTCGTAGGTAGGCTCTTTTGCCTTGCCCTTCTTCGCCTTCTGGGAACTCTCTGTTTCGTACAGAAGTTCACCAATGTCCACAGTCTCCCCTGGAAGGAATGGTGTATCACCTGGATCAATAATGCGCACTTTGGAGAACATTTTTCGAACGATAATTTCCAAGTGCTTGTCGTTGATAGTCTGTCCTTGAGAAGCATAGATGTGCTGTACCTCTTGCATGATGTAATTCTGCACAGAGTACACACCTTTCTTCTCTAGGAGTTCATGCAAGTTGAAGTGTCCTGCGTTGAGTGGTTGACCCACTTCAATCGTCTGACCAGTTTTAACAAGGAGAGATTCACGTGGACCAAAATCATACTCACGATCTTGCAATTCTGCATGTCTCACTGTGATTACTCCATTCTCTGCAACGACTATTTTTCCTGCAATCTTGGCCTTGAGAGTAGATTTATCTAGTACTGACTTTGCAAGAACTGCACGCTCTTTTACAGTCTGACCTTTGGTAACCTGCACTTCAAACCCGGATGGTACCAAGTATTCGTCTTCGCCCTTCTCTTCTGCAAAGACATGCACCTGTGTCTTGCCTCCTTGGTGCGTCACTTTTACCTTACCACGAATATCGGAGAGTACTGCTGGAGTACGTGGAGCTCTTGCTTCGAAGAGTTCTTCTACACGTGTAAGACCCTGGGTAATGTCACTTCCTTCTGCGACTCCTCCCATGTGGAACGTACGCATTGTAAGCTGTGTACCAGGTTCTCCAATAGACTGAGCAGCGATGATACCCACTGGAGTACCAATTTCGACAGTTTGGTTATCTCCAAGGTCACGTCCATAACACTTGATACAAATTCCACGGCGTGTCTTGCATGTCATCACCGAACGTACCGCTACTTCTTCGATGTTGTTCTCGGTAAAGACGGCGAGTAAATCTCCATCGATCTCCTCGTTTTTCTTGGCGATGACCTTATTTTTGATTGCAACATCCTGAGCAAGTGTACGACCGAAAATTCGCTTGTGGAAATCTTCTCCAATACGAACAGATTCTTCTCTGGTTACCATGTGCAAATCTGTGGTACCACAGTCTGCCTCTCGGATGAGAATATCTTGCACGGCATCCACAAGACGACGGGTGAGGTATCCTGCTTCTGCTGTTTTAAGAGCTGTGTCGGATTTTCCTTTGCGTCCTCCGTGTGTCGCGATGAAGTACTCCAACACGCTAAATCCATCCTTCAAGTTGGACTGAATAGGAAGTTCGATAGTGCGTCCACTTGGGTTGGCAACCAGACCTTTCATACCAGCAAGCTGTGTAATCTGTCCCCAGTTACCACGAGCACCAGAGTCAATCACATACGTGATGGCGTTGTTCTTCATACTGGTGAATGCATCGATCATCGCGCTACTGATTTTATTCTTGGTATCTGCCCATGTACGAATAGCATGAATGTAACGCTCATCTGCTGTCATAAGACCCTTCCAGAAGTTATTGTTGATCACACGTACTTTTTCGTTTGCCTCTTCCATAATTTCCGTGCGTTCCTTTGGAATGACCATATCGTCTGCACCAATGGACACACCAGACTTTGTGGCATATTCAAATCCAATATCTTTGATTCGATCTGCGAGCGCTACGGTTTCTTGTGGGCCCACAACATCGAGTGTCTTGGCGATCAAATCCGAAAGAGTACCCTTTTTCATTGTTTGATTGACGAATCGAAGTTCTGGAGGAAGGATCTCATTGAAAATGATACGACCTACAGTCGTTTCAATAATTTCTCTGTTCCCCTCGAGATCGGCAATACGTACTTTGATCAATGCTTGTAGATCTACAACACCCTGATCGTATGCAAGAATTGCTTCTTTTTCATCACCAAAAATCATTCCTTCACCCTTTCTTTTCTCGTGCACATTGGTGAGGAAGTAACAGCCAAGAATCATATCTTGAGCAGGGTTGATGACTGGTTCACCAGCAGATGGCTTGAGGATGTTCGTAGCAGAAGACATGAGTTCACGTGCTTCTTTCTGAGCCTTCTCGGATAGTGGAACGTGTACAGCCATTTGGTCTCCGTCGAAGTCCGCGTTGTATGCGGTACACACAAGCGGATGGAGCTGAATGGCCAAGCCTTCGATAAGGAGAGGTTTGAATGCTTGAATACCTAGCCTGTGTAGTGTCGGTGCACGGTTAAGGAGCACATATTTATCTTTGATAATATCTTCCAATATATCCCATACCTCACGACCACCATCTTGAATGATACGCTCTGCACCTTTCACGTTATGCGCATACTCTTCGCGGATGAGACGTCCGATGACGAATGGCTTAAAGAGCTTCATGGCCATACCTTTTGGCAGACCACACTGGTGCAAGCTGAGTTCTGGACCAACAACGATTACGCTACGTCCAGAGTAGTCCACACGCTTACCAAGCAAGTTCTGACGGAAGCGTCCTTGCTTTCCTTTCAACATATCCGAAAGACTACGAAGCTTACGTCTATCTCCTGCAGTAAAGAGAGCTTTTCCTGCACGTGCAGAGTTATTAAGAAGTGTATCGATCGATTCCTGCAACATACGCTTCTCGTTACGACAGATCACTTCTGGCGCACCAATACTCATCAACTTTTTCAAGCGGTTGTTGCGGTTGATGACACGTCGGTAGAGATCGTTGAGATCGGATGCAGCGAAACGGCCACCATCCAGTTGCACCATAGGGCGAAGATCTGGTGGGATGATGAGAAGTCTCGTTAAAATCATCCACTCTGGTTTGATGCCAGCCTGCCTGAGTGACCCAACAAGCTTGATACGCTTCATGATTTTTTTCAGCTTCTGTCCGCTACTCTCCTGTCGCTCCAAGTGAAGCAATTGTTCTAGCTGTTCTAAATCCATCGTCATCACTATTTCCCGGAGAGATTCTGCTCCTGTTCCTGCACGGAACACATGACCGAACTTCATGTTCATTTCTCGAAATTTAAGCTCCGAAAGAACGGAACCTACACTCAAGTTTTGAAGATCATCAATAGCTTCTTTAAAGTTTGCTTTGAGTGAATCTGTCTTGGATGCAAATTCTGCATCCAATGCATCGAGCTGAGCACGTGTTGCTTTACTATCGGAAAGTTGCTTCTTTGCATCTTCGTACTCACGCTTAATTTGATTCCTACGTGATTCCATGGAACTTGTAATTTCTTTTGTTGCCTCTACTTTTGCCTCATCATCTACGATGATCACAATGTAGGCAGCAAAGTACACAATCTGTTCTAGGGTCTTAATAGGAAGATCGAGAAGCAAACCAATACGAGATGGCGTGCTACGCAAAAACCAGATGTGTGTGACTGGCACTGCAAGATTGATGTGCCCCATGCGCTCACGGCGGACAATACTGCGCGTAACCTCCACTCCACATTTTTCACAAATTACCCCGCTGTAACGCACTCCTTTATACTTACCACAGAAACATTGGAAGTTCTTGGTAGGTCCAAAGATACGCTCACAGAACAAACCATCTGGTTCTGCACGCTGTGTGCGGTAGTTTACAGTCTCTGGCTTGGTTACTTCTCCTCGCGACCATGCGAGAATGTCTTCTGGACTTGCGATGGAGAGAGCAACTGCATCGAATGAGTCTGTTGCACCACCGCCTTTTTGAGATCGTGGAGGCATGAAAAGGGAGAGAAAAAAACACACAAAGAAAACCGCAGTGTTCCGCACGTAATCGTCTCTATTACGGGGAAAACTCCAGTGATTTCGCCCCTAGTATAAGGATTTTGGACTTCTATGCAAGAAACTTTCTTGGGATTTATACACTCACCCTGTGGACTTCCCCTTTCCCGACCGGGGGCATCTGCAAAAACGAACAGGGAATGTCGCCTTGAAAAAATTCCGTCACGCATCTTGGCGAGCAAGGGCGTCGAAAAGTGCACTGTTT
>CAZLFU010000041.1:0-9266 GCA_964558895.1 uncultured Candidatus Peribacteria bacterium
GACGCTTTCTCTCCATGTATGAGGTAAATATGCCAGGTGCCATTTGTGACCGGTTGTAAAACTGACGCAGATTTGGTATAATAATCCGATGTCTTCAGAAAAAACTCCCCTCTGGAAGCAAGTGATTGGCGCTGTTGCAGGTGCTGCTCTTGCATTTGCCGTGTATACAATTTGGGATATTGCTGCGCCACATCTCACAGCGTGGACCTCTATTCCTCCCACTACATCAGATCAGCCATCGCGTACTGCGAAGGTAGATGTGTCGGAGAGAGAGTATGCGCACATTGCAGAGCGCGCACGACAAATTGCAGCAGAGTTTAGCGATGGTCCTCCTGTGCGTGAACAGCAAGAAGATCCGCATGCAGTGTACATGGAGGCAAAAACAGTGCAGCCATTGCCTGTACGCCAAATTTCCATCGAACAGGAACAAGTAGTAGAAGAGGTTTCTATTCCAGAAATTCCCGCTGTGCAAAATGAAGAACAAATAGAACAGGTGCCGCCTCAAGAGCAAGTCCTGATGCATCAGGAGGCAGAGGCAGAGGCTGTCATCCAAGACACTCCAGCTCTTCCCAGCTCAGGTTTTGGAATATGGCTATGCGCTATCGTTGCACTAGGTGCAGTGGCAGGCCTCTCGGAGAAGCGCTTGCGTCTGTTAGTCCTACAACACATCAGGAAAATCTAGTAGAGTATGTATGTGATCTCTCCTGATATGCTTCCAGTTTTCCTCATGCTCGCGTTTATCGCGGGCGCAATTTTTGGAAGCTTCGGGAATGTGCTCATTGCTCGTCTACCATTGATGCAATCCATTGGTGGCAGGTCGCAATGCCCGCACTGCAACAAGACACTACGATTGTGGCACATTGTTCCTATCTTCAGTTTTTGTTTCCTTCGTGCGAAGTGTGCACACTGTAAGCAGTCTATTTCTTGGCAGTATCCACTCGTAGAGATTGGATCAGGTTTACTTTTTGCACTCGCCCTCTGGCTCAATGGTCGCTTGGACGTGGTTGCTATTTTTTTTGCACTCGCCCTCTGGCTCTTTTTTCTTATCAGCGTTATTGATGCCAAAACGCAGAGTGTCCCCGATGCTTTAAGCGGCCCATTTGTTGTCCTTAGTTTTTTCTGTGGCCTCCTACAAGCTCCACTCGAATTTACTGCGCCATTACTTGGTGCGGGGTTTTTCACTATGCAGTGGCTCGTGAGCAAAGGGAAATGGGTAGGGACTGGAGATATCATCTTGGGTCTTGGTATTGGCTTTCTTCTTATTCATTGGCAACTCGTTCTCATTTGTTTACTAAGTGCGTACATCATCGGCTCTATTGTTGCTGTACTGATGCTTGCACTGGGAACCAAGTCCAAAAAAGATCATCTGGCCTTTGGACCGTTTTTATTTATAGGAACGCTGATCGCACTTCTCTGGGGAGACGCTCTCTTACAGGTACTTCTTCTCACTACATAAAATCACGGGCTCTCGTCCGAAATAGTCGAAAGCCCGTAGATGACGAGCTAATACCTCTTTACGATCCCAATTGGGATTCGCCGCCCCTCAGTTGAGGGAGGATGAGATATTGACTCAATGAACATATTACGCGAAATAAAGTATTTGTCAAATAGGGAAAACAGGCTTAGAAATTGGATTTTGTGGAAGATTCGCCCATACTACCGGTATGAAGGTAGTTGCACAGAATAGGCGAGCTCGTTTCGATTATGAGATTATCGATACCGTAGAGGCTGGTATCATGCTTTCTGGACAGGAAGTAAAGTCTTGCAGAATGGGGAATGTAAACTTGAGTGGAGCGTATGTTTCCATGTTGGGAACAGGAGTGATTTTGAAGCAGGCCAAAATTGCTGCGTATCCATTTGCCTCTGGGTTGGAAGGATACGAACCAGGGAGAGATCGCATTTTGCTTCTCAAAAAAGAGGAGTCGAAAAAATTGCAAACACTCCTTGATGAAAAAGGAGTCACTGTTATTCCGTTGGAAGTGAAAGCTGGAAAATTTATCAAGGTGGTACTTGGTGTTGGCCGTGGACGAAAGCGTTTTGATAAACGTCAAAAAATTAAAGAGCGTGGTCTCGAGAGAAAAATGAAGAAGGGAGAGGAGTATTAAACAAGAGCTCCATTTTTATACCGATGCATATCTATATCTATTGCACATGTGCTTACTATTAAACTTAAATGTCCTAGATCGCCAAAAGTTCGATCAAGAACTCTGCTAAATTTGCCACATACATCACTAGCCAATTGTAAAGTGTTTCTATCACCTGTTTGCGCTGCTTCATACATCACGCTTTCTAGAATCGGTTTTCTTCTCAAAAGTTTCGCTTTTGCAACATCATCCCATTCACCTTGAGCAAGGGTATGACCAAAGCAAATTTGCAGTATTTTCTGTGGAGGCTCCTGAAGCACATTTTCAATACCTGTTTCTTCTCTAACTTCTTCTTCTAGTTCTTCTAGCAAGATTGCACCTTCTTCTCCGGAGTAATGCTTCAGCCAATCATCGGCGATAACTTTCAAAAGTCGTGAGCGCAATTCTTGATGTAATTCCATGTAAGGCTTTACTAATTCTTGCAGTTGTAGCCGTAAATCTAACAGGCGTCTTTCAATGTGTGTGTCATCAACTTCCGTTAAAAAGGGCTGGACTTGAGTCAGAATATCCAAGGTGTGTTGAGAATATTCAGGTTTGCCATGCAAATGAGAATTTTGGCCTGCAATAAAACGGGCCACAGTAACATCTTCATCTCCTAAACGTATGGCAGGTTGTAACCCTACATCAGTAGGAACTCTGTTTGTTCTATGGTGGGTACAAAGAGGGCTTGTAGGGTCTTCAATAAACAAATGTTTACGCATTATGAGCATATGCATATTATTACGTACTTGCATAAGGACTTCTTGGACATCTCCTTTGTTTGTGTGTATTTCTCCTCCCCATAACATTACAAAGTTACGCGCAAGATGCTGTAGAAGGATGCGGCGCTTCGATAAATCTTGGCTTGCGATTCCTTTGGATAAACCTTCATCTGGAAGCTGCTGTAAAAATTCTGAAAGTTTTTGTTGAGTATGTGCTACAAACTCATCCAAAGTGAGTGGAGTTGTTATTGTTGGCCTCGTCCAATTGCTATAGCGTCGAAACTGCTCAACAAGTGCGCCATCATAAATTGCATGGTTTTTGGCAGCGGTAGCTTCAAATAAGCGAAGATCAGGTGACGTGGTTTGAGGCATAAGGAAACGCACTATACGAATATTGCAATAATTTCACAATACGTTATTAATCTTTTTTCTATTTATTGGTATCGCTTGCTTTCGCTGTTACACTTCTCTCATGTCTCTCATTCCAACGCAAATTCAACGCACGATAGAAGAATTTAGCAAATTACCTGGCATTGGGCCCAAGTCTGCGGAGAGGCTTACATTCCACCTCCTTCGTTCGAGCAAGGCATCTCCAGAGGGTTTAGGAAGAGCCCTTACAGAACTCAAAACAGAATTGAAGTACTGCGAGAGCTGCCAGATGATTACGTTGCAAAATAGATGTTCTCTTTGTGACGATGCCATGCGTGATCGCAACACTATTTTAGTGGTAGAAGATCCACTCGATGTCATCGCATTTGAAAGAACCACCTACAAAGGTGTGTATCACGTATTGCACGGAGTACTCTCTCCTATCGATGGTATGGGTCCAGAGCAGCTTAAACTGAAAGAATTGGTAGAACGCTGTAAGGCAAACTCTGTACACGAAGTGATTGTTGCAACCAATCCAGATGTAGAAGGAGAGGCGACAGCAAGTTACATTCAGAGACAGTTGAAAGATTTTGTGCCCAAAATTACGCGTTTAGCACATGGGTTACCTATGGGTGCCGATATTGAATTTGCAGATCAAATTACTTTGAAAGAAGCGATAGCAGGTCGGAGAGATTTATAGATAGAGCATGAATACTTTCTAATGCCGAAAACTCCTCACACCCGTGAGCATCATTGGAATACCAAGCTCGTTTGCTTTCGCAATGACTTCTGCATCTCGGACGGATCCCCCTGGTTGGATGATGGCAGCAATGCCATGTTTATGTGCCTCTTCGATGGAATCTGGAAAAGGGAAAAATGCATCACTTGCCATCACAGAACCTTTGGCATAGTCCCCTGCTTTTCGTGCAGCAATGATTGTAGAATCGACGCGGCTTGTTTGACCGCACCCAATACCAACAGTTGTGAGATTTTTTGCAAACACAATTGCATTACTTTTGGAATGCTTCACTACTTTCCATGCGAATAGTAGATCATTGATCTGATCAGTAGTCGGTTTTTTCTCTGTTGCACAGGTAAGATTTTTTTCCTCCAGGATTTGAGTATCTGCCTGTTGTACCAGCATTCCTCCAAGTGCAGATCTATACTGAATATTTTGATCATGTGCTTGTGCATACTCAAGAACACGAATATTAGATTTGCTCTCCAGTAAGCCAAGAGCTTCTGGTTCGTATGCTGGAGCAATGAGTACTTCTACAAAAATTTTCTGCTCGATTATCTTTTCTATAATAGATTTTGTACATGGGCGATTGAGTGACACGATGACACCAAATGCAGAGAGACGATCTGCATCGTAACTTCTTTGGAATGCTTCGGTTATATCTGAATGCGAAGCTACTCCACAGGGGTTCGCATGTTTGATGCAGGCAGCAGTTGGCTCCGAAAATTCTTGAATAGTATTCCACGCGCCATCTGCATCCAAAATATTTAAGTAACTCAATTCTTTCCCTTGATGTATTTTCCATCCACGACTTGCTCCATAGGCATCGTAATACTTTCCCCACTGATGAGGATTTTCTCCGTATCGAAGAGGCGTTCCATTTGCGAGAAGTACACTTTCACTTTGATGATCTGATAAAGTTTTTGAAATGTATGCATCGTACGCTGCAGTACGAGCAAATACTTTGAGGGCAAGTTGTTTACGTTGTTCTAGGGTTGTGTTTCCCTTCGATTGAATTGTGGAAAGAATTTCGTCGTAATCACTAGGGTCGCAGAGAACAGTTACATCTGCAAAATTTTTGGCGGCACTACGTAGTAAAGTTGGCCCTCCAATATCGATCTGCTCAATAAGGGATTTTTCATCTACAGCCGGATCCGCTGCAGTTTTTTCAAAGGGATAAAGATTGACACAGACAACATCTATTGCATTAATACCCAATGTAACCTTTTCTTTCTCATGAAGTTCATGCCCTCTCCGGTACAGAATCCCTCCCATAAGCATGGGGTGCATGGTCTTGACACGACCAGAAAAACATTCTGGAAACTTAGTTACGTCTTCAACGGAGATAACCTGTATTTTGGCTTCCTTAAGAGCTTTCTCCGTTCCTCCAGTCGAAATAATTGTATAGCCGGATTCCACCAATCCTCTCGCAAATTCTTCGATACCAGATTTGTCCGAAACCGAGAGAAGGGCAATTTTATCCATCATACTGAGAGTAAAACCATACAGAAAACACTGCCAGTGTACCTGGCAACTGGCCATTGTACGAATAGTGGTTTTCTGCTACAATATTTAGATTTTATGGTCAAAAAAACAAATCCTACACTCGCACAGAATGCCTCCAAAAAGAAGCATATTCTCATCATTGAGGATGAGCGTCCGCTGGCACACGCACTCGAACTGAAATTTACACACGAAGGGTACGAAACAGATACTTGTGCGGATGGAGCAGAAGGGTTAGCCAAAGCTGCAGTCGGGAAGTATGACATGATTCTCTTGGATCTCATTATGCCAAATCTTGATGGATTTGGTTTTTTGCAGAGTGCAAGAGAAAAGAAAATCAAAACACCTATCATTGTCCTTTCCAATCTTGGTCAAGAAGAAGACAGGGAACGAACAAAAGAGATGGGTGCCATTGATTACTTTGTGAAATCCAATACTCCTATTACAGACATCGTGAAACGAGTCCAGTCTGCTGTGTAACCAAACTTATATGCCACTTTCCAATGACGAAATCGGCAAAATACTCGTAGGAGAGAGCTATCTCTCCGAAGAGGAATTGCAGCGTAATCTCGCGCTTGCTCAGGAGTCCGATACGCCACTTCTTCGCGTGTTGATTGATCAGGGTCTTCTTACAAGAGACCTCTACGAAAGTGCGATGCAGGAGCATTACAAGTTGCCATTTTACGACTTACAAGCAAATCCTCCACAGTCAGACATTGTGCAAAAATTACCGGAAGAAGTTGCAAGATACTTCAATATTATCGTCGTGAAATACGACGAAAAATCGGTCACTGTTGCTATTGCCGACCCAAGTATTCCAGAGTTGGAAGAGGCAGTGCGTCTGAATGTAGGACAGAAAGATCCCATTATTCCACAATCAAAAACAGAGGAAAATGACAAAGACAAGAAAGGCAAAAAACCAGCGAAAAAAAATAATAGTTTTTCCTTTGGACAGAAAAAATCGAAAGTCCGAGAAGCATTCAATGGCAAAGTGGAATTTGCCTATGCACCACAGTCTGCTATCGAAGCGGCATTTGTCTCCTATCGAAAACCTCTCGCTACTCGATTCCAGGCAATCATCGATGAACGAGGAAAGGTAGCGCCAGAAATTTTGGAAGAAATTTTTCGTGATGCTATCGAGCTACGTGCATCCGATATTCACTTTGAGCCACAGGAAAAAATTGTCATCGTTCGCTTCCGTGTGGATGGTGTCATGCACGAAGCAGGACGCATTCCAACCGAGTACTACGAAGGCGTGGTCAATCGTATCAAGATCGAAGGCAATATGCGCATCGATGAACACTTTGCTGCGCAAGATGGAGCTATTCGTTATGACACAGGAAAAGGTAACATGGACGTGCGAGTATCCATTGTCCCAGTGGTCGATGGAGAAAAAATTGTGATGCGTCTTCTCTCCGAGTACGTACGCACACTCACATTATCGGATTTAGGATTTTCCGATGGAAATAGAGCCGTACTTACTGAAGCAGCAGATAAGCCATTTGGAATGATTCTCACGACAGGTCCAACAGGATCTGGAAAATCGACAACGCTGTATGCGCTCATGAAGTTGCGCAATCATCCCGATGTAAACATCTCCACTATCGAAGATCCAGTAGAGTACAAAATTCCTGGTATCAATCACATCCAGGCAAACCCAAAAACCAATCTTACATTTGCGAATGGTTTACGTGCACTTGTAAGGCAAGATCCAGATATTATCCTCGTGGGAGAAATTCGTGATGGAGAGACGGCAGACGTATCTGTGAACGCAGCGCTGACAGGTCACTTGCTCTTTTCTACATTGCACTCCAATGATGCAGCGACTGCTATTCCTCGTTTACTCGAAATGGATGTAGAGCCATTTCTCTTGGCATCCACACTCGAAGTAATTATTGGTCAACGCTTGGTTCGTCGTATCTGCCCACAGTGTCGTTACAGCTACACAGTGTCACAGGAGGAAGGAAAGAAATTGTTTGCAGGTGCCTCTTCCTATATTCCTAGTCGCGGGTCTATGACGCTCTATAAAGGAAAGGGATGTGAGTCCTGTGGACAAACAGGATACAGCGGGCGTGTTGGTATTCATGAGCTCCTTATTGTAACACCCGAGATCGAAAATCTCATCACAGCTCGTGCATCCAGTACAGACATCAATAATGTTGCTCGCAAACAGGGGATGAAGCTTATGTTTGAAGATGGCTTCGAGAAAGCAAAAGCAGGAATCACCACTATAGAAGAACTATTGCGCGTCGCAGCACCACCAGAAATTATTCTCCATTCTTCCAAGACTCATGGTAAAGCCAAGTCATAAAGAACATCCGGCTCACTCCGAGAAAGAAGCTCCTGTAAAGCAGGAGGAGGTCGCTGCAGTGTCAGTAAAAGTCGAGAAGGCACCTATTCAAAACATTGTGGTAGATGCACCACAAGGAGCTTCGGATAAAAAGAGCAAGAAGGGTAAGGCTTCTAATTTATTCAAAGGATTCATGGCTCCAAAGGAGAAAAAACAGAAGCCTGCACCAGGAGAAAAAGGACAACTTGCAGCCTTCTTTACATCTATTAACTACATAGGAATGGGTAAACATCGCACGATGTTTATCCAGTCACTTGCAACCATGCTCAATGCGGGTTTGCCTCTTGTAGATGCCATCAGCACCTTATCCTTGGAAACAAGATCCAAGCCAATGCGCAAAGTTCTCACCAATATTATGACTGCTGTGGAAAACGGTAGTCCCCTCTGGCGAGCAATGGAGAACGAGTACTTCTTTACGCAGTACGAAGTTGCGATGGTGCGCATCGGTGAAGAAGCAGGAAATCTTGCACGTAATATGGAGTATTTGGCAATTCAACAGGAAAAAGATTTGGAGCTTCGACAGAAGGTCAAAATGGCAATGATCTATCCTGCCATTGTTCTTACCCTTCTCTTTATTATCGTAATGGGATTGGGTCTCTTTGTGCTGCCAAATCTAGTGCAGGTTCTCTATTCACTCAAAGTAGAGTTGCCACTTGCCACTCGCGTCGTTATTCAATTTACAAAACTTTTCAACGAACACGGTACGGTTTTTGTACCTTTGCTCGTTGGAGGATTTATTTTGACAGCGATTCTCGCAAGGTACACGAGTTTCCGCATAGTGACACAGTGGCTTACATTCCGCATTCCTGGTATTGGGCGCTTGGCTCGCGAGGCAACCATTGCACGATTTGGTGTGATTTTAGGTGGGCTCTTGCAGGCTGGAGTTCCACTTGTGGATTCTATGCGCTCGCTCGAACAGGTCACGCAAATTGTCGCCTACAGAAAATTTTACGGTCAGCTTCTGGAGCGTGTAAATCTTGGTGACTCCTTTAGTAAAAGTTTTTTACTGATTAAGGACACGAATAAAATTCTTCCAGTGTCTGTGCAGCAATTAATTGTGACTGGTGAGAGATCAGGGTCTCTTTCCACGGTTCTTTTGAAGGTGGCAGATATCTACGACAAGAAAGCGTCGGATACTGCAAAGAAGCTCCCTGTTATTTTAGAGCCAATGCTACTACTGTTTGTCGGTGCCCTCGTTGGGGGTATCGCATTCGCAATTATTACTCCTATTTACTCTGTCGTTGGCAATGTTGGACGCTAGTTCGATTTTTATTTTTTCATTCTTATTCCCCCTTCTATCATGGAACGCAGTAGACACAATAGTGCGGTTCTCAGAGGATTCTCTGCAATAGAGGTGTTGCTCACGCTCACCATTATTGGAGTAACCGCCGGATTATCTATTCCTATGTATCGTAACTATCAGATCAGGAATGATCTCGATATTGCGACGGAACAAACAA
>CAZLFU010000042.1:0-9101 GCA_964558895.1 uncultured Candidatus Peribacteria bacterium
TGGCACGACTGAGTGTCAGGATGGTGTTGATAATGATAGTGACGGTGTCTCAGATATGAATGATCCAGGATGTTCCTCACCAACAGATGATGATGAATCTGATGGCACAACTGAATGCCAGGATGGCGATGATAATGATTCTGACGGTGTCACTGATATGAATGATCCAGGATGTAGTAGTCCTCAAGATGATAATGAAAGTGATGGCACAACTGAGTGTCAGGATGGTGTTGATAACGACTTTGATGGAGTATCCGACATGAATGATCCAGGTTGTTCCTCACCAACAGATGATGATGAATCTGATGGTACGACTGAATGTCAGGATGGTGATGACAATGACTCTGACGGTGTCGCTGATATGAATGATCCAGGTTGTTCCTCACCAACAGATGATGATGAGAGCAATGGCACGACTGAGTGTCAGGATGGAATTGATAATGATTCTGACGGTGTCACTGATATGAATGATCCCGGTTGTAGTAGTCCAGAAGATAACGACGAAAGTGACGGCACGACTGAGTGCCAGGATGGCATCGATAACGACGCTGATGGAGCAAGTGACTTCCCAAATGATTTCAGCTGTTCATCTCCTACTGATAACGACGAATCTGATCCTCTCGCAAAATGTCAGGATGGCATCGATAACGACGCTGATGGTGACATCGACTACCCAGAAGACTTTGGCTGCCAAAGTGCACAGGATGATGACGAGTTCAATATTCCAGAAGCAGATCTTTCCATCACCAAAACAGGAACAGGCGTGGTAAACAAAGGTGATACGGCCCTCTACACTATTACAGTAGAAAATAACGGTCCAAACGCAGCCACCACTGTAACAATACTCGATCCTATTCCAACAGGAATGACCTTCGATAGTACAGAATCTGATGTTCGTTGTATCCAAGACGACACCGATGTTCTCTGTACACTCACGACACTCGATGATGGAGATGATGACACTCTCATCATTGCATTTGATACTATTGACGCTACTTGCAGTACAACCATCCAGAACCAGGCTGCTGTTAGCTCAACGGTAACAGACCCCAATCCAAATAATAATGAATCTGAAACTGTTTCTACAGACATTCACTGCAGTCAGTGTTCCGATGGAATCGATAATGATTCCGATGGAGCAGTAGATTACCCAGAGGACTTTAGCTGCGTAAGTGAAGATGATGAGACAGAAGATGTGCCTCTTGCAGCATGCGAAGATGGCATCGACAACGACTCTGATGGCCTCACGGATTACCCAAGTGATTCTGGTTGCGAATCTTCCCAGGATGACAACGAGTTCAATACCTTGGAAGCCGATGTAATGGTAACGAAGACTGGTGCAACACTCACAACGAGCGGTGCAACCATCATCTACACACTCACTGCACACAATAACGGTCCTCACACAGCAAGCGGCGTGATAGTACTTGATCCTATCCCAACAGGACTCACATACAATGCCGCTGCATCCGATAGTCGTTGTGTACAGGATGGCACCGACGTGCTCTGTACTCTTGGTGCAATGAACAGTGATGCAAGCTTGGAGCTCCTTGTTGGATTCACTGTTTCACAGTCTGCAACGTGTGGTCAGACTATTCACAACAAAGCTGCAATTTCCTCCAGCATGACCGATTCGAATCCAAACAATAATGAATCTGCAACTATTATTACGACTGTAGCATGTACGCAATGTTCCGATGGAATCGATAATGATTCCGATGGAGCAGTAGATTACCCAGAAGACTTTAGCTGCAGCAGTCCATCTGATACTACAGAAGGAACACCACTCGCACAGTGCCAGGATGGCATCGATAACGATGGAGATTCTTTGAGTGATTACCCAAATGACCCAGGTTGTGCATCTGCTCAGGATAATAACGAAACCAATAGCACCAACCCTTCCTCTGCACAGTGTGAAGATGGCATCGATAACGACGCTGATGGCCTCATCGACTATCCAAATGACCCAGGTTGTAGCTCTGCAACCGATAACTCCGAAACAAATGTTGTAGCAACTGCAGATCTTGCTCTTAGCAAAACTGGACCAGCTACAGTAGCTGCTGGTAGCACAGCTACATACATCGTCTCTGTAAATAACTCCGGATCGAGCACAGCACAAAACGTAGTAATTACCGATCCCCTTCCAACAGGACTCACTTTTGATGCTACTCGCTCCAATCCTAACTGTGTCTTGAGTGGTACCGATATTCACTGTGAAGGATTCTCTCTTCCAGCAGGACAATCGAGAGGGTTTGCACTCGCATTTACCGTCCCTGCAACTGCTACCTGTGGATCTACCATTCAAAATAGTGCGACTGTAACGTCTGATACTACAGATCCTCACACAAGCGATAATCAAAGCGAAACAGTTTCTACCACTATTCAGTGTCCTTCTCAGAACTTGCTCATCAGCAAGACAGATGGCAAGCAGACTGCAGATAAAGGAGAAATTCTCAATTACCGCATTACGGTAACCAATCCAGGAACAACTCCTGCTACCAATGTAACGGTTGTGGATACGCTCCCATCTGGTTTGCAATTCACTTCTGCAAGCAATGGTGGAATTGTGAGCGGACAGACAGTCACTTGGAGCAACCTTACCATTCCAACTGGAACAAGTTCTGTGCTCCTTTTGGATGCACGCATCAAAGATGAATCTTCTGTAACAATAGGATCTGTCATCACGAACACTGCTCGCATCCAAAACGGTGCAAGCGCACAAGATAGTACAACAGTAAGTAATGTGACTGGTGGTGTTACCGTTGATATCTCGGACTCGAGGGATCCTGTAGACGTCGACGAAACATTCTCCTACACCATTCGCCTCACAAACTTGCGCTCTACTGCGGTAAGCGACATGGATATTACACAGATCTTGGATAACGAGACGACATACGTATCTTCAAACAATGGCGGATCTCACAGCAATGGTGTGATCACGTGGGATCGTATCGATATCCCTGCCAATGGAACCACTGTACTTATTGCAACTGTCCGCGTGAAAAGCAGTGCAGATGAAGGCGATGTTCTCCGCAGCACCGTCTTCGCAGGAGCTGTTACCGATGAAGAAACTACACGCGTAGAAGATGAAGACGACGATGATGAAGATGAAGACGACGATGATAACAATGATATTCGTATTGAACTACGCGACTCACCAGATCCTGTAGAGGCAGGCGATGTCATTACCTACACCATTCGCATCATCAACGATGATAGCGATGACGAAAGAATAGATGTACGAGCATTCCTCGACGAAAATACCAGTGTGCTCAGTGCAAATAATGGTGGCGAGGAGGATGGTGACGAAGAAGTTGAGTGGGACAACATCAGTGTTGATGGTGACGAAACTCGTACACTCACTCTTACCGTTCGCGTACGAAACACCGTTGACGATGGAGATCTCCTTAGACTGCGTGTTCGGGCCGATAATGAGGAAGAAAGCGAACTTACCCGTGTAGAAGGTGACACCGAGGATACCGATGACGAAGATGAAGACGGAGGAAATACAAGTGGAAAAGACGTCGATGTCTCTGTCGACAAGATGGCAGACCGCCAAGAAGCACAACCGGGCAGTTTGATCTCCTACACAATTACACTCCGCAATGATGGACGTCGTCCAACAGGAAGTATGACTGTAGAAGACACGTTCCCCAGTAACTCGGTGACAGTACAGAGTCCAGGTGGTGGTACTGTAAGCGGAGATAAGATTCGCTGGAACGTAAGCCTTGGAGCTGGTGAAAGCCGCACACTACAGTACACCGTTCGTGCAAACGCCAACTTACGACATGGGCAAATAGTGACAAACTCCGTGCGTGTAAGCGGAGGAAACCTTGGAGGCACCTCTCCACAAGATACGAACGAAGTACGCATTGTAGAGTTCCTTCCTCAAACAGGAGCAGCAGGCCTCACTGCAAATGCTGCCTACACAGTAACAGGTGCAGATGAGACTTCCACCGATACCTCACAGCAAGCTGCCTCCATTCCACTTGTAATTTGGACAACCATTATCACACTTGGAATTGCTGCAGGAAGCGTAGCAGGGAGAAGATTCTTCTTCTAAGTACAAGACAATAAAGCTGATTTTAAATGTCACTCTGAGCACTGCCGAAGAGTGGCATTTTTATTACTCTTTTTTTGTCTCACCAGAAGTAGATTCTCCGAGCACAAACTCTCGAATGTATGCTGGAATACTTTGGATTGTCTCTGAAAAAGTTTTTTCCTCTTCTTTCGAAGGTATGCTCAACACCCAATTCGCGAGATCTGCACCAGTAGGCTGAGAACCAATTCCTATGCGCAATCGTGGAAATTCTTCCCCCAGAGTATCCACGAGAGACTTCATGCCGTTATGCGTTCCTGGTCCTCCTTTTTTGCGAAAACGCACTTCTCCCAATGGGAGATCAATATCATCGGTAAGGACAAGAACTTGCTCCTTGGGATTAAGCTTGTAGAAATCCACAATTTTATGAACTGCTTCGCCAGATCTATTCATGTACGTCTGAGGTTTCACAAGTAAGATTGGAACCGTGACGACCCTGGCTTCTTGCATGATCGAAAGGAATTTTTGCTTCTCTTGCCACTCACCTTCTCCAAATTCTTTTGAGAGATAATCGAGTGCAAGAAAACCTATGTTATGTCGTGTCCGCTCGTAGGTTGCTCCAGGGTTTCCAAGGCCAATAATCACGAGTGTTGGTTTCATTTGTTTTCGGTGGAGGCATCATCGTCATCTTGTATACCCTGCAACTGCATCTCGTTTGCGATCATTTGAGCTAAAACTTCTTGTACTGTTTTTGCATCTTTTAAATTTTTGGTATGAAGATATCCCTCCATGTTTTTTAAGATTTCTTTCTCTACTCTACGTGGTCTCGAAACATACTCGAGCGAAATAGTATTACCAGAGGAAACTTTTTCAACAGTGACTTCTCCAAATCGAAGAAACGTGCCCACTATTCCATCAATCTCGTAACTTACACCCTGCACATCACTATAAAGAACACGTGTAGACTCACGATGAAACCATCCGTGCCACTCCACATCAATAATGCCTTCACTCATAATAATCCAAGCGTCGAGATAGTGATCGAAAAAATTGCGAATCCACCATACAACCGAAAAAATACTCCAGAGAACAATGAGATAAAACATTCCCCGAAGCGGTACAAGGTAGAGAATATACCAAGAAACAACAATGGAAACACTAGGCCAAAAAACAAACTTCAGTCCAATCAGCCAATGCTTATGTACAATCATGAGTATTTCCTCATCATCTTCTAGGTGTCTGGCAAAAAGCATCTGATTGATTCGTTTCAACATGGTTCGTATTGTAGTAGGAATAGAGAGGAACAACCAGTTTTCTCTTTTTACGCCCGAAAATACTTCACTTCTCTAGGAAAGAGAATCAGCTGCAGCTATACTCCTTGCAATGTCGACTATCAAAAAGCACGGCGTGTTGTTCCACCTGTTTGATGTTGTTCTCAACATTATTATCATTGTTGCAATTGTGGCAGTGATTCGAACATTTCTCGTTTCTCCATTCCAAGTAGAGGGAAGTTCGATGGTAGATACCCTAGAACACAATGAATACATTATTATCAACAAACTTGCCTATTATATAGGAGAACCCAATCGAGGGGACGTAGTTGTCTTTCATCCACCCAACGATGAATCGAAATACTACGTAAAGCGTGTCATTGGCGAAGGTGGAGACGATGTCATTATTCGCAACGGAAGGGTATTTGTTCGTCCAAATGGCCAAGGGTCGGAAATTGAATTACAAGAAGGATATCTCAATGAGCAAAATGCAGGCCACACCTATCAGCATCCTCCAACAAGCGGCAATACGAAAGAAATTACGTACCACGTTCCAGAAGATATGTATTTCCTTCTAGGAGATAATAGGCAAGGAAGTTTGGATTCCCGTAGCTTCTTCGATAAAGAGAATAATCCTATCCCTTACGCAACACGCAAAAGTATCAAAGGGCGGGTTTGGTTTGTTGCCCTTCCAATCACCAAAATTCATTCTATAGCTCATGCAGAATACGGGTTTTAGTGAGCTGGTTTAGGGTTCGATAGACTAAGGCGATCAAGGATTTTAAAGATTGTCGTCATTCTTAATTTCTTTGGTTTCTTTGGTTTCTTTGGACTCCAAGGATTCCAACGAGTCCAAAGAAACCTCAGCCCTACAAATCCCTCCCAAAAACCCTTGCAAAACATCCAAAATACCTTAAACTTTGAGGTGTATAAGCCCCTCAGGGCTTTTTTCTCTAAGATTCTATGCAAGTCGTATCCGAGTACATCCGAGGCGCAGTAGAAGAATTTCATCAGGTTCGATGGCCTACACGCCATCAAGCTATACGTCTTTCTTTCATCGTCCTTGGGTTCACCCTGTGCAGCTCCGCTGTATTTGGTGTTGTAGACTACGCACTATCGCAGGGGGTGCAAATCCTCCTTTCTTTCGCCTAATCTCCTATGGGTAAGCAGGATCCAAATGCTGGTAGAAACTGGTACGTCGTTCATACCTATGCAGGATATGAGGACGCAGTGCGAGAAGGTCTTTTGCAGCGTGTAGAATCTATGGGAATGCAAGATTATATTTTTGATGTGCAAGTTCCGAAGGAAAAACAATTAACCTTCCGTAAAGGAGAACCACATGAGGAAGAAAAGAAGCTATTCCCAGGGTACGTTCTCGTGGACATGATGGTAACAGATGAAAGCTGGTACTTGGTTCGAAACACTCCCAATGTGACTGGGTTCGTAGGATCTGGAAATATTCCTGTTCCTGTCACTCCAGAGGAATTTGGTGTGATCGAGAGACGAGTAGGAGAACAGGAAGCCAAGTTTAAGAGCGACTTCCAGGTTGGTGATTTGGTTGTCATCATCGATGGACCATTTAAGAACTACGAAGGTTCTGTAGATTCTGTAGATGTGAATAAAGGAAAACTAAATGTTATGGTGCTCATCTTTGACCGAGAGACACCTGTTGAATTAGACTTTACGCAAGTGAAGAAAAAGTAGTAGTTTTGTAGTATTTTTATGCCTATTGCAACTTTAGAACGAACCATCTCAGATGAGCCAAGGGTAGTATCCGAAATACAGGATACTACAACCCCTGTTGCTGCTTGGCTTGTTGCACAAGGTTTTCAAGAAACACAGAGAGCAAGTGGAGCTAGCAATAGTAGGAGGTTTTCTCTAGAAAATACAATGGTAAAAATAGAGCGAATACCTAATAATCCTGACCAAGTTTTTGTTTCTATTGAAGGTTTTTCAAGTAGAGATGCAGTGAGAAATCTAGAGCCTGAAAAAATAGATATAAAAATGGCACCCGCACGTCTTGCGGTGCATCTTCTTTGGAATGATTTCCTCAAAGAAGTAAAAGAAATAGAACCAAACAGCAAAGCTTCGTAAACTTATAAAGGCTACGCATTGGTCTCGTCCAGGGATTTCAGGGATTTCAGAGAGTCTAGTGTTTTTCTCTGAAATCCCTGAAATCCCTACGTCACCCCTCCTGAGTTCTCACTCTTCTTGGTAACAACAACCCCAGTCCAACCAGCTGCAACACCTGTCCCAACGTAAACCCAAGAGCCAAACTGTACACTCCAAATGTTGGTGCAAGGAACCAGGAAATTCCAATGGCAACAACACCATTGAGAACACTGATGATAGCAGGGGTAAGCGTATTCTTCAGCGCATAGAATGAGCGAAGAAGTAAGTGATTTAAGCTCTCAAATGGGATACTGATAGCATATAAACCAATTGTGACAGAGAAAATAGGAAGCACGTCCATCAAGTGAACCAAACGTGCTGCGATAGGTGAAAGAAGATACAGAGCTATTGCCCCAGGAATCGTCAAAAGAATAATCATAAGAGTCGCCTTTCTCACATACATCCAAAACTTTTCTGTTTCCTTCTTCGCGGCAGCTTGGCTGAGAAGTGAAAAAGCAGATTGTGCAAGTGCGATACCCACCACTCCCACAACAACCGATTGAAAATTTCTCGCATACGCATTGATAGTCACTGCTCCGGAGCCAAGTCCAGAAGCAACAGTATCAAACAGGAGTAATTGCATCTGCAACGCGCCAAGTGCCAACATACGAGGAAGCATCAACCAACCTAGCTCCTGGAGATCTGGATGCCACAACGCAAGAGAAGGTCTGTAGCCTGCATGCATGGTGGAAATAAATCGAACGATTACATACACAATTGCACCAAGTAAGGTTCCTAGAATAGGTCCATACTGCCCATACACAGGTGTGAGATACATAGTTCCTCCAATGGTTCCCAGCGTGTACAAAATAGGAGTAAGCCCATAGATCCAGTACTTTTGAATCGTGATGAGATACTGTCCACAGGCATTGCCAACGACAAACAAGAAATTGGTAAGAAGAGCAATACGACCAAAGGTGATATACAGCTCTAGAGACTCTCCTTCAAACTGCACAAGAAACGGAGCAATCTGACGAAAGAATGCTGATGCGATCAACGCGATACATCCAAAAGCCAGAGCAGCAACCGTGATCACTCCACTGAGTAATTTGGAACTTCCTTCCATATTGTCCTCCGCTTTATATTTGGCAAGAAGTGGCACCAGAGCTACGCTAAACCCTGCCATGATGCACATTTGAAACAGGAGATCGCTTGGACGAAATGCAGCGATATATACGTCTACAGTGTCCAAACCTGGAAACGTCTTCGTAAGCATACGATCTCGCATGAGGCCAACCAGCGAAGCTCCAAACTGTGTGACAGCCAAAACAGCTGCTCCACCAAGGATTCGCTGCTGAGAGAAAAGAGAGCGCATGGAACAAAGAGTAGCAAAAATCAGAACAAGTAGCAGTAATTACATGAGCTATCACATCCAAAACCAATCCCCTTCCTCGTACCTCCGTTGCAGCATACTTCTCAGTACTCTTTGGTTCTTATTTATTAGTTTGGCAATATTTCTTTTCCAAAGATCAAAACAGGATGTCACCTAGAAAAAATTCCGTCACGCATCTTGGCGAGCAAGGGCGTAGAAAAGTGCACTGTTTGACGAGCGGAGTGAATACGGAGCGAGGAGTTTGCACTTTTCAGCCCTGTGAGCCATTGCATGCGTAGGAATTTTT
>CAZLFU010000043.1:0-257 GCA_964558895.1 uncultured Candidatus Peribacteria bacterium
ATATTCTTTACAGGTGAATTCTCCACAGTTAGCAAAAACAACAATTGATGTGTACCGAAACGCCCAACTTCTCGAATCCATTTCGGGGAGAAACGCAACTTTCTTCGTTCGTGACTTTGATGCACTTCGCGTGGTGATTACACAATCATTCGAAGGAACGATCGTAGTAAAAAGCTCACGACCTGGCGCTTCGTTTGTACTCACTGGACCAAATGATTTGCGAAAAATTGGTACAACTCCCGCTAGTTTTTCTGGCT
>CAZLFU010000043.1:267-9036 GCA_964558895.1 uncultured Candidatus Peribacteria bacterium
AACCTGCGTACTACACCATTCATTACGGACTTGTAGAAGGATGTAATCCACCAAAGCAGCAGAAACGAGACTTAATTTCGAGTGGTGTACTCGACTTCTACGGAGAGTATACATGCAGTGTTACTATGACCTCCAAGAAGCCAACGATACCTACTAGTACTCAAGGAGAAGAAGAGCAAAAGGAAAATATGATACAAGCTGTAGAAATTTCTCATCATGTGTCCAATGCAGAAGTACTTCCAGGCGACTCCATTGAAGTGTTTGTAACTCTGAAAAACTCTACCAAGGGCACACTTCGCAACCTTACACTCACAGAAGCTATTCCCGAGAATGTAACAGTACTGTATCCCATTCTGGATAACGGTGTTTTGGTTGATACTACAATCCAATGGAATGTTCCTCCTGTATTTGCCGGAAAAACATGGACAGCAAGTTATAAGGCAAAAGTAGCAGACGACCTACAAATGGGAGAAACTATGATTCTTTCTGGACATATTGAAGGATCGGATCTCGACTATGCAGAAGTAACAGAACGAAGCGATTCTGTCACGGTAGGAAGAGCAGTGATTCCACAGACTGGAATGCGCATCGACATTCTCTTTCTGATCACGAGTGCATTACTTGCCTATAGTTTTGTGCATGTTCTTCGACGTAATAACGCGTAAAGCTCGAGTATATCAAGCTGATTTCCAGGGAAGAATCAGCTGTTCTTGATTGCTCTTCTTTCTAAAAACCGTAAAACTGTCATGCATCCTTCCTCACTATTCTATGACATATTCTCGATTCTTCGGATTTGTAACTATTGCATCTCTTTGTGTAACCCAAACAGTTGCTTTTGCACAAACTGGAGAAACTGTTCTCGAAGAAGGATTTGGAACCATTCTCATCGAGCAAAAAAGTGAGCACGAAAACATGCTTGCGCAGTGGACTCTCATTAAACCAGGTAACAAGAAAGTAATATCTTCGAATGCTGTGCAAAAATTAACCTCCATGGAACCAGGACTCTATACAATTATCGTCACACCTCCCGAAGGAGCAAGATCTAGTGTCAATGTGTATCAAGATGGAGAATTGGATCAAGAGAACACAAAGCCACAAGCAACGTTCATCCTCAAAGCAAATACAACAGTTGGCATCGTTATTCAAAATAATTTCGTATTCGTTGGGGTGATTGCGGTCAATAGCCAACCTCTAGGGCTCAACTTTACCATGCGTGGACCAAACGATTCTGTCTATGCTGGCACAACACCAGCATCATTTCTGAATATGCCAGAGGGACTCTATAGTGCCCAATTTGAACCCATTGAAAATTGTATAGATCCCAAGCCTGTTTCCGACCGACTTGTGAAAGCTAGTCGCATCAACCTCTCCATTACTGTTGCGTGTGATGGTCTCGAGCACTTAGACCAGGAACAGACCAAGCAAAAGAGTTTGGAATACGTTACTGCTTCGGTAGATGGAAGCACTCTTATTTTCACAGATTCATCTATTCATGAATGGTACGCGCCTTTTGTGTATACAGCAGTGAAAACAAAAGTTATGAGTGGTTACCGTGATGCTGAAGGAAATCCAAATGGTCTCTATGGCCCTGGCGACTTGGTGACTATTGGACAACTAGCCAAAATTGCCCATGCACTCTCTGGAATCAGCGAAAAGAAAGCTACTCTTCCCCCTCAGAATCTACTCGCGCGCAACCAGTGGTACGAACAGTATATTGCCTCTGCAGAAGAGCTTTTCTGGGAAGTGTATCAAGATAAGACAGTAAATCTAGACCGACCAGCAACGCGAGCAGAAGTTGTGAGTACTCTCTTGCAAGCACTCGATGTACCACGTGTATGGCCAAAGGGAATTCTCTTTCACGATGTCTCCCCTACGACACAATACGCTGCTTCTATCGAAACCGCTGCTTTGGATGGCTTGGTATCTGGATATACAGACTCAAAGGGAAATGCTACAGGAGAATTTGGCCCCAATAACCCTGTCAATAGAGCAGAAATCGCCAAAATTATCAGCCAAGCAATAGCTCTGTATACAACAATTGAGGAATAATTACTACGAAGCGAAAAGCATGTCTGGCAGTCTCGAGATATCTCCAGCTCCCATGCTAAGGAGTACGTCGTCTGGTTGGAGAATCTTCTCCTGCAAGAGAGCCGCAGTGTTTTCAATTGTTTCTGCATAGAAAACTTCTATTCCACTGTTTATTGCGCAGTCCGACACAAATTGATGAATATCAACTTTTTCTTTTTCGATATCGGGTCTTGCTTCATAGACATTGGAAATAACAAGAAGGTCGCACTTGGAAAATGCTCTGGTGAACTGTTCGTAGAAGTACAACGTGCGGTCATGTAAATGCGGTTGAAACACACATACCAAACGCCTATCGTCATATGCCTCCCTTGCAGCAGCAATAGTAGCTGCAATTTCTGTAGGATGATGCGCATAATCATCTATGACTGTTACGCCATTTGGTAAGTCTCCTCGCACTTCCATGCGCCGCCACGTTCCCGAAAAGTTTTTGAGGGAGGTTGCTGTATTCTGTGGAGAAAGATCTAAATGATCTGCCAGCGCAGAGACCAACTGTGCGTTCTGTCGCATGTGCTTTCCTGGAACACTCAAAGATGGCAGAGGAAACATGTCCGCATCTATCATGCGGCGACCAGAGACAACTGCAATACGTTCACAGGCAGGATCATTTCCATGAGTAATCACCATGCCATCTTCTGGAAGCTTTTGTATAAATTGCACAAACGCTTGTTGATACTCTTGGAGAGAATCAAATGCATCGAAGTGATCGCCATCTGTATTGGTCATCACAATACAATCTGGTCTCAAAGAAAGAAAAGACTCACGATACTCACAGGCCTCTAAGAGAAAAATATTACCGCCTCCTTTACGCCAATTGCGTCCTTTGAGCTCTGGTAATTTTGTGCCAACTACAATAGTTGGATCTCTTCCTGCATCCATCAACACCTTGGCTGCCATAGCAGTCGTGCTAGATTTTCCATGAGTACCACAGACTGCAATGACAAAAGAATGTGTGGAGATCTCTCCAAGAGCCTGAGGATACGAGAGTGATCGAATTTGTAACTCCTCTGCCCGTAGTCGCTCGGGGGCATGCTCTGGAATCGCCTCGGAATACACAAAGAGATCGCAATCTTTTGGTATATGCGACCCATCCTGGTTTAAGAAAATTTCTATGCCTTGAGAACGCAAATCATCGAGAAGTGCACTATCTACCTTATCGCTTCCAAGGACCGTATGGCCATCGCAAGCTTGTAATGCAGCATAGGCACTCAAACCAATTCCCCCTATACCAGAACAGTAGATCTTCATACAGCTCCATCATACTGAAAAAGAAGTATTCATCCCACTACTCTCACCAAAATATTCCAATATTCCAATTCTCATTCTTCAAGTATCCTATCCTCGATGCCATACAAGCACTTCGAACCTGTCAGTAAACAGCTCACCATCGTGGTCGGCCTTACAGTCGTAGGATTCATGGCATTTGGATTGGCTTTATCCTACTATCGCAATGCACTCTTCGAGCAGACTCTCGCCAATATCAAGAAAGGAAACGAGGAATTGAGACTACAGGTAGAGGAAGGAAAGCGAGACTTGGAGTATTACCGTTCTACTCAGTACAAAGACAAATATGCGAAAGGAAATCTAGGAAGAGTAACCCCAGGAGAAAAGGTGCTTATTATCACAAAGATACCAGAATCTACTGTGCAGGAATTGCTAGATGAGAGCATAAAGGATGTTCGAGAAGCAGCGTATTTGGAACTTCTCAGGCAGATGCCTGTTTTGGAGCACTGGAAACTCTATTTCTTCCATCCAGAGAAAATTGATGAATTGAAAACTGGTGCATAATTTCAAAAAAACCTCAAAAGTAATAAAAAGTACATGCGATGGTTGATAGCATTCGTGTTTACCAGTAGAGTCTCCTCGCGCGGTGGAGCAGCCTGGTAGCTCGCGAGGCTCATAACCTCGAGGTCGCTGGTTCAAATCCGGCCCGCGCAACCAAGTAATATAGCTAAACCACTATAATTCGTCATACAAAACCAATTCCCTCTTAGTACCTCTGTTGCAGTATATTTCTCAATACTCTTTGTTCTTTTTGAGAGCCTCCTTCGACAAGCTCAGGACAGGCTAAAAAGAACCAAAAAGCCTCGTCCGCTGCAAGCTCGCGCAAAGCCATCCTTCTTTCTTACAGACCTGTGCGCGCTCTCAACCAAGATTGCTGCGCAACTTGGCATTCGAGCGCTAGCAAGGAGCAGGCAGAAGTAGTGCTTCGCGCTTCCACCTTCGTCCGTCGGACTACGGTCGACAAGCAGACATGTGCAGCGGACACGGACATGTTTGGAGTAAATTGCAGTGGTTTGGGTATAACTATTTTAAATCCCGCCTATGTCCGATTTTATAAGTATTTTTCTGTAAGAATAGAAAAGAATTTCCTTGCAAAAGGCTCTAAAACCCATAAAATGCCTCCACTATGGCTCATAAAAAGGCTGGTGGATCTACCCAAAACGGCAGAGATAGCATCGCAAAGCGTCGAGGCGTGAAGCGCTTTGGTGGACAAGTTGTGAATGCTGGAGAGGTTATTGTACGCCAAAAAGGCTTCGAATTCCGTCCAGGTAGAAACACACACCTTGGTAAGGATTGGACAATTCATGCAGATACCGAAGGCACTGTTATTTTTTCACAGAAGCGATTCCTTAAATTCAACCGCAAAAGGGAAAAGTGTACTATCGTGCACATCGATCCAGTTGCAAAATAACTTCAGAGAAGTCTAGGTTTACTTCCAAAATTCATCTGGTGTTTGATATGCCCACAGAACATTGTACTATTCCCGTATGTCCGAAACAGGAGGTTTAGAATCCTACGTACCCGGCGAAGGAGGATCTGGAGTACCAGAGCAATTGAGTGAGGAAGCCAAGCAGCGTTTTGCTGCCGCTGCAGCAGCAATCAAACAGTGGCAGAGAGAGGAAAAACAGAGCAAGAAAAGGGATCAAAGAGTTGCACAGGCTATCATTCAATTTTTGAGTAGCGATGACCGTGCGCATCTGTTTCTTCTCATTTCTCGGCTTGTTGCCAGAAACTGCCCCAGTATTTTCATTCTCTCCATTCTCTCACTCATCAGTGAGGAATGCCTCAAAGAAGTACAAGATCATTTGCAAGAAGTAGGGCAAAAATCTGCACACGAAACAGTGGAAGAAAATTCTTCGATTATTACCGCTTCCAAAGAACTCGATACCGAAACAAACCGCGTACTCGTAGAATGGATTACCTTGATGCAATTGGTACTATCTCTCTCTCCCGAAGCAATTCTAAGCAAGCTTATGATTGATGAGAAAAATATTGATGGTACAGTTCTTCAACTTACAACATTTGTACTACAGGAATTCTTTGCCTCTCGTAAAAGGGAGGCTCCATTTGAAAAACTCCAGCCACTCACAGCAAGCATTCTCCAAACCGTCTTTGAGCCATTTATTGCCTCCGCCAAGAAACACTTCTTAGAACAGAGGGCGAAATCTAGCGCAGATGAAAATGATGAATAGTAAACATAGTCACATGACTTCATGATTACATGATTAACAGGTTTTGAAAGACTTTGATGTCTACCGAAATGCAAACAACATGAGATATCTCTTGTGAATCATTGAACCATGTAGCCATATTTTTAACGTGTTGCTAAAATTGATTCCTATACTAGGACATGTTTGTTACTATGAACCCTTCATGAGTCACAGACGCAACACACAAATGGCTGTATCGAAGACACAATATTTTATGAATAATCTGCTACAAACAAGCAATTCAAAGGAGCTTGTAGAACTTGCAGAGCATGATCCTGATGGATTGAAGGAGAAAATTACACTTGCAATAGCAGGATTGGAAATAATAAGTGGTATTAACGACAAGATTGTAAGACTAGCCGATGCACTCGGCACTGTATTACAAACATTAGGGTCAGAAAACTTGAATCAAGAAAGATTTTCAAAAATTATGGATGGATTTAGAGTGAAGGCTCAAAAGATTTTAGGATAAAAGCATCATCTCTTGAGCACGCTCAAGAACGCTTCTTGCGTTAACGTCACTTTTCCCATTTGCTTGAGCCTCTTTTTACCTTTCTTCTGTTTTTCGAGTTGTTTTCTCTTACGGGAAACATCTCCCCCATACAAACCACCTGTCACATCTTTGCGAAATGCAGAAAGAGTCTCTCTTGCTACAACTTTTGCTCCTATCGCAGCTTGAATGGAAATTTGATACTGTGCCTTGGGAATCACTTCTTTCAATTTCTTACAAATAATGCTGCCTACTTCGTGAGCTTCCGAGCGATGCACGATGGTACTCAAAGCCTCTGCAGGCTCTCCAAGGAGGAGAATCTGCAATTTAATCAAATCCCCTGCTCTATAGCCTATAGGTTCATAACTCATGGAGGCATAACCAGCGCTAGAAGATTTAAGCTGGTCAAAGAAGTCCATCACAATACCTTGCAACGGAACCTCAAAGAAAAGAAGAGCTCTATCGGCATCCAAGTATTCGAGGGAAAGATAGATACCACGCCTGCTTTGAACCAGCTGCATGGCAGGGCCTACATCTTCCTTACGACACACTATTTCTAGCTTCACCCATGGCTCTCGTACTTCTTCTATAAACGCTGGATCTGGAAAATCTGCAGGGTTACTAATGCTGGCAGTATCAGGTTCGTCTTCTTTTAGTAAACTAGTTCGAATAACTTCTCCAGGCTGCTTGAGAGCAATTTTCACTTCATACATCACACTCGGAGCTGTAATGATCAAATCGCAATCGTACTCCCGCTCCAGTCGTTCTTGGACAATATCCATATGCAGCAAACCTAAAAACCCACAGCGAAATCCGTTTCCAAGGGCAGCATTTCTTTCATGCTCTACCATGAGGGCGGCGTCATTGAGTTGTAGCTTCTCGAGTGCATCACGAAGTTCTGGGTATCCATCCGCCTCGGAAGGATATAAACCAGCAAACACCATTGGCTGCACCTGCTTATATCCTGGTAGTTGTTTTGCCTCTGGGTTGGTTGCAATGGTATCCCCTGTTCGCACGTGAAGTACATCCTTGGCCCCTGTTACGATGTAGCCAATTTCTCCCTCCGATAACGAGGAATCCGAAATATAGGCAGGACTAAAGTACCCAAGGTCCAATACTTCCAAATCTGCCCCTGTACCAAGAAGTCGAATTTTTTGCCCTTTTATAAAACTGCCCTCAACAACACGAATATAGGCAACTGCGCCTCTGTATTGATCCATAATCGCATCAAAAATAAGAGCTCGGGCTGTTTCACTGGAGGAAGATTCGGTTTGTTGAGGAGGAGGCACTCTTGCGATCACTGCCTTCAACACTTCATCAATACCCCTTCCTTCCTTGGCAGAGATCATCAAGATTTCTTCCTTGGAACAACCAAGTAGCTTCATCACTTCTTCGCTTACTCTCTCTGGATCTGCCGCGGGAAGATCAATTTTATTGAGAACAGGGATAATAACAAGGTCATGCTCCATGGCCATGTAGAGCACAGCTAGTGTCTGGGCTTGAATTCCTTGTGATGCATCAACCAGGAGGATTGCCCCTTCGCATGCAGCAAGAGATCGGCTCACTTCGTACCGGAAATCCGTATGCCCTGGGGTATCAATCAAATTGAGCTGTGTACCTAGGTAATTCATACGAACTGGCTGCAGCTTGATGGTAATGCCTCTCTCACGCTCCAAATCCATAGAATCCAACAACTGCTCCTTCATCTCACGTTTTTGTTTGGTTCCAGTAAGCTCGATCATACGATCTGCCAAGGTAGACTTACCGTGGTCTATATGCGCGATAATGCAGAAGTTCCTTATATTCATGCAAAGAAGAGAAATCCCGCCCTCCCGTAGTCCGCCAAGGCGGACGTAGGAGGGTGGTCTATATGCGCGATAATGCAGAAGTTTCGAATTTTCATAAAAAAGAGACGCTTAACATACTGGCTTTTCTTGCTTCTAAGTATACGGTGTATCCTACTTTTTCAGAAGAAAAACTTCGCTATTCGGTTTGTTCTTTTGCGCCCCGCCCCTCTTTAAACACAGAATTCACTACATCGTAAACTTCTTTCTCTGCTTTTGCTAAATAGAGAATAATCATCATACAAATACAACATAGATGACCTACCTTTGAAAGGCTAGTTTAAGTGCATCTTCCCCTCTCTCCACCCTTTCCTGTAAGCCACTGATAGCAATACCATTTTCCTCATCCACCACCAATTTTCGAAGCGCCCATAGTTTATCCTCTTTCCCCTGTGGGCAAATATGCACTTGTTTACCTGCGGCAAGTGCGGCAAGTGCCCCATGAAACCGCTGAGCCAACACAAATGATCCCAAATACACATGCTTCATTAATTCATCCACAGTACGAATTTCGAAAATAAAGCTTGGCAAACCACAATCTGCACGGATTGTTTGACAGAGTTCTTTTTCGCTTTCGTCCTCTGGCTGCATGGAAAGAATATGCACTTCCTTAAATTCTGGGTGTGCCTTGAGTAGCTTTTGAGTGATTTCTAAAAAACCTTTTCCAGAATTCGTACGTGGAATCACTACGAAAATAGGGGTATCTCCCTCTGGAAATTTCTTTGATTCCATCAGCGAATACACAGGATCGAATGTCTGAATGCACTTGCATTTTTTGCACCACGACTCCACTCGCAAAAAAGAGGTTTCATCTCGCACAGACACAAAAGATGCAGATTGAACAACAGAGCGAGAA
>CAZLFU010000044.1:0-8902 GCA_964558895.1 uncultured Candidatus Peribacteria bacterium
GGGGGAAGATGGGGGAGGGTGTTGTAGGGCTTGATAGGGTTGAACATAAATTATAATTAATAAGGTGATAGGATTTGTGCATCATCAATTTCTACAATCTTTGGTAACTGACTTGTTTTTAAATGAATCTCTTTAATGACAGCAGCATCTGTTGCTACAGCACGCAAATGTTTTGTCATCCTCCTACCAGGAGGCGTGATGACGCTAATTCTTTTATCAGGATAGATTTTCCGTACCCATTCTATTGCAGGAATTAAATCACTATCGCCAGTGACAAGCAGAACGCGATCGTATGTATTTGATTGTGCGAGGCCAAGCAAATGTATGGCAATATTGACATCTGTTCTTTTTTCCTCTCGTTTCAAAAATATATTTTTGCATTCCGTACAAAACACTTCCTTTTCTTTAAAAGCCCCATAAATTGTCTGAATACCCATCGACTCCAATGCACGAATATAGAGACGATGTCGCTTCGTTTTTTCTTCTGACCATGTTGTCAGAGCTGTAAAATAATAGACCGTTGAGAGAGTTTCATCTTTTGTCAGAAAACATTGACACAGTTTTTCTAAGTCAAGCCATTTATAGTGAGCGTACAGCTTGTGATATTTTTTCTGACCATTAATATCACGTCCATTTTCTATGCTTGCATCCAGTGCATGATAGAGATTAAAGCCATCAATAAGAGCAATGACGTTTTTCATAGAAATACAACAAAAAGCCCAGAGGCACAGGCACTCTGGGGGCCATGGAGCAAATCCACGGGGAGGAATGTATCCATTATACAGGAAGTATGGCACACTGTGCAACAGTGTTTTGATCTGATGATGTTGTAGGATTGGAACATAGTCAGGGAAATTACAGAAGAGGAAATCCACCATTCTTTGAAATCAAATCATCAATCTCTTTCATCAACCGATCAGTCTCCATAAGCGCCACAATCATTTTCTGATAGTGCGCAATATCATCAGAATTGAGTGTTCGTCCTTTACGATCTTTGAGCCATTTTTGCGCAGGTTGGTAGCCACCGATGGGAAATTCCCATGCAATACGTGGGACGCCTCCAAAATACTGTTCAGAATTGATGCATACTTTTCCACTTTCTCCTCCTTCAAATGTCACTTTTTCAACAGTATTGGAGCCATTTATTGGATATGTTGTTTGTCGATTGTGAAGAATAGGTGATTCCAAAAGGTGCAGACTACGAATCTCACGCCCAAGCGTTACAAGATTCCAAAAAAGAGTTGGATTTCCTGTAAACGGCACTCGCGGAAAATCAATTTTTAAAAACTCTTTGTACCGTTCGCGATAGGTAGGACAGTGAAGAACCGCGTAAATGTAATCAAAAATATCTTCTGGTCCACAAGAATTTACTCCATTTCCTGTGCCATCTGGCATCCATTCACATTGTAATTTTTTGAGTAGAGGATTGAGTAATTCCATGTTGAGATTCGCCGTGCGCGTTTCACTAGTAAGAGTGGATGAATAAATATAAAGAGGTAAAACTTGAGTTTTTGCATATGCACTTTCAAAAACACATGCTTCACAAATATGAGAAATAGCAAAAATATAAGAAAATTCTCTTTTACATTGTCTTTTAACTAATAAAGCAAAATTATTTAAATATTTAAGGTGTTGCAGAACTTCATAACGCGGATAAGCTACTAGCCCTTTAGAATATGGTGAAAAGTATGTATATCTTTTATCAAATGGACGATAATCAATTTCTGTAATAATACCATTCCTACTAACTCCATTTTTGGCATAAGACATCTTCCAATCCCTACCTTCCTTTTGAATATTATATTTTATCCTAATTTCATTTTCATTCAGATTTCTAAAGTCATCAAGAACATAGCTCATTTTTTCCTCGGTATCTTGAATAGCAATCTCATCTTTATGCGTTTCTAATCCATTGGAATTTACTGGAAAAAGATCAATTATTTTTGTAAGTGTATTATATTCATTTCCTAGACCAAAATCCTTCGGCACAAAAAAGAAATTTGGCTTTGGGGCTTCTAATTCTTTCCAGTCTGTCGTTGAAACATCATGATTATCGAGCCATTCATACTTACTTTCTTGTTTGCCGTAGAGATCATAGTGATGCACTATTCCAAGCCCCTTTTTCCCAGATGTTGTTTTTACAAAAATATTGATACTCACTCCTTGCTGAATATCAAACACGTTTTCATCTTTTCCTCCATCTGGTGCCGTTTCCTTTCGTTTACTACTTCCGTGCAAATCTAACACATAAATATGATCAAATGTTTCGAGTAAACTCTTGCGCATTTGACGGTGTGTAATGCCATCAAGAAACGAATTATTCGTAATCATCGCTACAATTCCCTTTCCATTTTTCTCAACTAAATGATGAGAGAAGCGAATGAATTTTATGTAATCATCATCTAAATTAATCTTTTTTTCATTCAAATCTTTCTTGTAATCATCAAGCAAAGCACCAATCCATGTTTTACGTTTTTTCCCGTCAGCTCCAATTTCCACGGATGCGTTTTGTGAACTTACGCTATAGGGAGGGTTTCCCATTACCACCATAATTGGCAAATCGCGCTTTATTTCAGCGGCAAGTATCCCTTCTTCAGTCAGTGCTCCATCGAGTCCAAGAGGCGCAAACAATGTATCATCTTTTTCTGGCGCTTCTTCTAGGCTATTTGTTAAAAAGATACGTAGACGCTTACGTACTTCTGCAATGCCTGTTTCTGCAAGTGTCATGCTCAATTTTAAGTGTGCAATTGTGTAACTTGCCATCATCAATTCAAAACCATTGAGACGAGGAATAAGGTGATCATTCACAAATGCGGGCCACATCCCCTCTTGTCCTTTAAATTTGGCATGAATTTCTCGGATGACTTGATCCAAAAATGTACCAGTACCAACAGCGGGGTCTAGAATTTGCACTCGATTAATCATTTCTTTCCCCTTCTTTTTCTGATCTTGTACTTTGTATTCATGCTCAATTTTTGATCGATCAGCAAGACCTTCTATGAGACCAAAATGTTCTTGAAGGAGAGCATCGACACTACGAACGATATAGCGAACAGCAGGTAATGGCGTATAAAAGACACCTCTCTGCATGCGGAGGTCAGGGTTATACTCACGCAGGAAATCCTCATAGAAGTGAATAATGGGATCATGCGTCTCTCCTTTAAGATTCATTTGTAGATACAGACCATGCACTAAATCATGAACACTGGAATGTACGAAAACATCACAAAGTTCATCAACAATATATGCCAATTTTTTGACGAAATTTGCTCCTGCAATATGATCAAAAAATTGCTGGAGTAAGTGGTTACTTGCTGGAATTTTATCACGTGCTTCCGTTCGAGAAAAAGTTTCAGAAGTATCATCATTATACCGTGCAACAAACAGTCCATAGACAAGAGTTTGCGCGTAAAGGTCAGCAAATTGCTCGGGCGTTAGATCGTGAATAAGCTTCATTTTTAATACGTGCATAACACTTTCAATGTCGCCTTTTTGTCCTATAAAATCAGGGCGAAGCATATCGAGGACATTATCACGAAGGCGTGCTGCTTTTCCTCCCATAATTTTTGCTAGATGTGCAGCAGAACGAATTGTTTCCGCAGGATTTTCAATAAAACCTGTAAACAAACGAATAAAAGGATCGTAAGCATTCTCATTACACTCAAGAATATCGCCTTTTTTTACCGCAATACTCATTGGTTCTCCATACCTTTTTCCATTTTTAAAAAATCGAAACTCTATACCATTTGTAAGAATAAGATTTGCATATCCGAAATAGCGTGACATTTGTTCGCTTTTTTCAATCTGCTCAAGGTTGATATGAAGATCTTTTGCTTCAGCCCATGCAATAGGAATATCTCCTTTGAGAAAAATAAAATCAGGACGACCGTGTGCGCTCCCTTTGGGCTCATTCACAACTTGCAATTGCGTTATCCCTTTAAATAGAGCTTCCAATGCTGGTCTATAGCTATGCTCCTGTGCGTGCCCTGTTTTCAATTGAGCTTGAATCTCTGTGAGATACTGGGAGATTATAGACTTCATATGTTAAAATCTACCAGAATTTTTACCATAATGAAAGTTAAAATTTCTGCCTCCTCTCGACGATACACCTCAAATATGTTGAATCAGTTCGAATCAACAACACTCTTCGTTTCTTCCTTCTTTTTCTCTCTCCACTCACCATATTCTTTACGCATCGTCGTCCACATTTTTTGCACACCCTCTCGAATGTGTGACCACTGCAATTCCCCTCGCGACAAGTCGCCAATAAGGGGGATGGAGCTCCAATGCCCGTGTGAGGCTTGAATGAACCCAAACATCATGGCAGCGATGAGCGGAAGCGTAAGAATGTGTCCAATGAAAGGAACGAGTAAAAGCGGAAGCGAAAGTAGGAAAAGGACAATCCCCTGTTTGGCGTGATGTACGACAAAGGGAGATTCTCGGCGTAGAAAGTAGATGAACACACTCATGATCCACACATAGCTAAACGCCGCAACATCTTTGTTGTTTTTCACGTCGTCATCTTGGCTCGATGGTGGAGGGGTGGGTAGAAACACAAAATATAAAAAATCCTAAAATGTAGTATTATGGACTTGTGCAACATTCACAAACCACACCTAAAACGCCACAATCTTTAAAAGGGTGGTGAGTGGGACAAGAACCATTATTCTGAAAAATGTTAAAATCAGTACAGTGTCGACTCGCGATTGAAGAAGATCGAGAAACGCTGGAGCTTCTGCTACTTGATAATGAAGAAGAGGGGGAGGAGCTACTTCTCAATGAAGAGCATGATGGATAGAAGAGATCACATCCCAGTATGCAAGCTGGTGGATTTGGTAGTGACTGACAACCTTGAATACACATCTCATACCCTGGAATATCAAGACATGATTGTGAAGAGGATATTGAAGAAGATCGAGAAACGCTGGAGCTTCTGCTACTTGATAATGAAGAAGAGGGGGAGGAGCTACTTCTCGAAGAGGACATTGAGCTTATGCTAGAGAACAGAGATGAAGCACTTGCTTGATAACAAGTATTATTTGTTGTATTGCAGCAGAAGTTTGCTGCAGAGGAAGAACTACTTAAGCAAGAGTCATAGAATCCATCATCATCTGAATCAGTACATGCAGCACCTGTTGAACAACATACTGGACTTGTAGCCTGAGGTGAAAATGGTGAACAGGTTACCATGCCTGCTGAACAAGGTGGCAATCCACAATTATTCAAAGGATTTTGTTGTGCTTGTGCACAATTCATTCCAGCATGAAAAAAAGATGGGCTCACACATGTTTCGGGAGTTTGTAATGAGCACATATTATTTGCACAGCATGCGTATTGATTAGGAATACACGACCCTGCGCCACATGTACCCTGCTGACCAAACTCTACACAAGGCGCACCTCCTGGTAGATAGCAATATGTTCCCATATCCACTCCTCCACTAGGGCAACTATTATTCGCCTTTTGTTCTATGCATGTATTCGTAGTGCCAACTAGATCCCCTCTCTGCGACTGGTAGAGCACCGTGCCAAGGATGAAACCAAGGAACACCCCTAGGAGCAACCGAGAATACTGTGGTGCAAGGGAAAAGCGCATAGGCTAGAAGAGACGTCGACGGAAGAGAGAGGCTCCTGCAAGACCACCTGTGACCAGAATGACAAGGAAGAGCTCAGGGCCTGTTGGAGTTTTGGCAGGCGTAGGAATGTTCTTTGGCACAGGGCGTGTTGTGACAGGACGCGTTGGAACAATGGAGGCAATGGGGGAAGGTGGTTGAGATGGTGCTATCGGCTCTTCTTGTGGTGCAAGAACGGTCATCTCTACTTGACACGTCGCATCGCAACCATCGAAGGCAAACAAGTTTCCATCATCGCACTGTTCGCCATTTTGCTGAATGCCATCACCACAACTTGGAAGCAAGCAACTCTTTAAACACAAGCTCCCGCGTACATTGCTATTCTTTGCTCCAAGATCACACTGCTCATTGGGGTCATTCACAATGCCATCTCCACAGCGCGGAGGAGTGACTTTGCGACACGAGGCGTCACACGACGCTCCAGTAAGACCATTGCGTGTTCCAAGGTCACACTGTTCACCAAAACCTCTCTGCACTTGTCCATCTCCACACTCTCCTGTCTCGCGACGACACTGCGCACTACATCCATCAAAATCACGCACATTCCCATCGTCACATTCCTCATTGGCGTCAATGGAACCATCGCCACACTTCACCTGTGCAATAATCTGACACGTCAGCGCGCAATTGGAACCCGTTGCGCCATTTTGCGTACCAAAATCACACTGTTCACCATATTGAATCTGCACTGTTCCATCTCCACAGTACATATTGGTTGGAGGAAGGGAAGATGGTGGCAATACCGTGCTTGGTGGAATGTAAGGAGGAGGGAGTTGGACAGTAGGGGGAATAAAGACAAGAATAGAGCTAGAGATGGATGAAGCGCGAGAAGAATTGATTGTTACAGAAGAAGAGAACGATGTACTACTACGACTGCTCGTCGATGACGGCACTTGACACACCAATCCTGTACCACAAATGAGCCCCGAACAACACGACAGTCCTACTCCTCCTGCGCACGATTGTCCTTGCGTTGCACACGTTGGCACTGAACTTGATGAAGGTCTAACACTACTACTTGATGGTGGATATTCACAAAAGAAATCTTGCCCACATCGTAAGCCAATACAACAATCTACAGTAGTCGTACAATCATCCAATTCTTCTCCACATGCTGCAACAGAGCTCGATGAAGAAGGAGACGTTGATGAAGATTGGCTAGAGCTCACGGAAGAAGGGCTAGAACTAGATGATCGAGAAGAGACTGAAGAAGATCTACTCGAATTCGTAGAAGAAGCACTAGACCCATTTGATCCGCTGGAACCATTTGAACCACTGGACCCAGTAGAAGATGGGCTTGAGTTTGTAGAGGAAGTACTCGATCCATTCGACGAAGTGGACGAGCCTACCGATGATGTACTACCATTGGAGCTCGTCGATGACCCAACGGACGGCTGAGAAGACGTAGAAGATGGGCTAGAGGGCGGAGGCGCAGTTGTTGTCGGATCCGTCGTTGTAGGGTCAGCAGTGGTGGGGGCAGTCGTGGTTGGATCAGTGGTGGTCGGATCCGTCGTTGTGGGGTTTGCGTTTGTAGGGTTTGCGTTTGTAGGGTTTGCGTTTGTCGGATTGATAGTTGTCGGATTGGTAGTTGTACCTCCTCCGCATAATGGATTCGCGAAAAGTCCACATGCGCCACCGACACAGACACAAGAATTACACTCAGTCTGTTCACATGCTGCTGCGCCACCTGGTGTGATCTGTCCCGTTGGCGTACATAAAAGAGGTGGACTTTCTCCAAAGCATACTAATGTGGTCACTTTTCCAATACATTCGGCATCAGAAGTACATACTGGTGGGGGGTTGCAGGCATTATTACAAGCATTTTCGGTTGGAAAACCACAAACATCTCCGGTGGAGATAGGATTACAGCCTCCGATTGCCGAAGCACAAGCATCTGAAGACGAAGACCATGGTGGCATAATGGTAGGGTTGATAGTCGTCGGAGCTACCTCTCCTCTGTGTCCTTGATTCAATTCTTTTGGATATTGAAACCAAAGAACGCTAAGTACCAGACCAAGAATGGTTCCAAGAACGAGCCGAGAGAGGTACTGTGGCTGCTGCATGATCGTATCCTTTTTATTGTACGATCTCTCCTGTCTTCTGAATAGAAAAAAGCAAATGTTACGCTTGAAAGAAAAGGAAAATATGTCATTTTTGCATTGGAAGAATGGAAGAACACGATAGAATGCGTTCTATGCACTCTCTCCTCCGTGAATTTCGACTCTTCTTTTCCAGCCTCTCGCGTCTTGGTGACCGTCAGAGTAAACGACTCTTTCAGAGCATATTTGCGTGGATGAACCGAACGCCACATGTTCCACAAGAAGAGCAGTGGCACGCACTGAGTGCATCATTTCTGCTCCCACTTGGTTTTGTGATTCTCACAGCATTCTTCACGTACGTCGTAGGATATAACGCACCCAATGCCCCATTTTGGGATGAACCCTATCACATTGCCTCTGCGCAAAAATATTTGCACGGCGTGTACTTCATGGAACAACATCCTCCTCTTGGCAAACTCTTCATTGCCCTTGGAGAGAAACTCCTCCATCCGAATGAAAAGACTGATCAATTCTTAAATACCGATTACGCTCGCGATTTTGCAGTGGATTCTTCGTTTGCAGGGTACCGACTCTTTCCAACCCTCTTTGGTTTCGGCTCTGCCATCGTCTTCTTCTTCCTCTTTCTGACGCTTACAAAGAACCCTACACTCTCTGCGCTCTTTTCGTTTCTGTACATCTTCGATAACGCACAAATTGTGCATAGCAGAGGTGCTATGCTCGACTCCACCCTCCTCTTCTTTGCTCTTCTCACACTGCTGATTTTCTTCCTTCTCCAAAAGAAACATCTCTCCACAAGGCGATTCATTGGACTCAGCCTTCTCTTTGGAGCGAGCTTTGCCTGTGCGCTCACCACGAAAGTTGTCGCACTCGTTCTCCTTGTGCTCGTACCATTCTTCAGTATTGTGCTCTTCCCTGACTACCGACGCTTGGTGCTGTTTTGTGGTACTGCAGGAATGTCATTCGTCCTTCTTTATAGCAGTGTATGGATGACACACTTTGCGCTCGGAAGCACCATCGTGAGCAATCTCCCCGATCAAGGTTACTACCAAGCATCTCCTGCGTACAAAGATATTCTCGCCGCAAAAAGCAATCGATCACTCCTTAATTTCCCCATCATGCTTCGCGACTCACTTCGCTTCGTGAGTCATTACAACAATGGCGTTCCACGACTCGATTTGTGTAAGGCCGATGAAAATGGTAGCCCTTCGTT
>CAZLFU010000045.1:0-8731 GCA_964558895.1 uncultured Candidatus Peribacteria bacterium
TAGAAGGAGCTATGACGATGGGAACACATGGGCTCACGGTGAGTGGCTCGATGGTGACAAGTTCTGGAACCTTTACTACGAGTACAGGAGTCTCTCTTACTTCGTACCAAGATAATGAAGTACTCAGTATGGGAAGCAATTCCTTCCAAAACATTACATTGGATTCAGGACTTCTTGGACATTGGAGATTTGATGAAGGACTAGGTTTCACGAGTAAAGATAGCTCTGCCAAAAAGCAGCACGGAACGTTAATAGATATGAATGATGGAACACAGAAGTGGTCGTCGGATACACCAAGTACAATCTTCTACAATCCTAGTAGTCTCATCTTTGATGGAACAGATGATAATTTTGTAACAAACGACACAGATAAATTTATCGCTACCAAGAATTTCTCCCTTTCTGTCTGGGTGAAACCAAATCCTGTACAAGTAGTGTATGCCAATATCTTTAGGTTTATAGCATCGGGCCCTACCGAATCAATTGTTATAGAGCAACATGGTGGCCTTGGAACAGGCAATACCTACTACTTTATCTGGTGTCCTCCTGGTGGAGGGTGTACAAACAACATTGTTCAGTTCTCCCTTACAGATTCAGTATGGCAACATATTGTTGCAGTCAAAGATGATGCAGTTGGTCGTGTCTATATCAATGGCTCACTCGTAAACGAAGTAGCTGGTTTATCAGAGGAACTTTCCACTACCATTGGTACTACGTACATAGGAAATTATTATGATGGAGATCGGTCTTTTAATGGAAGTATTGATGATCTGCGAATGTACAATCGTCCGCTCAGCGATTCGGAGATAGCAGCCCTTGCTGCAGGGTATCCTTCTACAGGATCTGGCAAATATATTCTCGGGTCGAATCTGGATATTGCAAATACTATGAACATTCTCGATTCCACATTGGACGTAAGTGGTAGTAACTACGATGTCACCGTTGGGGGAGACTGGATCAATCAGGGAAATTTTGTAGGGCAGAGTGGAACAGTCACTCTCGACGGAGCAAATCAAGCACTGAGCGGAAGTACCATCTTCCACAACCTCACCAAAACAGTGAGTACCGCCCGGACACTTCTCTTGGATTACACAGGAAGACAAAGTGCCTCTGGTGCACTTACCCTGCGTGGCGAAAGTGGTAATCTTCTTAGTCTGCGGTCTAGCAGAACAGGGAGTGGTGCAAAACTAATGCTCGATACTGGTGGAAGCCAAACGCTCGATTATTTGAATGTACGAGATAGCGATGCGAGTGGTGGTGCAGAACTGGTTTGTAGTGCAAGCACAGAAGGATGTGTCGATAGTACCAATAACACAAACTGGAACTTTGGTGCTGTAGATGCCGTGAACAAGAATGATTTCTTCTTTTTCTTTGGGTTTTAGGGTGTGGGGTTCTGTGGGGAGAAGAACGTGTTTTTAGGCTTTAGTAAAAGGATTTCAGGGAATTCAAAGAATTCAGAGATAATTTGCTGTTTTTGAAACTCCATCTTTAGGCGAAAATAGATGTATGGCCGAGCGAGCATATTCAAAACTCATTGCGTGGCAAGCAGCACATAGATTGTGTTTATGGGTTTACGGAATAACTAACAACTTCCCTGCTCATGAAAGATTCGCACTTGGACAACAAATGAGACGAGCCGCCTATAGCGTGCCTACAAATATTGCAGAAGGAAATATCCGCAGAACCAGAAAAGATAAATCACATTTTATGGTCATTGCCCTTGGTTCTTTGGAAGAGGTGCACTATCAATGCAGGCTCGCATATGATCTACAATACATAGACGAACGCGCTTTTAAGTACGTAGATGAAGAAGTTCATCGCGTGAGCTACCTTATAACAAAACTCAAATCCTCACTCGCAACCTCCTTCAATCCTTAAAATCTCTGAAATCCCTGAATTCCTTGAATTCCTTGAACTCTTTGAATTCCCTAAACTCCCTGAAATCCCTTTAAACCAGTTCATTAACCTGCGCTTAATCAGCTCACCAACCTGCTTACGGCGCTGTCGTCTCCCAGTTGAATTCCAAGAATCCTGCGGAAGCCCAACCAGAAGAAGTTGTTGCAAGCTTCACAAAGGCAGTAATGTAACCACCTGGAGTATATGTTCCGCTGGACTGTGGTCCTGTGATGGCAGCAGTTGCCCATGTAGCACTGGCAAGACCTTGCGCACCTGTAAGAGCTACAAAGGAGCCAGCAGTATCTTTGAGGCGAACTGTTACATGGTTCGTAGCAGCGGTACCATCGGCAGTCTTGTATCTAAATTCAATAGGTTTTACAGGATCCCACGCTGTGAATGTTTCTGGAACACGAACTCTCACAGAGATCCAATAATCCTGAAGAGTTCCTTTTGTAGAATTCCAGAGGTAGTAGTTTTCGTTGTCGAAGGTACTACCAGACATTGCAAGAGTTCCAATAGTGGTCGATCCGCTCGCAAAGTAGATGGCATTTGCATAATCTGGCTGCAAGAAGAGAATATCTCCACTTCCTGGACCGGCATCTGCAGCCCATGCAAGGTTTCCAGCTCCGTCTGTTCGTAGAACGTATCCACTTCCTCCACTATTGGTTGGGAAGGCATACGTCTGTCCACGGATAGTCACGTTTCCATCAATGGTAAGAGTAGAACCAGACAAGTTTCCTGTTGTCTTGATATCATCATTGAACTCAAAACGCGTGTTTGCGTTCGAATATGTAATTGCTTTGGCGCCTGCATCGTTACCAAAGGTGAGAACTGCATCCGCATCGCCGTTATCTGCATTGATCGTCAAGTTGCTGTTTGTAGAAATAGTTCCAGTTACACCGAGTGTGTTATTGATAGTAGTAGCACCATTGAGAGTAGTTGCACCTTCCACAACCAATGTTCCAGATGAAGCAAGCGTTGTAGAAGCTTGAAGGAGCGTACCAGTTACAGTCGCATTCAACTGGAAAGTAGTGCTATTTAAATTCAAGCCATTTCCTGCTGTATAGGTTGTATTCGTATCAGTATCCGTATCCGTAGACCATACCAAATTTCCTGCTCCATCTGTCTTCAAGACCTTTCCAGAAGATGTTCCATCGGAGAATGGGAAGGTATACGTAACATTATTGAGTTTTACAGTCGAACCAAAGGTCACGTTATCACGGAAGAGTGCTTCTCCATCTACTGTAAGTGTTCCAGAGGAATTCAAAGCATCTTGTGCACGTACAATACGTCCAGATGCTGTACCTTGTACTTCGAGCGCTGCTTGTGCATTGGATTCATCATTAATGATAAGAGCACCTGTCATGGTGTCTCCATCATCGTTTACAAACCAAGTGCTTGCTTCGCCAAAGGAAATCCCAGCAGAACCAGTGTCATCTGTTCCACATGTAAATTTCTTGGTTGTTGCATCCCAAATAACTTTGGAGCTCGCTGCGTCACAATCTGTCAGCCCTGCACCCTCAAAGGTAGAAACCCACAGAGCTGCACCAGAGGCTGTTCCTTCCCATACAAGGGAGCCGGAGCTAGAGAGTGTTTGATCTGCATGGATAATCTGTCCAGAAGCTGTCCCTGTTACCTGTAAGTTTCCCTCTATATAGACATCATCGGTAAAGTCAAATCTCGCAGCAGAAACATCCCAGTAAATCCTCTCGTTCGCACTATCACCAAAACGTAGTTCTATATCTGTTGTACCATCACCATCATCAATGATTTGAAACGACTCTGTATTTACAAGCAGAGTAGGACTCCAGCTAGATGCTACTGCAGAGAGAGGTGTTCCAAAGAGGAGTGCAACCAATGCAATGCGCGCGGTGATGGTTGTTTTTGTTTTCATTGTTTTCATATTATTCTAGCGGAATTTGGTGAAAGTTTCAAGTAAGGTATATTTGACTGGTAAGAGAAAGTGTTACATAAACTATTCTAGTTCACGGAAATCAAAGCGAACTGTTCCAAGCTGCATCTGGTAGTCATCCTTGGCATACAGCTTGAATTTGACGAGGAAATCCTGCCCAGCTGTCCACGTAGGTGTTCCAGAATATTCAATTCCGCTTGTCGTCCAACTTGTGTTTGCTAGATCAGTTGTACTTCCAGAAAGTGTCACAGGCGTTCCATTCGTATCGAAGAGAGAGATATCCATCTTATTATTTGCTGTATCTGCACTGGTTGAGCGGTAGCTCACTGTAACAGGGTTATCGTTCCAACCCAGGAAACTCTCGGGGAGCGAAACCTTCAAAATAATGTCGTAATCTTGAATACTGGTTATTGTACTTGTCCAAACATAGAAGTTTTTTAGGTTGATACTGTCATGGCTTACAAAGAGACGACCCACGTTATTGGAGGCATCTCCCTGCATTGCAACATTCTCAAACTCTGGATTGAGTACAATCTCCGTACTATGTTCGCGATCATCACTCTGGAAAACACGGCGATCGTCTACTGTCCTTACCCCTCCATTTTCTGTAATCACCTCTGCAAGTGGAATATAGCTATGGTTCGTAGGGAATCCTACCGTATTGATTTGTGTTCCTGTTGAAGTCATAAACACATAGTTTGTAGAGTTATCTTCTAATGCAATTCCGCTATCGCCAGTAAAATTAGTAATGTCGCCAGACACCCTATAACTTCCACCCAGAACATTGACATTCAATCCCCCTCCACTTGCAACACGCAGATGAGTACCTGTTCCTCCACCGGTGAGGCTCGTAATATCCACACCATTGATCAATCCTGATACTGTCAGATCTCCTTGAATGTTGACATCATCATTGAAATTGAAGTAATTGTTCACCTGTTGATATTCGAGCTGCTTTAGAAGGGAACCTCCAAATTGCAACGTGATATCTCCGGCTTCTGTATTGTCAACATCAATCACAAATACACCAGATGCTGTTCCTCCCGGAATAGTAGAAGCATCCAAAATTCCACCAGTTTGAAGCACAGGGAGAGATCCACTACTTGTACCCACATGTCTCTGATCCACCATATCTGCATTGAGGGCAAATGGTACGGACAAGACAGGCGAACGATCGATTGAATCATTGGAACCATTTGCATCCAGCAATTCGTACGCAGTATCTGCCGAACTTTCTACCTTCACTTCTACTTGGAGGTGCAAACTTGCCAAAGTAGATGCATTCATAGAGCTAAAGTCTGGCAATGACGTACCACTACCCAAGTAGACCGTAAAGTATCCCTGAGCATTGGGTGTCACCGTGTGAACCTCCTGCCATCCTGCGTAGCCAGAAGCAGAAACTTCAATTGCACCGGTGGCTGTGAGGTCACCTGTTACATAATCTGCAGTATTCCAGTAACTAAAGCGAATCGAGTGACTGGTTGTCACTGCATCACCAGAAGCATTGAGCAAGTGTCCGTTATAGACCATTGTCTGTGGACCAGAGATGACTTGTGCAGCAACAGCCTCTGGGTAGAGCACTGTACTAGCGCTCACCGCAGTGCAGAAGATGCCGACGAGAATAAGAAGTCTTTTCATTTTTTTATTTTTTTTGTTGGTTGAGCAGAAGTTGGCTCTTTTGTTGGTTTTGTATTGAATGTCTTCCCTTCCCCAAAAACGAATCCAGAGGCCTTTTGTCCGTAGAGAGCAACCCGTCGTGTGTAATCATGTCCAACATAGAGAAGGACAAGTAATGCGAGCGTATTGAGAAGTAAAAGCAAACTAAGATTTCGGACATTTGGAATGATGAGAATTGTTTGTACTGGTGTATACGCAGACGCATGTAACTGTGCTCGTTTGACATCTCTCAATTGGTCATCTGTGAGAACAAAGTAATTGATTTCGCAAATCACTTTTTCATCCAGCGGGAATGCATTGCCAGTGTCTGGAATTTCTGGAGCAGTGCCTGGCACAAAGTCGATCGTCTCAAAAGGTACTGTGCTAGAACTAGAACTACTCGAAAGTGCAGGACGAGGACGAGAAGAGGCAGAAGATACTTGCGACTCCGACGAAGAGCTTTCGTAAATGGGTCGAGGCCTTCTTCCACTATGATCAGTGCTAGAAGTGCTCCCTCCGCTATCATCGTTGCCACCCGAAGAGGTACTCTCTTCGACCACTGGTGTGCCAGTGACAATTTGATACGTGGATCCTGTAAGTGGTACACCGTACCAACTGATTCCACTTTCATCCATTTGATACGAAGGAGATGCACCTGCATCGCGTGCTCCATAATTTGGGAATTCGTTGTAGAGTTTGTACGATGTGCTCTCCGCTGCAAGTGCTCCTGTATGAAAAGTGAGGAGAGAAAGAATGCCGATAGAGAAGTAAATTGTGCGCATCAAATGAGCGGGAGGGAATCCAAATCCATACAAGGGAAATCATCTGGTGTATCTTTGTTTTTGCGATGAGACTGATCCTCTGCGAAGGTACCTCTCTCAGAATTTTCTATTGCTATAAGATCTTGTCTCTTGCGAGTATGCGATGGAGAATCACCAAAAAAGAAATGATGTCTCGTGATGATTCTTCCAATAGTAGATGCGGAAACATCGATGTTGTGATCTTCTGCAAGTTTCTTCCTGATGACATCTTTTCCAATCAGAGGATCTGCAATGCGATAACGCTTGATAAGTTCGACTGTATGTTCATCTGTTGTAGGGACACGCACATGATGTGGTGCTCGAGTTTCATCTTCGATACTAGAAATATCATTGAGATCAAAACGATGTGCCCATCGCAAGAAAGTTGTTCGTGCAATTCCAAAGTAACGACAAGTAAGACTTACATTTTCTCCGTGTTTGCAAAAATAGAGGAGCCATTTCAATCTCATTTTCGCATTTTTGCTCACATGTAATTCATCAGATTGTTCGATCAATCTCTCGATTTGCCTTCGTGAGTTTTTGAGTGACTTCATGAATATTTGTTTTGTTTTTCATATAATTATAGCAAATTAGACTTTGTTTGTCTATGTCTGACCTGAACTTTTTTTCTATTTTTAGGTTGTGTAGCTTGGCGGAATATCCCATAAGATTGAAGCGAATGAATCGGAGATTTCATCAAGTAAAAGACATAGTTGTCTTGTTTACCCAGATATATTCCCTGCACCTCACTTGATTGTATCTGAGATAATGTAATTGCTATATTTTGCTCGCTTGGCGTGGAGCGAATCTTTCTGAGCGTATTGCTCTTTTTTGCTACCAACAAAACACTCACTAAAAATAGGAGTTTTGCTCATTGGAAAAGGAAATAAGCCGCAATCCCCTTTGGGAATATCTCTTATCAATCCGAACTTTTCTACTCGTACAACACTCGATGAAACAACAAGTGATGTATAACGCTCTACGCTGTGAACTTTATGTGCATAGAAAACAAACATATACCGAGAGCTCTTGTAGATTGGTGTATCGCTCATTTTTCAGTTTCGTACGATAGACAGAATACTGTTTTGGAACTCTTTGATTTTTTTTCAAGAAAACACCTCGCACCAGCAGGTATCTATCGCATGTATGTGATCTAAACATTGCCTACTAGGAACAGAACATATTTTTGAAGATACACATCATTGTTTGCTCACCTTTGCAAATGATTCTTGTTCCCTTCTCTGTGTTTTGATACCATTACTGCACGATTTCTACCGCAAATCTGTTTATGCATACCGCTCTCCAAAGTCTTCGATTTTCTACAGCATCCCTTTTCGGAATCTGTGCTTTTGTACTACCAATTTTGACTTCTGCACAGGAGACCCAATCTTTCAAAGATGTCCCCAAAGACAATCCTGTCTACGAAGCTGTAGAGTTCTTAAAAGCAAATAATATCATTAGCGGGTATGAAGATGGTACGTTTCGTCCAAATAACCCAGTCAACAGAGCAGAAGCTGTAAAGCTTATCGTTGCTCCCCTTCTCAAAGCAGAACAACTCGCACAGGTGACAGAATCTGTCTATGAAGATGTCCCTCAAGGAGCTTGGTACCTTCCATACGTTGAGTGGGCAAGACAAGCCTATAAGATTATTGATGGTCCGCCATCCAAGACCTCCTTCAACGGAGAGAGTACTGTTCTCAAAGTAGAGTTTCTCAAAATGCTAGAACTTGCAAACGGAGTAGACCCCAATTCCTTCAGTGAAATTCGATTGCCACTTTCTGACGATGTCACCAATACTGATGAGTGGTTTTACCCGTACCTTCGCTACGCCATCGCCTCTTCCATGACCATGATTAGTCAAGATGGTACTTTTTCTCCAGGAAGACAACTTACACGTGGAGATACCGCAACATTTTTGTACCGCTTCATCATGTATAAAACAGGAAGACGTACACAGGCTCTCCTTTCCGAAGCAGAGAATGAAATAGTGGTTGTGCTCAATGCACTCGAGCAAAACAACATTACTCAGGCAGAATACGCTTCTGCTCGCGCTCTCATCGCGACGCGTGGAGCTCTTGCAAGTAAGCCAGATGTAGATATTGTGAAGGGTGCCGTGAAGATCTCGGAAGCCTTCCGTTCTCTTGTACGTGCGTACCGAGCAGGTTTGAGTAAAGATTACGAAGAAGTTGTCCGACTTGCAGGCGAAGCATGGAACTTGGCAGAAGTTGCGAGAAGCCTTACACCGGATCTCACAACAATTGCCGACCAAGTGCAGGCTATCTCTAAGAGCATGGCAGATAGTGCGAGAGGTCTTATAGACAACTCTGGAAACTAATGAGTGAATCTCGCAGCATGAAGTCTCTCACATTCTCCGCACAGAGAAGTACTGGAGAGCGCATTGCCTCGAAACTAGGGTTCCCCACTGTCAACGTACGCATTGAGGATGTTCCAAAAGAACTAGATGAAG
>CAZLFU010000046.1:0-8255 GCA_964558895.1 uncultured Candidatus Peribacteria bacterium
TTCAGGGGCAAATATATCGGTACCCTCTGGATCTTCACCATCTTTTATATCGGAACTAGATCGTAGAAACATATAGCAAATTGGTATGTATATTTATGTATACATTATACAATTTATATAAAAATTGTCAAGTTTACTCTATCTTTCTACAAATGGCCTATCTAAAACACTTTGCAAAAGCATATGGTAATAGAGTCGCGGATCAGGATTGACAAACTGTTTTCTTGTTTTTTGCTCAGGTACATTCATCATTTTGACAATATCAACAATTCTTGCTCGTATTTCTTCTATCTTCGCAGATGCCAAATCATTAGTGGCTTGTTCTAGTGTCAATTGAATTTCTGCCATACTCGATAATTCTCTGGTTTTGATGCGGGTAAGGCTACTATCCTTAAATAGTTTCTCTTCCTTTGTACAATCTCGAATAACCTTTCCTATAAGCCCACTGATCCAGCGCATTTGACGTAAAACTTCTTCTTTTGTAATGGAGGGAGCCTCTCTTCTATCTAAAGGCTTTCGAAGAGCTTTTTTACTGGCTGGAGTCTCTGGTTCAATGAGGAGTGGCTCAATAGCAGTAATGAAAGTCATAGGAATGAAGGAAAGCGAATAAAAACCCCCTTTTGGGAAGGGGGCTTAGGTTCTTAAGGAGTTATAGTACGTTCAGCCGCCCTTCCGTGAGGAGGTCATCTTGGTTGTCTTTCCTGTACCCAAGAGGAGATGCGACATAGCGAGAGATAGGATAGGGGATTACATTAAGATGTCAATCTGAGGAAATTCTCGTAATTTCCTTGCGGTTTGCAAAGCATTTACGTAGAGTTTACCGGGTTTCTGCTTGGAAACCTGTATTTACACTTACTTTCGCGAGATGTTCGCCATCGTCGAAATCGCCGGTTTCCAGGAAAAAGTCCAAAAGGGCGATACATTGCGTGTACCTCTTTTAAACGAAGAACCTGGCAAAAAGGTCACATTTGAGAATGTCTACCTTATTGCAGATGGTGAAGATGTTACCATTGGTACACCATACGTTGCTGGTGCAAGTGTAGAGGTAAAAGTTCTCGAAAATGGCAAGGATGACAAAATCCGTGTTTTTAAGATGAAGCGTCGCAAAAGATACCGCCGTACGCACGGTCACAGACAAGATCATACAGATATAGAAGTTGTGAGCATCAATGCATCTGGTGCAAAGAAGGCTCCTGCGAAGAAGGAGGTAGAGGCTGAAAAATAGAAGAAGGAGAGGGGATTAGGGAATTCAGAGATTTGAAGTATTTAAGGATTTCAAGGAAATCAAAGAAATCAAGGATTTGTCAGTTCAAGAAGTTTATCTATCCTTTATCCTTGAAATCGTTGAACCCTTTGATTCCCTAGTCGATCCTAACCCAGGTATTACTCACTCTCTATCTTCGATCGGAGATCCTTCATTGTTTTGAGTGTTACACCAATATTTTGGAGTGACGCGATAGTTTCCCCAAGGCGTTCGTTTGCTCGCATGAGGTGATGCAAATAGCTTTTGAGGTGTGTTCTACTAAAGACAGAAGGGGAGTCTAGATCTATAGGTTCATGCATCGTCTTATACTTTTGATTGGTGATGCGAATATCAGATCCATCTGTAAGAAGCACTGTTCCATGTCGGGCAATACGCATAGGGAGCACACAGTCGAACATATCAATTCCCTTGGAAACACAAATTTCCAATTGTTCACGTACTCCTACACCCATCAAGTATCGTAGTCTATCCTCTGGTAAAAGTGGCGCGACCATATCTACCACGTCATACATTTCTTCTTGAGATTCCCCGACAGCCAGTCCACCAATTGCATACCCATCGAAGCCGATAGCGATAAGCTCCTCTGCACATTTTTTGCGTAAGTCTGGTTCCAGTCCACCTTGGACAATGCCAAAGAGGAGAGGAAAGCTGGTTGAAGACTCGTTTAAAGACTGAAAAGACTCAAGGGAATCAAAAGACTGAAAGGAGGTTGAAACTTTAGCTGCATTCCTTTGAGTCTTTTTCATCTTTTCAGTCCTTTTCAGTCTTTCTCCTTTCAACCTGTCATGCCATTTCTTACATTCCGCTGCCCAGCGAATAGTTCTATCCACAGCTTTGATGATGCTTTCTCGAGATGCAGTCGAAGGAGGGCACTCATCGAAACACATGATCATGTCTGCACCAAGCTTATGCTGAATTCTCATGGCTGTTTCTGGATCGAGAAATAACTTGTCTCCATTGATGTGTGATTTAAAGTGCACACCGTCATCAGTAATCTTACTTGTATCTCGCAGTGAGAAGACTTGGAATCCGCCGGAATCCGTAAGAATTGGCTTTCTCCAGTCGATGAAAGAATGTAGCCCACCTGCGCCCGCGACGATATCTTCTCCAGGTTGCAGATGAAGATGATAGGTATTGCAGAGAAGAATCTGCGCACCAAGATCATACAAGTCTTGATGGGTGATTCCTTTCATGGCTCCTGCAGTCCCTACTGGCATGAAGAATGGCGTTTGGATCTCACCATGCGGTGTCTGCAGTGTACCAAGTCTTCCAGAGGCCGTTGTTTTATGAAGGGTAAACATGAGCAACGAGTTTCGCTTGATAGAATAGCGCAATCTGACAAGGATCACTTGTTGAATCTCTTCTTTTTCTCCAGAATAGAGGGTGATATCTTTCCCCTTTCCTGTATGACTCTTTCCGTTGGTACACCAAGCTTTGCTGCAAAGATTGTCCTAAGGGTTAGCTTTGGTCTTTCGCTCCTCTTTGTTGGTATTGTGCACTACATGACGTTTACAGTTTTTTCCGCCATGGTGAGTGATGGGCTGGGTGTTCTTTCCATCTTGGGAACTATTTGGGCGTTTATTCTTCCTGCCCTTATGATTCTTGGCGGAGCACTCTTTGCGATTGGTATGTTTATGGAATATGCATCGTGGGCTGCAGGTATTGCACTTGGTTCTATTGCCGCGGGAATGCTCATCAAGCCGGTACTCTCTGCAACACCACTTCCAGATGTGATGCCAGCAGCAGTGAATGCACTGGTATGGCTGCTTGTGTACGCGTGGGTTGTCAAAATGAATTCTTGCTGCGGTGAAGATTGTTGTTCCTCTGAAGACGGAGAGTAGTAATTATTCTACGCCTGTCATACTGAGGAGGCTCAGTTGAGCGTCCTTCGAGACAGTTTCTACTTCGATACGGTTTCCTCAGAATGACACAACTGAGCCGTCTCGAAGTATGTTGAACAAGAATTTACGCTCCAATAATTTTATCGATAAGCCCATACTCTTTTGCCTGCTCTGCATTCATGAAATTGTCTCGCTCGGTGTCTTTTTCCACCCTCGCAAGTTTTTTCCCTGTGTGCTGTGCGATCAACTGATTCAAAAGCCCTTTTGTCTTAATGATGTGATCCGCATGAATGGCAATATCAGTAGCCTGTCCTTCAGTACCACCAAGGGGTTGGTGAATCATAATTTCACTATGCTTCAGCGCGTAGCGCTTTCCTTTTTGACCTCCCATCAAAATTACTGCCCCTCCACTTGCCGCCATTCCTAGGCACACAGTGGAAACATGTGGTTTCACATGATGCATAGTGTCGTACATCGCAAGAGTAGAGCTTACCTGCCCTCCCGGAGAGTTTACGTACAGAGTAATGTCCTTTGTTGCATTCTCTTTTTCCAAAAAGAGAAGCTGTGCAATGATGGTATTGGCTACATCATCGTTGATAGGCGTACCAAGAAACACAATGCGCTCCTCCAAAAGTCTGGAGTAGATATCGTAGACTCGCTCACCAAACTGCGTTTTTTCAATTACACTTGGAATAAGAACGTTTTGAGGAGTAAGTGCCCCAGAGGTAATTCCCTTGTAAATTGACTGAATGGAAGGATGCATGATTAGGAGAGAAGGAAGTTTCTTTCGAATCTATGATACCTTTTTTCCTCATCCTCAGGCAGTAGGCATGGATCCAGAATATGGTGGAGTGTATTATTATTCAGATAAATTGTTATGAAAACTATACATTCCGATCAGCAATGGCAGTCTCTCTGTGCAGATGTTGCGAAGTCTCCACAAAAACCACTTGTTGTTGTGATAGGACCAACAGCGAGTGGGAAAACAGCGTTTGCTCTAGAGCTGGCTCATTATTTTGCAAAGCATGGCAACAAACATGCAGAGATCATCAATGCAGATTCTCGACAGGTGTACAGCATGATGGACATCGGAACGGCAAAAGTAACTATCGAAGAAATGGAGGGCATTCCTCATCATCTTCTGAGTGAGCTGCAGCCAAGCGAAGAAATTACCGCTTCATGGTTTCAAAAGAGAGCCGAGGAATGTATTCAGCAGATCCATGCGCGAGGAAACGTCCCTATTCTTGTTGGTGGATCTATGCTTTATGTAAGTGCTGTCATTGACGGTCTTTCGTTTGCCCCTGCAGTAGAGCCTGCACTTCGGTCTCGTTTGGAGGATGAATATGACAAAGATCAAGGGGTAAGCTTGTATCAACAATTGCAAAAACAAGATCCAGAAACCGCTGCAGCGTTTCATTCAAACAACAAACCCTATGTCATTCGTGCTATGGAAATTTTGGAATCCGAACATATTCCTGCTTCGCACTTCAAACAAAGAGAAGCTTCTCCTTATGATTTGCTCATCTTTGGAATGCTCTGGCCTCGAGAAGAGCTCGTAGAGAGAATCAATACACGCACGCGAGCCTTACTAGATGCGGGCTGGATTGAGGAAGTTCAGAGCTTGATGAAGGCAGGATATGCCTCTGATGCACCTGCGATGAAAAGCCATGGGTACAGAGAAGTGATGAATTTTCTGGAATCTGGAGGTACAGACTTAGATGCACTTGCAGAGGAAATCGCTATCAAGACGCGTCAATATGCAAAAAGACAAATGACGTGGTGGAAGAGTGATCCGCGCATTGTGTGGGTGGATGGAAGGGAAGTTGGGTTGTAGGAAGAAAGGGAATTCAGAGAGTTCAGGGAATTCAGAGAGTTCAGGGAATTCAGAGAGTTCAGGGAAGATAGGGAAACCAAAGAAACCAGGGAGTCCAAGGAAACCAAAGAATTCAAAGAGTTCAGGGAAATCAAAGTTCAAGGAAATCAGGGAAATCAAGGAATTCAAAGTAATCAAGGAACAATCCCTGAAATCCTTGAATTCCCTGAATTTCTTAATAACTTAAATCTCTTATGCAACCTGCACATTTCCTTTCGTCTGATACGACTCAGGCATAGGTGGAACCTCACGCCCCATTCTTCGTGCAAGCTCAGCAAGTTGAGAAGTGGTGTTTTCAATAACTTCAGCAGTGGCCAATACAACTTCAGGCACTGGATCTACTTCACGTTTAAGGGCTAATAGATCTTTTGATGTTTTCACCTCAGGATCTTCTTGAGGATTATTTTTTGGTACTTCTGGTGATGCATCGTTTGTAGCCATAGTGCAATGAGTTAAATTTTGAAAACATCGTAATGTTCTTCTATGCGCTGCTTCATCTGCCAAAGTTCTTCAATCATTGCTTGAAGCTGTGGAGATTCATCTGGAGTATCTGCAGAGAGCCTAAACTCTTGAATGCGGCGTAACTGGTTGGCAACATTGATGAGCGTGAGATCAGATTTGTCTCTCCATGTTTCATCGAGAGAGTTGTAGATATCCTCGTTTAAAAGACTCTGCGGATTGTAGAGATCAACCGCATTGCCATCGACGAGTTCGAAAACTTTCTTCAAAAAATTCCTATGTTCATCTCCCATAGATCCAGAAACAGGAGTGCCCATTTTCTTCTGCTCCTCTTCTGTAAGATCTCTACTATTCCCGGCAATGGTACTGGCAAAACTATTCATGTTCCTTCTATTCTAGCATAGAACCTTCATTTTTACCATTCATAGATGTTCGCAAGCACTGTAGTCTGCAAGCATGTTCCTGACGGTAGGATCCATGGCTCCCTCCTTTTCTGCTTTTGACCATGAGGGAAACAGACATTCATTGGAATTATATCGTGGAAAGTGGATTCTCTTTTACTTTTACCCAAAAGATGACACACCGGGGTGTACCAAGGAGGCCTGTGGATTTCGCGATAAATTTGCAGATTTTGTTTCTAGAAATATTGTTGTTCTCGGTGTGAGTAAAGATTCCTCCGTGAGTCACAATTCTTTTGCACAGAAATTTCAGCTTCCATTTCCGTTACTTGTAGACGAAGAGCATACAATAATAGAAGCGTACGGTGCGTGGGGACTCAAAAAATTTATGGGCAAGGAGTACACGGGGATTTTGCGTATTTCTTACCTTATTGATCCTCAAGGAAGAATTGCAAAGTGCTACGAAAAAGTACATCCGGAGGAACACGCTTCTCAGGTTCTCGCGGATGTACTGGAGTTGCAAGCAGTGTTGTAGCAACGCTTACTCATCACTATCCATATCTAGATCTAGCCCACTTGGAGCATCACAGCTACAACCATCTTCTTCTCTGTCTGGACAGTCCTCTTCGCAGATCCTACCACCACATTCTGGACATTCAACAATTTCCAATCCGCAGGCGCCGCAATTCATAGATACAAGTGGGTAAAAAATAAGACACAAGCCGTGATACTTTGATTATAGCGCCGTATCGTCGCTGTCTTCATCGCCGTCCAATACGTCTTCTTCACAGGTGCAAGGAATGCCACAGCAGTTACCACCACATTCATCGCATGCCGAGTCATTTCCACACATTTCACATTCAGCCATAAGGGTGAGGAATATAATAAAAACAAGGCGTACTTTTGGGCTTTCTGAGGCCAAATGCAATTGGCAAAAATTGAGAATAGTTGTCTGATCACTTTCTGCTATACTGAGGGTACTTTGCAAGCATCAGAACCACTCGCTTTCCGGCTCCGTCCACGAACGCTCGAAGAATTTTCTGGGCAAGTACATGTCGTTGGAGAGGGAACTTCCCTACGCACAGCTATCCAAAAAGATGCGCTTAGCTCAGTAATTTTTGCAGGACCTCCCGGAACCGGAAAAACAACTCTTGCTCGCATTATTGCAGAAGCGACACAGGCTCACTTTACTCAGCTCAATGCTGTCACAAGTGGTGTGAAGGATCTCAAGGCTGTCTGCAGTGAGGCAGAAACACTTAAAACAAATATGAACCAGCGCACTGTGCTATTCGTGGACGAAATTCATCGTTTCAATAAATCTCAGCAAGATGCACTTTTGCCGTATGTCGAAAGTGGTGCCGTTATTTTGATTGGTGCAACTACAGAGAACCCTTACTTCGAAGTGAATTCTGCTCTTGTCTCTCGTTCGCAGGTATACCTCCTTAAGCCACTAGAACTTGATGATCTTGTTTCTATCCTTAAGCGTGCAATTGAGCATCCTCATGGGTTTGACGGTTCCATAACGTTAACCGAAGACGCCCTCAAACATATTGCGACGATTGCAAATGGTGATGCGCGCATTGCGTTGAATGCTTTGGAACTTGCTGTTCTAACTATTGGCACCAAGGCATCGGGAGAAGACGTGCAGAAGCTCTTTACAAACCAGGGAAGGCGCTACGATAAAACAGGAGAAGATCACTACAATACTATCTCTGCCTTCATAAAAACTATTCGAGGAAGTGATCCAGATGCTGCACTTGTGTGGCTTTTCAAGATGCTGGAATCTGGAGAAGATGCTCGTTTTCTCTTTCGTCGTATGATGATTTTGGCGAGTGAAGATATTGGTAATGCAGATCCGCATGCACTTCCTCTTGTCGTATCAGCATGGCAAGCGTTTGAACTCGTTGGTTTACCAGAAGGGGAGTATTTCTTGTCACATGCGTGTGTGTATTTGGCGCAAGCACCAAAAAGTAATGCCATCACGAAAGCAATGAACGGCGTAAAAGCAGCTCTTCGCGTAGCTCCTTCTTTGGAAGTTCCCAATCATCTTCGCAATGCACCCATCAAGGGGATGCAGGAACAGGGATATGGAGTGGGGTATCAGTATCCACACGACGACGAGAGCGGCATCGTAGAGGCGAATTATTTTCCAATCGGGATGAAGCCACAACAGTTCTATTTGCCGAAAGATGTAGGATTTGAGACAGAAATACGAGAGAGAATGATGTTGGCGAGAGAAATTGTGAGTGGAAAGAAGAATTAAATTTCCTGTTTGTTACCCTGAGCTCCCACTTGTCATCTTGAGCACCCCCCTGTCATCCTGAGCAAGCCTGTCCTGAGGTATCGAAGGGTCGAAGGATGACAGTCCTTTCCACTTTCTTTTGACGCAAAAGAAAGTGGAGAAAGAAAACAGTCGCTTA
>CAZLFU010000047.1:0-7026 GCA_964558895.1 uncultured Candidatus Peribacteria bacterium
GTGGATAGTTCTGCTCTGATTGCTGAAGAATTTCTTCGGCAAGGGGAACAAGAACAACCTTTCTCTGATCTTGTATCTCTGCGGGCATTTCTGTAATAGGGAAGATAAGTGCAGGTACAAGAAGTTCCTGGCTTTCAAACGTGTTTTGATTCCAAAGATAGTAACGCATGAGGCCTTCTGTAGGCTCACCCAACTTTACATCCAGGTGCTTTGCTTGAGGATCTTGCCACATGTACAAGCCTCCACGAGACAAAACTTCGCGAACACGCTCGTCGTTTTGTACTGGAGTGTAGGAAGACTGTTCGTAATTCTGCGCATAGTAATTGTAAAGACCAGATGCAGATTGGGAACGAATATCTACACTCACAGTCAATCCATATGGCTGACCATACTCTTCGTAGACCATTTTCCCATCAATCTGCACTGGGAAGATAACAGTCAACTGCTCTGGGAAGTAAAATGACATTTTTTCTTCTGTTCGTGCAAGCCATAGACGCCAATCATCGGCAACTATTGGCTCCCCATACATAGAAGTGTCTATCCCCAGAGTACGAAGAAAATCGTTTGCAACGCCAATTGCAACGTCGTCGGAGAGCATGTCACTCTCTCGTAGACGATTTCTTTCGTAACAATCTTGATCCATACATCCAAAGTCTGGTCTCGATTCTGGACTGAAGTTCTTATTAATAGAAAGAGATCCATCGATGTAATCGATATAGACAGAATAGCCATCTTTTCCAGATTGAATCATGCTCACATTTTGCAAATTGAGTGAACCCAGAGCAGACCAATTGAGCATGCCTTCTGCAAAACCTTTTACAGCACTACTAGAAGAAGGAGTGCCACTTGGACGAACACGCTTGAAGACAGAAATATCTTCCTCTGGAAGAGAAATGTCTCCATCGTAGACATATCGAGACTGTATGTAATCTGGAGCTGGATAAATCATACTCTGAGCAGCGTCCATACCGCCTCCACCACCACCAGACTGTGGACGCATTTTGATAGACGATTCATCGGCACCTGCAATGCCATTGGCAGTCTCCTGTGCAGGCAAAGAGAGTGACCCAAACGACTGTGGTGGCACTGGTGTCACTGTTGGGCTCATTGCTACTTGGTTATCACGACCTTGCTGAAAAGGTGATGGTACCGATGGTTGTAATTGTTGATTGACGACTGCAAACACGAGAAGGGCACCAACCAATGCTCCTCCCCCTGCGTAAAACCATTTGGAATCCATGAGAGAAAATGGGAAAAAAGAATAAAGAGGAGCGGACTTCTCTGTGTGCATCTGCTCGCGTAAGTTCTGCAGAAGCTCTTTCTCAAAGGCTGGACGCCAATTCGTATCCATCTGCTCATCGAGGAGCATCTGTACGACGCGTTCTACCTCTGCACGCTTGGAACCAAGTGACGCATCGAGCGCCAGTAGTTCATCCACGAGTTGATGAAGCGTTGGCTTCATAGAAAGGAGAAGAGAAGAAGAAAGAGAAGAAGGAGAGTGTGCTGCAATGTTTCCACCGTACGTTTATAGGTCATCTTGCAGGCTGCTTCGGTTGTTCCGAGTGCATCAGCAATTTCTGCGAAGCTCAGACCGTACCAGACACGCAGCAAGACTGTATCTCGCTGCGAAGGCTTGAGGTCTTTGAGAGCATCTTGAATGCGTTCTACTTTGAGAGCAGTATCAGCATCCCTTGAGACGTCATCATCGGAGGCAAGATCCCACGCACTTTCTATATCCTGGTTTGGATGAGCGGTTCGATAGTGATCTATGACGAGATTGCGAGCAATCTGGTAGATCCATGTTTTAAAGGTCCCCTTCTTGCTATCGAAGGAATCAAATCGCTCCAGTGCCTGGAGAAATGTCTGACTGACGAGATCTTCCGCAGTCGCTTGGTGATGCGTTTTGAAGTAGATAAGCGTATAGACCGAACGAACATAGCGGCTATACAACTCTTCGAAGGCAAAAGTATCCCCTGCCCGAAATGCCTTGGCTAACACTGCATCATCCTGCATGATGGCCTATTGTAGGTGAAAGAACAGAAAATTGCACCTCTCCACTATTCGCTCCACGTATCTATACGAATCAGGAGTGGAAAAAGTAACAAAAAAAACACCCTCACCCCGCCCCTTACGGGGCACCCCTCTCCCATCCTTCGAGACGCACAGCGCTTATGCTTCGAGACAACCCAGTCATGTCATCCTGAGGAAGCCGAAACGGAGTGGAGGCTGTCTCGAAGGAGACTGACTGGGTTTCCTCAGCATGACACACTGTGCTTTTTGAAAACCGAGGTGAATAGTTACAATTTCTCAATACCTTCCACACGAATCACTCTCGATTCCGCGTATCCCCATTCGATCTCCCCTGTCACTTGTACATGTTCACCAAGGTAGGATGCGAGATCCACCTCCTCTGAAAAGAGGACAAATGATAGTGTTTCCAAGTCGCCCATCGCATTGAGGGGATCATAGTACGGCACATCGAGATGCAACTTATAATCGTACGAGATGTCTGGTGCTGGTCGTACACTCTGCTCCACAACACCTGTCCACTCCTGATGCTCTTCATCTTGATCATGGGAATACTGATCTTCTTGCACATGCACCTGTTCATATTCCAACTGATGCGGATCCATTTGTGTACTAATAACAAACATCAGCCCAATGCCTGCAAGCATCATGACAAGCTGCAAAGCAGCCTTGGATGGACGTGTTTCTTTGTGCAATTCTGGAATCAAATCTGCACCTGCAATGTACAAGAAGTTTCCTGCAGCAAGGGGGAGAAGATACATTTCTACTCCTTCAATGGAAGTGCTAAGAAGATACACAATTCCAACTCCAGCAAATGCTGTAAGAGCAGAAAAGAAATTGAAAAGTAATGCTTTCCCCTTTGTGAATCCGCTATGAATAAGAAGGGCAAAATCTCCAAACTCTTGAGGAATCTCGTGCAAAAGAACTGCAATAGTAGTTGCAATACCCAGTGGAATATTTACGAGGTACGCCGTTGCAATCAAGATACCATCTAGCACATTGTGCGCTGCATCACCAAAGAGAACGAGAGGCCCAACGGGATGAACGTGTCCTCCACAATCTAACTCATGGCAATGACGCCAATGAATGAATTTTTCTATCACAAAGGAAACAATCATTCCAATGAGGACAACCAAAAATCCTTGAGATACGTCATCTGCATGTTCGACCATCTCTGGCAAAAGATGCAGAAACACATTGCCAAGAAGAGCTCCTGTAGAGAAGCTCACCAAATACAACATGATTTTCTTGAGGAATGTCTCTCCCATGGAAAGAAAAACAAGTCCAACTAGTGAAACAGTGCTGATGATCAGAATGCTGAGAACTGTGAAGAGAAAAGAAGTCATAAAGAGTTAGGAATGACAAGAAGAACAAATGCCAACAATTTCATTGATATGAGATGTCGAAATAAATCCTGCTTCCTTCGCAATGCGTTTCTCCAGTGTGGCGAGCGCTTCATTCAAAAATTCCTCTACCTTGCCACAGCTTTTGCAGCTCAAGAAACCATGACACGTCGCACGCGATGCACTGGTGTCATGATGGCCAGGCACTGCAGGGACAGAACAGAGAGTAAAACCGCCAGAACTTGGATGGCGGTGCACAATGTGCTTTTTTTCAAATGTCTCCAGAATGCGATAGACCGTAACGAAATGTACACCATGCCCCTGTGCTTGAATCCAGTCTGAAATCTCACGCTGGGTTGCAGGCTTCCCTATTTGCTGCATTGCCTCCAAGACAATGCGTCTAGGGAGTGTTGCCCGTAAGCCGTGTTTCTGGAGAATGCTCTCAATCATTGGAAAACAGAGACTATATGTTCATTTTTCCAAATGCAAATATTTTGCAAGTAAAATATCGAAGGATTACATTGTGTGCGCATGGATTTTATGAAGAATGTGGGGGATCTTTCTTTTCTCTATGACACTTTTGCCATTGGAAAACTTTCTGGAAATTTATGATGCATGCCCTGGCATAGCTGATGAATTTCAAAAACTAGGTTTTTACGTTTCTCCAGAGGATGTAAGGAATCGAATAGGAGAAATACGCGCTGATCTTAATCTCGACGAACCAGGTTATGGAGGTGATACCGCTCAATTTACAGATATTGCTCTTCGAAACTGGCTTATACATCTCGAAAGTTACACACCAGAAACATAAATCTTGGTGAAATTTTCTACGAAACTACTCATCTGAAACATGATGTTTTCCCTTAGGAGAAATAAATACTATGAATATTGAAAAGACATGATCTATAAAATCGGCAACAATTGTTATGCTTCATTTTTGATCTGAGTGTGTTAGCGTAGTGCACATGAATATCTCTTCTAAACTCGGCAAAGAGGCTGAGAAGTGGGCAAAAGGCAGGCACCACGTTCTCATTATCTTCATTGTTCTGGGTGCTGCTTTGGGCATCGCTTTAGGCAGAGCATACGGTGACTGGCAGACATGGTTGGCTATTGGTTCCAGCACCGGGTTAGTGTTCGGATACGCCTTTGATAAAACTGTGAAGAAATAATTGAGACCAGCCCTTGAGTGTTTTGGATCTGCTTTTCAAAAGCGGTCCATTTCACGTTGTCTCTCTTGTTAGGCAAGAGAATTCTCTTGAGCAGATAATCGACGAGAGTATAGTACAGGTACCCCCTACCAGTACTAACTATATTACCTCAATCAAAAAAGAAAACACTTGCAGCACTCAAACGACTCAATGGTTTAAGTGCAAAACTAGAGAAGATGATTCTCACTGATGAGTACTGTCCTCCTCTTTTGCAGATGGTGCTTGCGATGCAAGGACATCTGAAGCATATACAAGGAGAAATACTCGAAAGTCACCTGCATACCTGCGCACCGAAGAAAATGCTTTCCAAAAAAGATCAGGATGCTTTCATTCAAGAACTTCTTACCGTCATTGGTCTTTCGAAGCGATAATATTTCCCTCATAATTTTATGAAGCAATCAAAGTACATTCTTCTCTGTGGAGTCCTCTTGCTGGCCGCCTGTCAAAAACAAATACGTGAACCAGGCAACATGCACATGCAAGGACATCAGCAACCTACGCAGCCTGCAACAAGTGGTATAGATGTAACATCGCTACCTCATGTAAAGCCAACGGAAGTGATACGAGTAGAAGATGGAGACACTATTTCGCTCACTCCAACCATGGTGCAAAAAACAATACAGGGAACACCACTTGCAATGTATGGGTATAACGGACAGATTCCTGGACCCATGATTCAAGCTACACAGAACGCCACCATTACAGTAGAAGTATCAAATCAACTGAATACCGAAACAACTATTCACTGGCATGGTCTTCGCTTAGACAACGCAAATGATGGTGTCCCCGATGTCACACAAGACGCTATCCAACCAGATGGATCGTACCGTTATACCGTCACATTCCCCGACGAAGGAATCTATTGGTATCACCCTCATGTACGAGAAGATACCCAACAGGAACTTGGTCTCTATGGGAATTTGTTTGTCCTTCCAGAAGATACATCTGCCTATGAGCCAGTGCATGCAGAAGAAATACTTATCCTCGATGATATCCTCCTGGATTCCAATGGTACTTTGGCTCCATTTGGAAAAAATACTCCCCTCTTTCCACTGATGGGGCGCTTTGGCAATGTAGTACTTATCAATGCAGAACCTGCAGAAGAGTTCGTGAGAACTGTTCCACAGGGCACTGTGATGAGACTTTTCCTTACCAATGTTGCCAATACACGTACGTTTCGTTTTTCGATTCCAGGAGCAAAAATGAAGCTCGTGGGATCGGATATTGGACGATATGAAAATGAGGAATGGAGCGATGAAGTGATCATTGCCCCAGCAGAGCGATACATCCTGGACGTCTTCTTTGAGCAATCTGGAACCTATGCCATGCAACACCGAAGTTCCACCAAAACATACTCGCTAGGAAAGATCGTTGTTTCTGATGATACTGTAGACACCTCTCTTGCTTCATCTTTTGAGACACTTCATTCCAATGCAGATGTGCAAAAGGATATAGATGCATTTCGTCCTTATTTTGCCAAAGAGCCAGAGAAGAAGCTTCGACTCAGTATCGATATGCACGGCATGAATCATGGAATGATGATGCATGGAGATACAGATGGCATCGAATGGGAAGATTCTATGCCACAGATGAATACCATGATGACAGATCTGCAGTGGAAATTTATGGATGAGGAAACTAAAAAAGAAAACATGGATATCAACTGGTCATTCAAAGTCGGAGATGTTATTAAAATCCGTATCACGAATGATGCCAACTCTGCACATCCTATGCAGCACCCTGTTCATTTTCATGGACAACGCTTCTTAGTTCTTTCCATGGATGGAAACGAAAATAAGAATCTCGTCTGGAAAGATACTGTACTTATTCCTGCAGGATCTTCTGCAGATCTTCTCTTTGATATGAGTAATCCTGGTGATTGGATGTTTCATTGTCATATTGCAGAGCACCTTACCAACGACATGATGGGCATGTTCTCTATCAAACCATGATGCATCATGACCATCAACGTGGATAAAGCGACATGTTAGTGTACATGTGGTCACCGTCCCCCAAGTCATTGCTATCGCATTGATTCTGAACAATCTATAATCATAGTATGCAGATCGCCTTTACAGAAGTGGATGCAGAAGATGTTGCTTCTATCCAAAACAAATTCCCAGGAAGCATCATTATAAAACAGCCACTTCAAGACAAAGAATCCATTGCAGCCTGTAAGGAAACAGAAGTGCTCTGCTGCTTTATCTATTCCAAGCTTTCGAAGGATGTACTCGATCAACTCCCCTCTCTTCGGCTTCTCTGTACTCGATCCGGAGGATTTGATCATATTGATATGAATGAATGCACCAAGCGTGGGATCATTGTATGCAACGTGCCAGATTATGGGTCTCATGTGATTGCAGAGCATGTGTTTGCACTCCTTCTCGCAGCGTCCAGACATATTGGAGAAGCAGACAAGCGCACCGAACAAGGGCAATTTGATTACC
>CAZLFU010000047.1:7036-8137 GCA_964558895.1 uncultured Candidatus Peribacteria bacterium
ACAACCGGAGTGATAGGAACGGGGAAAATAGGAAGAGCTGTCTGCAAAATCGCTCATGGCTTTGGCATGAGAATTCTCGCGTTTGATCAGTGCAGAACGCTCGACTTGGAACAAGAGCTCGGAGTGTCGTATGTTCCATTGGAAGAACTTCTTTCAGAAAGCGATGTATTGACACTGCATCTCCCTGCAACAGAAGAAACTACTCATATGATCAATGTCAAAACAATCGCAACCATGAAAGATGGTGTCACGCTTATCAATACTGCACGTGGCACATTGATAGATACCAAAGCACTTGTAGATGGCATCAAAAAAGGAAAGTTTGCACACGTCCTGTTGGATGTTCTGGAACATGAGCAAAACTTTGAGCAGAATAAAGAACTGATTGGCCTGCCCGAAGTCATCACCACGCCTCATATTGCATTCTTCGCAGATGACAGCATGCACAATATGTACAAAGATGCATTTGAATCTATCGATGCATTCCTTGCGGGTACAACTCCAGAACATACAATCCAACCACTCAATGTGATCTGTGACTTACCAGGATTGCAGACCGGAAAGCAATGAACTACCACGCAGCAAGCTGACGGGGTATCGACGGAGTGTATAGGCGTGTCATCCTGAGCTCGTCGAAGGAGACCGCCGAAGTCATGGTTCGACCCTTCGGTCTTACTCAGGACAAGCTAGCTCACCATGACATTTCGCCTCAGAAACAGGTGGAAACGCAGCAAGCTGCAGGGTATTGGACCCAGATGAAATAAAGATTATTGATCGATCACTCCAGTGCTTTTTCCAACCTGCTTAAACTTCCACCATGTTGCAAGGAGAGAGATTCCCATAATGAGAAGTAGTGTGGCAATAAAGTATGCAAGGAGCTCTGGCGCACTGAAGATCGCCAATGCAAAGAGAATACAGAGGAGCCCATTGAAAAGGAGCCCTGCACCTACAGCAGAAAAGCCTGGTTTCTTGCCGACGGAGACATTTGTATGGATAGAAAACATGGTGAGAGTATACAGGATTCACTTGATTCATGGAGTGTAATACTTTCCACTTTCTTTTGACGCAAAAGAAAGTGGAGAAAGAAAACAGTCGCTTAAG
>CAZLFU010000048.1:0-8001 GCA_964558895.1 uncultured Candidatus Peribacteria bacterium
TAACCGTGGTATATCATTCAATTGTCTCATTGTGTCATTTACTCTTTGGATTAAGGAATCTAAAGATGTATTGAAGCCTCCTTTTTTTGATTCTACTGTCATACAATGTTGAGGAGGTTTATAGAACTGAATCCGATAGTGGAACGTCATCGTCAGGGATTTCCCACACTGATTCAGAATCATCACTATCATCTGGTTCGGTACCCCTTGGATCATCTGCAAGACTTACTGGTATTGCTGGTAGAGAAAGAGGGTCATTGTCTTGCACCAAAACAAAACGCATCTTCAATAATATTCTCCAGTAAGTAATAGTTTGCTCGAAAGTTTTATCACCTAACGTTTTTAATGTTGTGAGTGAACGAAACCTGTTTTGAAGATATTCTCTCGATTCAATTTGTGTACCCGCCTCGTCGTAAGAGGACTGCAATGCTTCCGAAATTTCCCTCCTAAACCCTTCAACTTTGTGATGAATTGTGAGTATTGCATCTTTGAGAACTTGTATATTTTCCGCTGTTTGTATTGCTGTCTCCAGCTCATGCAGGGCAGCTTCTACTTGATCAAGCAGTGGAGTATCGGATGGTATTTCTTCTGTACTCATAGTGAGGCATTGCATACTACGAGAAACTCAAAGTCAAGCACTCGCGTTCCCGAAGTCGGGTCAGTACACTGTACGCATGGAAAAGACTGGTTCCATCGTCGTACTCGATTTCGGAGGACAATATGCTCACCTCATTGCTAGTCGCGTGCGTCGTTTTGGCGTCTATGCAGAAATTTTGCCAGTAGAGACTCCTGCAGAGGAGTTGAGGGGGGTAGCAGGCATCATTCTTTCCGGTGGACCACAGAGTGTGTACGATCCTGCGAGTCCCCAAGGAGATCCACAAATTTTCGAACTTGGCGTGCCAGTACTTGGAATTTGCTATGGATTACATTGGATGACACAGGCGTTGGGAGGCACAGTGAGCCAAGGGCATGTGAAGGAATATGGAAGGACGGAGATTAGAATTATGAATCTGGAATCCAGAATGCAGAATCTACTTGATGATTGCCCAGAAGCATTAACAGTGTGGATGTCGCATGGAGATGAGGCGACTGCGCTGCCAGAAGGCTTCCAGAGAATTGCAACATCCGATGCGTGTGCCAATGCAGCTTTTGCAGATGCAGAGAGAAAATTCTTTGCAGTACAGTTCCATCCAGAGGTCACACACACACAATGTGGGGAGAAGATCCTCAGAAATTTTGTGAATCTCTGTGCAACCAAGCCTTGGTCTATCGAGAGTTATGCGCAACATGTTGGAGATCAAATTTTGGAAGAAGTTGGGGATAAAAAAGTATTTATGTTGGTATCGGGTGGGGTAGATTCCACCGTTGCATTTACGTTGCTCAATAAGGTGCTCGGTGTAGATCGCGTACAGGGTTTATTGGTCGATACAGGTTTGATGCGTAAAGATGAGGTGAAGAATATCAAAGATGCCTTTGCACCACTCGGGTTTCACAATTTGCATGTCGAAGATGCATCCGAAGAATTTTTTGCAAATCTGAAAGAAGTGTACGAACCAGAAGAAAAGCGAAAAATTATCGGTGATACATTTCTTGCTGTGCAGAAGCGTGTGAGCGAAAGTATGAACTTGAAGATGGATGATGGATGGGTGCTGGGACAGGGGACTATCTATCCAGATACCATCGAAACTGGCGGAACCAAGCATGCAGATCAAATTAAGACGCACCACAATCGCGTGGAAGCAGTGCAGAAAATGATTGATGCAGGTTTGGTCATAGAGCCTCTCAAAGATTTGTACAAAGATGAAGTGCGAACTCTTGGAGAAGAGTTGGGCTTACCACATGATCTTGTCTGGAGACACCCGTTTCCGGGTCCGGGACTAGGAGTGAGAATATTGTGTGCAGATCATCCAGATACATTAGAAATTTTTAATTTTAAATTTGAAATTTCTAATGTTGTTTTTCCCGTGAAGAGTGTTGGTGTTCAAGGTGATGGACGAACATACAGACATGCCATTGCAATTTTTTCTGAGAAGCCTTGCAGCATTACAGAAGAGCACTACAAACTTGCTACAGATATTCCCAACAAGGAACCCACACTCAATCGAGTGCTTCTTTGTACTTCTCATACACAACCTTTTGAACCTGTATTTACTCCGGGATACCTCACACGAGAGCGAGCGGATCTACTGCGAGAAGCAGATGCAATTGTGGATGAAGAAATGCGAAGGGCAGAGCTTTATCAATCTATCTGGCAATTCCCAGTGGTCCTCCTTCCATTTGGAGAGCGAAGCGGAAGTCAGTCCATTGTACTAAGGCCTATAGAATCTACCGATGCTATGACAGCTAATGCAGTTGCTTTGCCAGAACCTGTTTTGCAGAAGATGACTGATCGTATTCTTGCTCTTGATGGCATTGATGCAGTCTTTTTTGATCTCACCAGCAAGCCGCCTGGAACAATTGAGTGGGAGTGAAAAGAGAGCGATTTACTGCTAATTTCCGTATTCATCGTTATACTCCAGCTCTCATGACCTCGAGGCCACTTACCAATGAGGGGATTCAGCTGCTTGTAGAGAAAGCGCAAAATGGCGATACGGATGCGTATGGCAAGGTTTACGACCATTTCTTTGCCTCTATTTACCGATACGTTTCCTTCCGTCTCCCCTCCGATCTCGTAGAAGATGTGGTGGCAGATATTTTTGTGCAAGGCTGGGAGAAGTTACATTCTTATAGCGCTCGAGCCAATGTACCATTTGGAGCGTGGTTATTCCGTATTGCGAGACACAAAGTGATCGATTTATACCGCACGCAGAGACATTTTGATGAAGTTTCCGAAGAATTGGTCGATCCAGATGAGCTCAATCGTGCAGAATCTGGCTTAGAACGGCAATATTTGTTAAAAAGCGTGCGAGACGCCCTCAAGCAGATGCCCAAGAAGTACCAGGAAATCTTGGTGCTCTTCTATATGGCAGATTTGCCACACGACGAAATTGCAAGAATCTTGCGTATACGCGAGGGTACGGTACGAATTTTGAAGTTCCGCGCCCTCAAGAAATTAGAAGCACTTCTTCCACCAGACATTCAGGATCATTCCGCAACGTAAATTATCAGTTTTTCTGTAACAGAAGGCCTCTTCCCTCGTTTTAACTACTGAATTCATGGCTTTGGAACCGCTACTCCGCAGGCTCAAAAAAGATCTTTCTCCAGAGAGAGAAGTGCAGGCACGTATTGCGCGTCGTCTCCAGTCCAGTATTTCCAACGATGCATTCATGCGTCGTGTACGTGATGCACTCGAGCCAACACCTGCTGTACGCATGAGCGTATGGAATCGCGTGCTTTCTTCCCTTACATCTCGCATTGTGCCTTCGCTTTTGGAGTTCCTCAAACAACTAATATCGCCATCTATCGATGTACGGAGTGCTCTCAAGCAGCAAGTGATGCTTCGCTTACAACCTGCACATGCTACACATTTGGGATACAGACGTGTGAAATGGGTGGCGGCATTTGTGCTCGTTGCATTGGTGGTACGCACAAGTCCTATGCTCTTTATTGCTTCGCCTACCATTGCAGATTCCTCCGTTATTTTGATGCCTACTATTGGAGATGTGTCTGTATCGATTGCCGGCTTGTGGCAGCCAGTGGAAGGAGAATTCACTCTGCGACCAGGTATGATGCTGCGCACAGGTGAGAGCGAGGCGAGTATTCTCTTTCACGATGATGCAGTGGTTCGCTTGGCGCCAAATACAACTATTGAATTACATGATACAGATAAGCGGTTTGCTCCTGCTTCGGAGCTTCTTCCAACACTTACGCTCTTTACAGGAGAGCTCTGGGTACAAGGATTGATCCCTGCGACACTTCGAGGTCTTACCGTTGCTACGACATATGGGTTTGTTACTGTCCATGATGGAAGCGTTTCCATAGTCGAGGATGACCTTGTCGATGTTCGTGTATGGAATCGTAGTGTAGTTGTTACTCGTGATGGACAAGATTTGGCACTGGTTGCGGGGGAGAGAATGGAGTTGTGGGAGGGAAACATTCCGCTCGTAAAGAAAATTCTTGCCAAGGATTACGACCAGAAGTGGGTCACGCAAAACCTCGATAGAGATGCAGTGCACCGTCGTGAAGTTGCACAGTTACAACAGGAGAGGCGAGCTGCACGAGCAGGTATTCTTCCTACATCTTCGTTCTATCCTGTGAAGCGTGTAGCCGAGAAGATAGATGTACTTCTCACGCTCGATGAGCAGACGAAGGTAGAGAAGCAGCTTGCGCAGGCAGACACTCGTCTCAACGAGGCAGCATCACTTTTGTTGGATGAAAATGATAACGAAGAAGCATCAGAAGCTTTGCACGAGTACCAGCGAACTCTGCTTGCACTTGCAACAGGGTCTGGTGATGCAAGCTTGGCTCAGTTCTTGTTGCGTCAAAAAGTTTCCGAGCAGAGCGCAGGTATTGTGGCTGCGCTTCCTGGAGATCCATCGTATCTCCTCAAAAAGACTATTCTGGAAACCAGTGCTGCTCTTCCAAAGGGAGTAGGAGACATGAGAGAAGCACAGGGCATCTTACTCATGGATACACTCACTAGCTTCTCCGAGCAAATTGCAGATGGTGACCCAATTGTTGCCATGCAGGTATGGAAAGATATTCAGCCATACCTAGCATTACTCGAAGATGACACAGCGAACTTCAAAGATATCATTCGCAAAGAAGCACATGTTATTTTGGAGCAAATTGCAACCGAAGTAGCCACACTCGATGCTTCCGAAGTTGATCCAGATACATTGGAGCAAATTGCATCGTACTTGCCATCTTCTACAGTAAAGCAGCAGGTTGCACTCACCGAAGAAGAAATTATGGAAATTGTGCAGAAAATTCGCGATCGTATCTTCGTGTACAATATGCAGCAATCCCGTGTGAATCAGTACACATACGAAGTCAATGCACTTGTGAACAATCCTGACAGAGGTCGTATTCTCCGAAGACTCTATACAGCTTTGCCAGAGGGGCCAGAAAACTTCCCAGATCGTGTTCGTAAAGAGCTTGTGAAGGCTCGATGGAATCAGGCTGCAGAAACGTTATAACCTCTATTACATCGAGGAGTGTGGGTTTAAGTTTTAGGTTTTTTTAGAGTACTTGTTATCCTGAGGAAGCCCAAACGCAGTGGAGACTGTCTAGAATTTCTCGACTTTCTCTCCTTCCCATCTTGACTGTTTTGTACCGCCTCAGCAGACTATTGCCATGTACGTTATTGCAGATTTAAAGCCTGGCAGAGCAGTCGTAGTAGATGGAGATCCATACATTATTACGTGGTCTCAGTTTAGTAAGTCTGCCAGACAGGGCGGTGTAATGGCGACGAAGATGAAGAACTTGAAATCTGGTGCTGTGATTCAGCGAACGTTCCAAGGAAGTGAAAAAATTGAGCCTGCAGATGTTGGATACCGCAAGGTGCAGTACTTGTATGGTGGCGGAGGAACCTACACATTCATGGATTTGCAAACCTACGACCAGTTTGATTTGACTGATGAAACTGTGGGAGATGCAGCACAGTATTTGGTAGATGGTCAGGAGATTGATACGTTGGTTTTCGAAGAAAAGCCCATTGGTGTACAGCTGCCATCCACAGTGAACTTGAAGGTGATGGAAACAACACCAGGTGTAAAAGGGGATACAGCAACCGGTGGAACAAAACCTGCAACATTAGAATCTGGCCTTACCATCAGCGTTCCTCTGTTTGTGCAGGAGGGTGATATTCTCAAAGTGAATACGGATACAGGGGTGTATATGTCACGAGCGGAGTAATTTTTCTTTGATGTGGTCAAACCAAGTTTGTCTCTTTTTCGTGTATGCGAAGATACTGCCCTTTGTTCCAGTGTTTGCTAAAAGTGGAAGTGAAACAGGTTCTAAGCCTAGTTTCTGGAAGTATTGAGAAGCATCTGCATTAATACCAAATACCAAGCCATCTGGTTGAAGGACGCGAATAACTTCTCTAGCAAGCTTTTGATGATATTGATGCTTATGTGATGGATCATTTCTATGTTTTTTATCAAAGGCGATTTCATGATTAATTGCATTTACAGTAATGTGCGCACAAGCGTCTCTTATACTGCTTATCGTGCGGAGCATATCACCTTCTAGATAGACAACGTCCATATTACCTGTGGTAGGAAAGAAAACTTGTGATTCTTGTTGTTCGTCGATATTCACATATGTTTGTACACCACATTCTTCTGCAACAGAAGCCATGCGGGATAACGATCCTCCTCCTAGATCTAGCAGAATACCACCTCGAATATAATCGGAGATGATTTTGATTACTTCTAATCGTTTATTATGTAATAGAGCTGCTTCACTCCAAAATTGCGCAAAAGAATTTCTAAAATCAGTGAATTGTGATTCATGAATGACCCTTTCGACATCTTCGCGATCTGGATGTTGATGTGTGCAATACATCGTGATGAAATTATCTCTTGCAGCCTGTCTCTGTGCCTTTTTGTCCATACGAAGACCACAAAGTATATTTTACTTTACATTCTGTCCATCTAAATCGGAACTATATCATCGAAGTGTATTACAACTTCTCCCTCAAGATTTTGTTCACAAGTGCTGGGTTTGCCTGTCCTTTTGATTCCTTCATGACCCAACCAACAATCGCTCCAAGAGCCTGCTCTTTTCCTGCTTTAAAGGATTCGACTGCCTGTGGATTGGCTTCGATTGCCTTCTCTACAAGCTCCTCAATTGCGCTGTCATCCGAGATCTGCTGCATGCCTTCTGCTTCTATAATCTCTTCTGCAGACTTTCCTGTACTCACCATCTTTTCCAGTACTTCTTTTCCTGCATTGGCAGAAATGACACCTTCATCAATTTTGGAGACTAGCTCTAGCATAGCTTCTGCATTTGGGCCTTCTACAATGTCTTTTTCGTGCGCATTGAGGAAGCCAAGCAGTTGTGTGAGTACCAAGCTCGATGCGCGCTTAGCGTCATCCGTCTTTTTGTGAATAGCATCAAAAATAGAACGTAGAGCAGGTTGATCTACCAATTGTGTCGTTTGCTTCTCATCCAAGCCAAGTTGGATGTATCTGTCTTTGAGTGCTCGAGGGAGAGCAGGTAATTCTTTGCGAACTTGTTCTATAAACTCCTCATCAAATTCCAGTGGTGGAATATCTGGCTCGGGGAAGTATCGATAATCATCTGCAGATTCTTTGTCGCGGAGCATTCTGGTTTTTTCTGCATCGTCCATCCATCCTACAGTGATGTCATTTGGCAGTGGTCCTCCGCTTTCATCCCAAAGCTTTCGCAGTCTTCGCTCCTCATATTCCAATGCTTTTTCTAGGGATTTAAAGGAATTGAGATTTTTGATTTCGCTACGAGGATTGAGCTTGTCCGATCCCTTTTCTCGCAGAGAAAGAGAAGCATCGAAGCGCATCATTCCTTTGAACATGTCTGCTTCGCTGGAGCCTACTGCGATTAAAATCCTCCGTAGTTCCTGCACAAAAGAAACTGCCTCTTTGCTACTACGGAGATCTGGTTCTGTCACAATTTCCATCAGTGGTGTCCCTGCTCTGTTGTAATCGCAGAGAGTGGTACTACCACGATGTGTAAGCTTTCCTGCATCATTTTCCATATGCAATCTTGTAATTCTGCAGGTCTTTGCTTCTACTGTATTACCACTATTGTCCAAGACATCGTACTGCACCTTGCCGTGGCTCGAGAGAGGGAAGTCGTACTGCGAAATTTGGAAGCCAGATGGAAGATCTGGATAAAAGTAGTGCTTGCGGTCAAAGTGGCACGAAGGATTGATAGTAGCCTCTAATGCAAGCGAGGCTTTGAGAGCCTTCTGTACTGCTTCTCCGTTGGGTACAGGGAGAGTGCCAGGATGTCCCATACACACGGGACATACGGTGGTATTGGGCTCTTTGCCGAATGCATCGTTATCACAAGCGCAGAACATCTTGGTTTTGGTGCTCATTTGAGCATGTACCTCTAGCCCTATGATGACTTCTAGAT
>CAZLFU010000049.1:0-7999 GCA_964558895.1 uncultured Candidatus Peribacteria bacterium
ACTCCTTAGTAAATATGTATGTGCTTTTGATCTTTAAAACTTCATAAATGCCCAGATGGCGGAATTGGTAGACGCGCACGCTTCAGGAGCGTGTGAGAGCAATCTTGTGGAGGTTCGAGTCCTCTTCTGGGCACCATTCGCCCCGCTCATGTGGAGCTCATGGCAAGCCATATACAATCTACTCATGGGGAGCAATCTTTATTGTGCTCCCCAGGTACCTAGGTAGTTGTCTTTGAATGGTCAAATACGCTATAACACATAGTATGTCAGAGGGTTATAAAGCAATTGGCGAAGCTGTTGAAGGAGTGGATATAAAAGAAGATTTAAGGGAGCGCTATACAGAACTAAAACGGCGCTACCGAGAAATTCGAACAAGGCTTCAAAGTTTAGTAATACAGAGCGAAGAACTTCAACGACAGATACGTGGAGCAGAAGAACAGCTACAAGAAATTGATGAACAGTTTGGGAAAATAAAAGGAGAACAACCTAAATTAGAAAGTGTAATAGATCCAGAAAAAGCCACAGAACAAGAGAGAAATGCAGCAATCATTCAGCAGAAATTACATGATCTCGAAATGAACATTCGATCAATCTGGAGTAAGGTAATGGGTGGTGAATCATTTGATAGACCAGTAGAACCAGTGCGTGAAAAGACTCCAATGGAGCGCATGAGAGATGATCTGAATACTAAAAAAGCAGAAAAACCAGTAGCAAAACAATTTCATGGAAAAACAATTAGTGAACTTATCGCCTCCTTTGAAGAGCTTGAGGCACGAGCAGAATCTTTAAAAATTGTTGGTGCGTGGATGATTGTTATGACTTCTTATCGTTTGCAATTGGAGTCCGCATTGAAGACTCATATCATGCAGTATCAAAACTGCTTAACAGATCAATCTACTCTATCTGTTTCTATTGAACGTCCAGATGAACTTGAAAGAAGAACATCAGCATTGCTTGGTAGTATAGCTCTTGAGCTTTATTCCTATCATGTTCGTGTGGAACTACTAGAAGTCTTAGAAAAGCAGGTACATCAAATTATTCTCAATGCGAGTAAAAATACTACTTTTAGTGATTTGTACAACGCACTAGCTGAAGAAATAGAGAACATGTCTCAACATATGTCCCATTTACTCACTGAGGCTATAAGTTCAAAAGATCTTGTAGCAAAATCGCCAGGCGCAGATGCTTTTGTTCGTATTGTAACTCGCGACGTAGGCGGGCCACAGGGTCCAAAATCCATAAAAGAATTGGTAGACATGATGACTGTATATCTACTTCATGGAGTAATGAAGAGGGATGATGAAAATCGATTAACAAAAAAAGATGTTAAACAACTTGTTGTATTTTTTCATCCAGACAAATTTGGTTACAAGATCGATGGTTTAGGATGTGATCCTAGTATTAAAAAAAATTTGAGGGATGCAATTGCATCTATATACAAAATAGCATCAGAAGTATATGAGTCTGGTTTTTTTGATGAAGATTAAAGATTATTTCAAGAATTTTTAACCATTGTAGTAAAAGAATCACAGTATTAGAGATCGAAAAATTACTCTACATCTCTAAATTGATAGCAAAAATATTGTTTTTAACATGCTGATTTGTATCATTCACCAATGAATGAAGCTGAAAACATAGAAATGCGCATGTTAATTATGAAACGGGAGGAGAAAAAAAGAAGAGAGAGGGAAATCTCAGAATTTGGTAATGTTGGGATGGTAGTCAATACATTCAAGCGAGCATACAGAAAATGGAGGTATCCAGATAATGCGCCAGCAAAAGGTGTTTGGAAAACCATAGATAGTTTGGATAATCTATCTCGATACGTTGATCCCGAGGAAATGGCTGAACTTATCCAACGCGTTGTTGATATTGAGAAAATCCCGTACGTAAATGCATGGTATTTGCATAAGTATCAGATACTCCTTAATGGAGAAATTCAATGTTTTACAACTCGTATCCGTGGAATGGATGGCCTAATGTGCCCTCAAAGCTGAAAACATAGTTATTTTGTATCCTCCACAATCCAACTATATTTTGATGAAGGTCTTCACGTACGCATAAAATCCCATTCCCATACAAGCCTCGTCGCACATGTAGTACAGAGGCAATTCGTAGGTAAGAATATTCTGGGTTCACAAACAATCTTTAACAGAGGTTTTAAAGATATTGATACAAGATACATTTTGCATGATGTGAGGACGGTTTTGTGATTTGCTCAACCCTGATAAAAACCGTTTTTCCACCCTTGACTTTTTTTGTAGGGTTTTAAACACTGAGCCATTATGGAAAAAAATGACATCACATCACCGGCAGGAATGGATAGAAGAGGTTTCCTGAAAGGAATGGGTTTTTTAACAGTAGCTGGTGCAACGGCAGTGCCGGCAGCAATGATAACAGAGATTATTCGTAATACGAGTAAAGAGAAACAAAGAATTAAATTGCTAATGCAAGAGTTTGCAGAAGCTCAATCAGATACATTGCAAGTAATGCCTTCAAATACTAAAAGTGAATGGATCAGGGACATCTACGAAAATGGTGAATATTGTGCTTCGATACAGTTTTCTGGTACTGATCGTGTGTCTGTAATTCAAAAGGTTAAAGATTCTGAAACAATTGAAGAAAGAGTGGCTGCTTTTATACAAAATACCAAAAGAGCATATCCAAAATCTTCTATAATTGAACACCGCTTGGAAGATGGTTCTGTGCAGATAGAAGTTGAAGACGAGGATGGAACTAAAATTAGTGAAACTTCCATACTATTGAGTTCTACCCATGTTTCCTTTTCTTCTACAGAAGCAAATGACAAGCTGGAAGCTCTTATTGAATTGTATCAAAATTCCGTTCATCATTCCCTCATGCAAACGTTGCACGAGCCTGAGGAGGCTCTAGCGCAATAGTTTTTTGGATCTTTTTTATTTCTTATCCTCCCACAATCCCACTACATTTCCATCTGGGTCCCTAATGTAGGCATAAAATCCCATACCCATCATATCGACTTTTGGCATTACGACAGTGCCACCTGCTTCCTCAATCTTTTTTACTTTCTCATCAATCGATGCAACATTGATAGCAAAGATGGGAGCCGTTGCCATTTCATTACGTTTCATGATACCTCCGTTGATACCTCCTGGTTCCAGTGGCTGGTGAGTTTCTTCATCGATAGGTGTGGTATGCACACCAATATAGGTAGATCCATCTGGCATAGGCCAATCTTGTAAGCTCCATCCAAAAATAGAACCATAAAATTCTCTCGCACGTTCCAGGTCATCAACAGGCAATTCAAAGTGTACAACTTTATCCATGTACACAGACTACGACTTTTTACAATGATTCACAACTTCTCGCCTTATTTTTTTCGCTTTGTATTGCTTCGTATCAAGCTGAGCGCACCGAGAGCATTGAGTGCAAATGCTGTGAATGCCATCATGGGGATGGTGATATATCCAAAGCGGAAAGTGTAGACCTTTGCGCAGGAAACTCCACTTGCATCGCATGGTTCCAATGCATCTGTTGGAGATGCAAAAAAGGTTGCTTGTATTTGTTCACTATAATGCTCGATTGAAATAAACATACCAATGATGCAGAGAGCAAGTATGTATCTAGCGATAGTTCGATCACGTTGCCAGATGGCAATTCCTATCAAGATGACTTGTGGATACATGAAGATTCTTTGTAGCCAACAATCTTTACAGGGAACCCAACCTGCAATTTCCGAAAGGAATAAACTTCCACCTGTTGCGATGAGCGCAACGAGCAGCATTAAGACGAGTGTGTAGTGAGTAATAAACAGAGAAAGAATCGTTGGTTTTTTTGTCATTTTCTCTGTTACGAGCGAGAGCAACAATGCAAATATGAGAATATCTCCGATGAGAGTAAGGACGGAGAGCCCGTCTACAACTGGAAAAATAAGATCAGTCATAACTGTAAAAAAGTAAGATTGCCTTCATGGAAGTAACAATCAAGTATGTGCATTCTACATCTCCACAAGCGAACTGCAATCCTGCTTGGTGGACAGAGAGAGACATGTTGTGATGCAATATAATCCTATGACTGAACTTATTGCTGCATTTAGTGCGTTTTTCGAGACAGTGTTTGATCCACTTATTCAAGGGGATCCTAAAAAACGCTTTGTCTTTGTTACATTGGGACTCGTCGGTACGTTTCTGTTTCTCGGACTCTTTATCGTGGTGGTAATCATGTCTATGGCCACGTTTGTATAAAGTAGTACTTGCCTCCAGAAACATACTTGCATCACCATTTGCAGATTCCCACATGTGGCAAAATCTGTGTCATTCTCTATACTCATGATAATTGCATACCCTAGAAGTACAAAAGAATTCTATGCATTGCTCTGCAACTGGGCTGTTCCTGCCTTTGTTGTCTTTGCTATTCTCTGGCGTGGTGGCAAGAGCTTGGAGGCCACATGGCTTCTGGTTGGTATCACGTTTTTGACTCTACTTTTGTACTGGTGGGACAGACCAGAAGAAGACACTGTTCCCGCTTGGCTTTGGATTGTTGTCATGTTCTTTATTGTGTGGACACTCTTGAGTTTTGGATTTTCGACAACACAAAACTATGGGTTGGATGAGGTCTTGAGAGCCACTTCTCTAGGGCTCCTCTTCTTCTGGGTGATTCGTTCGAAGAACCCCAGTGTACGAAGAAATATTCTCATAGCTATTGGGATAGCAGCCCTGCTTGCATGTGGCATTGGCATCTTGGTGTATGTGCTCCAGCCAGTGAATCGCTTTGTTGGTACTTTTTTTGATTACCGTTTTCATACGGATTACTGGCCAAATGCCTGGGCACAGTTTTTGTTGCTCTCATGGCCTCTCGTGGCTTGGCCAGTGCTTACTTCCAAGAGACCTCTCAGTTTTTTGATGCGATTGGTGATACTCGGGTTGCTGCTTTCGTGTCTTCTCCTTAGCTATTCGCGTGGAGCAATGATCGCTTTGAGCGGACAAATTGCCTTACTTGGAATGATTTTATTCCTGAGAGTGAAAACAAATGCTCCGTGGAAACATATTGCTACGGGACTTCTCATAGTCTTCTTGGTAGGCTTCGGTTTTTTTGCGTTGATCAATGGCGTGCGTACTCAGTACTATGATGTGCAATCTGTATCGGACAAGGTTTCATTTCAATCTGCAGAGGGATTATCTTCTGTTTCCGAACGAGCAGCATTTTGGTCACAGGCAACTGCTCTCGCAAAAGAGAAGCCATTACTTGGATGGGGTCCCTACAGTTTCCGTTTTGTTCAAACAAGATTCCAAGATGGGATCTTAAGAACATCCGATCATCCACATAATGTATTTCTCAAATTTGCCATGGAACGAGGTCTGCCTGCAGCAGTCTTCTTTGCGATTCTCGTTGTCTCTGTTCTTGCACTGGCACTTCGTAAAGCTTGTATAATTGAGGAAGAGAAAACTATCATTCCCTTTTCTGCATTTCTTCTTGTTTCACTAGCGGGCGTACTTGCGCATAATTTGATCGATTTCAATCTACAATTTGTAGGAATTGCACTTCCATTCTGGTTAGTACTGGCAGTGCTATTCTCAAAAGAAGCCTCTTATAAAAGCAAAAAACTGAATACAAAATTTATTCAATTTGTGGAAATAAGTTTGGTGTCTTCCATGATGCTCGTTGCAGTATGGGAAGGAGGCTTCCTTATATTGTCTTCCTTTGGACGCCATGCAGAGACGAGAGGAGATGTATCTGCTGCGCTTGTTTGGTACAAATGGTCTCAGCTTGAACTCTTTAGTAGAGACTTACACTTAAGCAGAGCAAAGTTATTTCTCGAGAAGGGGAATACAGAAGCAGCCTCCAAATCTCTCAGTGATTATGCACTGCAAAACTCGGAAGATTTGAGGTTATGGAAACAGGAAGCAGAGGTGGAAGTGGCAAGAGGAAACTATGACGCTGCATTGCCACTCTATGAACGTGCGTATTCCTTAGGACGTTACAACGATATTGGAATTACTTTAGGCTATACCAAGGCGCTTCTTGCTGCGAACAGAAGAGATGAGTTGGATGCTAAACACGCTGAATTTGTCACACTACTTTCGAAATATGCAGATGCCATAGAAAGTAATACTCACTTCATTGCGCTCTCTCCAAATGTAGAAACCGTGATAGAGATGCTAGAGCTCTTTGCAAAACTCTATCCAGATGAAGCACCAAGTTATTATGTGCTAGCTGCAAGGGTTGATTTTCATGCGAGGAAGGAACGAGAAAGAATAGAATCTCGTTCACCTGGATATTTGTGGTGATTTAGGCAGCATCATGCCATTCATTTTCTTGGGGTCGATATCATTCAGTAACGCTTTATATCCCATTTCTCGCATTTGATCTAATGGTATTCCAAACCCCTTCAAATCTCTAATAACTTGCTCTTCTGTACGTCCACTGTCGCGAATCGCGTAAGCATACGCTTCAATAGTATCTGGAGAAACCTTTTCACCTTCATGCTTGAGCGTTTCTATTGCGAGTAGCCGGTAAGCATCACCAAGGCTTCTTACATACAAATCAGTTCCCTCAAAAGGGGCCATTTCCTCTCCAGAAGAATTTACTGCGCCGTCATCTAAATGATCTTTACTTATGTGATAATTCTACCAAAATTTGTGAAAAAACTCAATGAAATATGGTATATTCCAAGCATGAAAATACTTATCACTCTACTCCCTCTTTTGCTAATTACGGCTTCCTGTAGCCGTTCAAATAGCGTTACAGTAAAAGATGATGAAGGAATTGGCACTGCCATTGTAACCCAACCTGTTCCAGTAAATGGGAAGGTGCAAGATCCTGTGTGGGGCGAGGAGGTTTATCTTAGTATTGCTGCTCTTTCGGGTGTAAATGACTACAACGCAAATGGAGTTGGACAATCGCACTATTTCGATGGAGGAACTTACATTCACACCATTCAGCTCAATGTTCAACAGGCGTCAGATGGATATTTTTACGAAGGATGGCTCGTACAAGAAGGAAGTGATCCAATTAGTACAGGACATCTTCGCAGTCCTACTGGGGATGTCCGGCACAATTTGCGGTTTGAGACAATGGAAGATCTTCGTTCTTATGAGCAGGTTATGATTACCTTGGAGCGAGACGATGGAAATCCAGATCCTGGCGAGCAGGTCGCAGAGGGGACTCTGAAGACTCGTCAGCGCTAGGAGCGTAGTACTCAATATTCGGAAATAGCTCCACCTTTACTTGCCCATTAGCGTCTGTCGATTCCATGAATACCCAACGCCTATATTCGCTTTTGCATTCTACAATTATGGTATGAATACCATTTTCAACATAGTTTGCGATAATTCTTTTACAAACCTCAGGTTTCTCAGTTGAAGTAGTTTGCATGTCTTCACCTATTGCTGCTTCTCTGTTTGGAATGTGCAATGCTGTCATAGTTGACGAGGAATATATATAAAAAAACCTCTCGAGTTACGGAGAGAGCATTAGGTTCTTTTGATCCAACTACTTCATTACCTTATGCCCTCTGCTCGGAGGAGCAGGAGGAACATGGAGAGTAGTTGAGGATGTATGCGCTATTCACTGGTCAAAGTGTATACAGAAAAAATCTTCTGTCCAATGGTAATTGAATGGTTGCAGAATCTTCTAAGTAGAGTGACGTAATACTACAGAAGCTTTAACAAACCCCTTTGACCTCCGAAGGAATCTTCGAGAGGGGAGTAGTGTTCACCCTTGCAGGTGAGGCGGCAGTCGACATTCCACTTACGATTCTTTAGCCAAGAGTCGGAAGGGTCATCACCATCGTCAGGGAGAGGAAGGTGATGAGGAGCGCATGCATGATTACATGCGGGAATGAAGCACTATACTGAATGTGTTTCACGTCTTCTATAATAAGGCTTTTCATAAGGTACGGGCAGTGTACTGATGACAAATGTGTTGTCCAGTAATATTTGACTACATTAATTGTTCATTTCATAAACTGCAAAATACTGTAGATAAAGGCTATTTCTAGGGCTCATCCTTTTTTAACTAA
>CAZLFU010000050.1:0-7657 GCA_964558895.1 uncultured Candidatus Peribacteria bacterium
AAGTGGTAATGACAATCTTTGGTGGTACATTTGCAGCGTTCTCTGAGTAGTTCCTTTGTTCACTCCTCGAGTTCAATCCTTCTTATTTTCTTGTCATGTACGAACAGTTATCTGAGGTGGCCCGCAAAACCCTAATGAAGGAGTTTAAATTAAACGATGTTTCGATAACTTGGCAACGACCACAAGAAAGTGAATTTGGAGACATTGCAACTGCGGTTGCGTTGCAGATTTCCAAGCAGGTTGGACGTGCTCCACGCGAGATTGCAGAGCTTGTTTTAAAGGATCTTGAAAAGCATCCAGATGTCGAAAAGGTCGAAATTGCAGGACCTGGCTATATCAATATTTGGTTTACGTGTGATGCGCTTCTTCGCCAGCTCAATACTACAAGAGAAGCATGTACTGCACGTGTCACTCGCACCAAAGAAGCTCCAGTGATCGTAGAGTACTCTCAGCCCAATATTGCTAAGCCTCTTGGAGTGCATCATCTCCTTACGACACTTATTGGTCAGGCTATTGCCAATCTTTACGAGCATGCAGGGTACAACACTATCAAGTGGAATTACTTGGGAGATTGGGGAACGCAATTTGGCAAACTTGCTGTTGCGGTGGAGAAGTGGGGAGATGGTAGACCAGCATCTGGCTATAGTATCGACGAGTTATTGGAGCTCTACGTTCGTTTTCACGATGAGGTAGAAAATGATCCAACACTCGAAGACCAGGGTCGAGAGGCATTTCGCAGACTCGAACAGGGAGACGAAGAACTTTTGGAGTTTTGGAAGGAGATTGTCGCTAGTACCAAAGAAGCACTTTCCAAGGTGTATCACCGCTTAAATGTATCGTTTGATACAGATATTGGTGAAAGTTTTTATCAAGATAAGATAGATCCAATTTTGGAGGAGGGCATCAGCAAGGGTGTGTTTACAGAAGGGGAAGGTGGATCACTCATTGTAGAATTTCCCGAGGAATGCAATTTTCCTCCGTACCTGGTTCGCAAGAGCGATGGCGCAACGCTCTACTCTACGCGTGATATTGCACAGATGCGTTATCGTATGGATACCTATCATCCACAGGCGATTTTCATTGTGACGGATATCGCACAGAAGTTGCACTTTGAGCAGTTGGAAGAAACCTGCAACATGCTGGATTGGGATCTGCCAGAGTTTGAAAATATTTTGTTTGGACGTATGCGTTTTGCAGATAGGAAGATGAGTACACGCAAAGGATCTGTGTTGAAGTTGGAGGAAGTACTGGAAGAGGCAGTAGCGCGTGCAGATAAAGTAATCGACGAACATGGAGAGAGTATTCAGACAGATGACAGAAGCGAGCTTGCATCCATGATGGGGTTGGGATCTCTTGCATACGGAGTCTTAAGTCAAAATCGCAAAATGGATCTAGTCTTCGATTGGGATAAAATGCTCAGCTTCGAAGGAAATAGCGCTCCCTATTTGCAGTACACGCACGCACGAGCGCGATCGGTGCTTCGGAAGGTAGAAGTAGATCGTGTAGATTTTCCAGAGACTATCGAGTCATTGGAAGAAAAAGAGCGCGGTCTTCTCAATACACTTCTTCAATTTGATCAGACGCTTACAGAGGCACGAGAGTCTCATATGCCGCATGTGCTAGCCAATTATTTGCACAAGCTGTGTCAGGATTTCAATGCCTTTTATAACGAACTACCAATTCTCAAGGCAGATGAGCCAGCGCGCTCCTTACGACTTGCCCTCACTTCCTCGACAGCCGAGGTTTTGAAAACGGGTGCGGAGATTTTAACGCTCCGCGTTCCCGATCAAATGTAATTCTTTCCTTTTCGCTCTACCATGGCACCGTACCGTCGTCGCAGAACTAGTCAACATTCTCCCCGTCCACTCGTCGCATTTTTACTTATTGCTTCCTTTGGAATTCTCTTTGCAGGTTGCTCACGTTCCACAGAAACCGAGAGTACAACCGATGAATTTTCTTTCACGGAACAAGACATAGCAAAATTCCGAGAAGCATTACGCGATGATGAGGATCCATTGGATGTTGTGGGCAGTGGAGGACTATCTTCTGCTCCACGTTTGACGATGGAAGGGCAAGAGATAGAGCAGAAACCAGTGGTAGATCTGTCGGCTGTTTCGAAATACGATGCACTTCGGTCTGGTCCTGGTGCGAGCGAAGAAGATGTCTATCGTGTGACGAATGAATTTTTGAATGTTCGCTCTGCGCCTGCGGTCACTGCAGAGGGAATCGATCGTCTCGATAAAGGTGCAGCAATGAAAGTACTAGAATTTTCCGATGCAGCTTGGGCAAAAGTGGAGCTTTCTCGCGAGAGAACTGGATACGTAACAACAAGATACATTGCGAAGATGATTTCCGAAGATCAACTTGCAGCAGAGAAAAAGAAATTTGAAGGGCAGTACTTCGTTGACTTTGCTTTCCTCAATATCCGCAAATCACAAGATTCCAATAGTGAAAAAATTGGAGAGTTGCCAGGACAGACCATCATCAGACCTATTACCATAGATGGAGCATGGGCCAGAGTTTCCTACGATGGGAAAGAAGGGTACGTTGCAGCAGAATACCTCTCTCCATTTCTTCCAAATTTTCTTGTGCGACAGAGTTCGTTCAAGCTGCCTATTGTCCACTACAAATTGGTGCAAGATGGCATGATGGATGCAATGGTGAAGCATTTGGATGCATTCAAAAATGCAGGATTTACTCTGTGGACACTGAGAGATTTCTCCAATTTGCTAGAGCAGCAGCAAGAACGTGATGTGCGGGTAAACCCCAATACTATCATTGTGGCTGTTTCGGGTATTACACCAGAGAATGTGAAAGAAGTTTCCGATGTGTTGCGAGCCAGTGGCGTCTCGGCTTCACTCTTTCTCGAAACACGTCACCTTGGTATCGATGGTATTACAGAGCAGATGATTCAAACACTTATGGCCAATGGTCATGATCTTCAGTCTGGAAGCCACTCTGGAGATGATTTACGCTCTCTTACCAATGCACAGGTAGAGCTAGAGATGCAGCAGAGTAGAAAGATTTTGGAAGATAGTACCAAGAAGACAGTCTTTGCATTTGCCTATCCAATTGGTGGTGTGAACGACCGTGTTGCACAACTTGCAGCACAATCTGGTTACCTATTTGGAGTTGGATCTGCACCAGAGACTACCTTTACACGTGCACAATTCCTCAATCTTCCAAGTATTCTCGTGACAGCGAGCATGACAAACGAAGATGTTCTTGGACTAGTGAAGGGGGAGTAGACAATCTTAGCTTGAAATTTTTGAGACGCTCTTACTCCCGCCCCGATCTCGTTTCAAGGAGATGGGGAGTGAGGGCTTTTCCAGATATGAAATTGTCATGCTGAAGAGACCCAGTGAGGCATCCTTCGAGACAGCCTCCACTCCGTTTCGGCTTCCTCAGGATGACATCACTGGGTCGTCTCGAAGCGTGCACTCTTTACTATACTTTCTCTGAATTGTTGAAGAAATTCTAAAGATAGCGTTATGAGAGGCACCAGGTAGGAAATTATTTTTGTACGAAAAATTATAGTGGCTTAAACCTATGTTTACTGCCCCATCAACTGCTTCAACAAACCTGGATCTATTTGCATACTTCCTGCGGCTTCTCCAGTTACTTGCATAGCTTGTCTTGCGGCTTGTTCTGTAATTTTCTGGAGGAATTCATCTCCGTGATTGATCAAATACCATACGCTCGCAAGCATGATAGCAAGCGGAATGAGTCCGAGCAGGCCACGTATAAAGCCCCCCCAGGTGCGCAGACGATCTCGCTTATCCATGCGCTCTAGATACATGATGATGAAATCAAGTTTATCCTCTACGGTGAGGTGCTTGGTGTCACTGGTAGACAGGGAGTCTTTCTTTGGCATGTACAAAGTGTAGCTGGTTAAAATCCTCGTCGCCACTTGCGAATATTCTCGAAAGTCCGTGTAGCGTGGTACAGAGGAGAGAGGGGAATATCAAAGCAGTGTTGGAGATTGAGGAGCTCACCGCCAAATCCTGTCTTGAAGAGTGTCACCCCTTGAAAAGGATGATTCTTTGCTCCTTCTGGTGCTATGCCCCAGAAGTTATAGATGTGATCTCCTCGTTTGAGTGCATCGCAGATGGCAGTCCACTGTAGAAGATAACTTGCAGGAATCTTTGCATGTGCATGTGTACTCGCTCCATGGTGGTAACTGGTTTCTCCGTGCATGTGCATATGGATGGATGCAGCGATCACTTCTCCGTTGAAGTGTGCGAGATAGAGTGTGCATTCCTTACGAGGAGCAAATTCTTTCACTTGAGCACGAAAAAATGCATTGGAGTACGGGGTGAAGCCGTGACGTTTCCTAGTTTCGTCGTGAAGACGTATAAATGCGTCTACGTCATTGATTGGGTCTTTGGAGGCAGTGATAGTTACCCCGTCTCTTTCTGCACGTCTGACGAGATTTCTGGTGGTTTTTCTCATGGCCATGAGTATCTCTTCTTCCGAACGTGCTTTCGCGTTTGATGAACTGGTTTCCCATGGAGATGCTGTAAGTGGTACGTACCACAAGTGTTCTGCAAGTAAGTGCATGGGGGCAGGTTTGCTTCCAGGAGAGGAAAGAGCTTGAGATGCAGGATGAAAGGGGCTCACTCGAAGGAAGGTGCATCCCTTTTTTTGTGCTTCCATTTTCATTGCATCGAGTAGTGGCTGCGCAGCATCATCGCTTGATGTGATTGGTCCATACTGTATCGCGATGTGTTTGCCTCTTCGTGCTGGAACAAAAATACCCTGGCAGATACCAACCAGTTTGCCATCGTGGTGACAGGCGAGTCGCACAGGTTCTTGTCCTATAGATGCGTAGACATCTCCCATAGTCCAACTCTGGAGAAAGGGAGAGAATTGCTGCGAGCCAAGGAAGGAATCCCACTCTTGAGCGTTGGTAGCGGAGAAGACGTTCATGGATGGCTTGGATAGTGAGATAATTGATGAGTACTAGAGTACTAGAATACTAGTACTCAATTATTCTAGTACTCTAATTCTAGTACTCTAATCTTGCTATGTAATTCTTCAACCAGTTCCCTCGCTTGCTTCTCTGTCATAGTGGGATGTGTGGGAAGACTGAGAATATGTGTGGCAACATACTCTGCCTGCGCAGCAGAACCTGGTTTGTAGTGTGTCATGAGAGGATTGACCGATGGAGGACATACAACGCTATCTGTCCAACCATCGTGTAGATGAATATTGTTCTCACGTAGTGCCTCTCTCACATTGTTTGCATTCTCTACGAAGATAGGAAACTTCTGCAGTGGCATATCTGCTTGAATTGCAGAAGGAAATCGCCACTGGTTTCTCTCTGCAGCCCTACGGTAGAGATCTGTCAGATCACGTCGATGATCGTTGATGGATTTGAGATGTTTCCATTCCTGGAGCACCAAAAATGCACATGCATTTGGCAAAGTATGAAGAGTGGAAGGGGTGATGCCATGTTTTTCTTCTTCTGTGAGTACGGGTACAAGTAGCTTGAGTGAGCGCATCAGTACCAAAAGTGCCTTGCCAATGCCAGTGGCATAGAGCGGACGTGCGACAAAGTACGTTGGAGCGTATTTAATGAGTGCGAGGATGTGCCAGAATGAGAAGGAAACTGCTTTTTCCTCTTGTAGTGCTAGTTTTTGAGAGACGAAGCTGTGACGAGAGAGAATGGCTCCTCCTGCGACACCCGAGAGTGCTTTGTCTCTCCCAAAACTCAAAAGCACAAAGTCTCCATGATGCCCTACATTCTCTGGTCCATTTGCATCGGGAATGATATGAGCACAGTCTTCTATGAGTGCCAGTTGATACTGATCGCAGAGCTCTCGTAGCTTTGCTATATCTGCAGGAATGCCAAACGTGTGTTGGCAGATAATCGCTCTCGTTTGTGGAGTAATTTTCGCGACGAGATCTTCTATATCCACATTAAGAGTCTCTGGGTCGATATCACAGTAGACTGCCTTTGCTCCAGCTTGGTGAATGGCATTGGGAAGTACCATACACGTAAACCCTTGAATGATGATCTCATCGCCCTGTTGAAGATCTAAAGACTGTAGCAATGCAAGAAGCCCATCTCTTCCGCTGCCAAAGAGAAATACATCCAATTCTGTCACACGCGAGAAATGTTCGCGTAGCTGCTCTGTACTACCACCATTCTTCCACTTCCATGGCACTACTCCAATGAGTGCAGAGAGCAGAACGTACTGCCATGTCACATGGGGGCCAAATGTGTGGTGGATAGGCTTGAAAAAGCTCATGGAAGCAGGGAAGTGATTTTGGAAGGAGGCATGCGTCCAATACACACCAAGAGTGATTCTACAGGAACTTTTTCCGTTTTTTGGGAGAATTGTTCGGCGCATTTTCCGTAGCCTTTTGCAAACGCTTTACTGGAATTTGCATCCAGGAATATGACGCGTTCAAACACCAGAGATGCTAGTGCTCCAAGTTCTGCATGAATACGATCCTCTTCTTCTCCCAGTTCTATTAAACCATTGGTGAGAAGTATTTTGTGCTCTATTGGCTGCTCCTTTGCCCAGTTGATCGCAGCTTGAAAACTCTCGGGGCTTGCGTTGTAGGTGTCATCCAAAATAGTTACACCACTTTCCTTGCGTACCGTAAAAGTGCGGTGAGGGAGGGTAAATGACCGTAAGTGTTTAGCGATGACTGCATCCTTTTCGCCAATATGCTTTGCAGTAGCGATAGAGAGAAGGAGATTGGTGATATTATGTGTTCCATGGAGGGGAACATCGTACATTGTCTCTTCCACGCGAAACTTGAGGCCACTGGGAGTTTCTTCGATATCAAATGCTTCCAGATCTAATTTGCCACCAGTCCCCACAGTAAGGAAAGGACAGGAGCAACGATCTTTAAGATCTATGCATAGAGTATTGTCGCCATTCACAATGGCAAGGCCATCTTCTGGGAGCGCTTCCACCAGTTCTCCTTTGGCTTGGCAAAGAGCTTCTTGCGAACCAAAAAGCCCAACGTGTTGCTTGCCGATGTAGGTAATGATCCCGATGGTTGGCCTGACAATATCGCAGAGGAGAGCAATCTCTCCCATACGGTACGCTCCCATTTCTACGATGAGAATTTCTGGCGTTTGTGCTTTCTCCTGAAGGGTCTGGATCAACCATTTGGAAACTCCCATCTCGGTATTGATGTGCGCAGGCGTTACCAGAATATTTCTCTCTTGGAGGATATGAGCGAGAAGTTCTTTGGTCGTCGTCTTTCCCACACTTCCTGTTATACCAATGACGATCATCTCGGGGTGAGCTTCTCGTAACTGCTTTGCTTTTCGCATGATGCGATTTTTGAGTACAGCATCAACTGGGCGGAAAACGAGCCAAGCTATGAGGAGCACTACAGATTGTAAAAGTGGAATGACAGGCAAGAATGCATCCGAAATTACCCATGGAAGTATCGCAGTGAGTATCAGACTTGTTCCTATGAGGGTGATTGCCTTTTGGGTCCAGACGGGCATGGGTTGTTTTCCTGTCGCAAGTTGCAGGCCTGTGAGTGCAGTAAGGAGAATGAGTGGTGTGCCCGGCCAGAAGAGCTCTTCCTCTCTTGAGAGGAGTGCAAGTACTGCGCAGAGTGCAAGTACTGCAGGACGACTGAGTCCAAAGAGTTGTCGTACGTAGCCTTCTCTTCGCAGGTGTTC
>CAZLFU010000051.1:0-7249 GCA_964558895.1 uncultured Candidatus Peribacteria bacterium
AAAATAGAAGTACGATCAGAAAACAGAGATTCAGACGCTTCCAAAGACTTACTGTCTACATTCCAGCGATACAACGAAGATCCTTGTCGTACATATGCACGTTCTTTATTTGGATTGAATTGAGAAAGATGACTCAAGAATGATTCTGGTTTTTCTTTTTGCAGTTGAACGTAACGAAACTGTTGTAGGTGTAAAGATGGAAGTATTCTCTGCAAGGCTTTTTCGATCGTTCGCTCTTCATTATTCACGATGATGGTATCGATGAAGACTTCCGAAGAAGAACTTGGGACATGTAATTCTTTCACTTCACTACCTTGCGTCTGCATTGCCTGCCGAGGTAATTGCTGTTGGTGCTCCAATGAAAGCCACTTTGCGAGAGATGCAAAAAATGGATCTCCATGGAGAGTTCGTTCTGGGTGAGGCATGAGTGCTACGACGTTTCCAGAAAGATTGCAAATTCCTGCAATCTGATCGATTGATCCATTGGGTGTTTTGTCATTTGAAGTAGTTCCATTTTCATCACAATAGCGAAACACTATTTGATCGTTTAGTTTCAATTCCTCCAGAAGATCTAAGTCTTTCGTTGTAAATCTACCTTCTCCATGAGCAATTGGCACATGCATTACTCCCACCCAATCTGTAACAGCAGATCTCTCTGGCTTACAAGTAGGAGTGATCCACACCCATTCGCTTAAGAAGCCAGTTGATCTCCCGTCGAGAAGATTTCTCGCTAAGCTCATTTGCAAGCCATCTCCATTGGGAACAAGTCCAGATTCTATGAGAATCTGTGCTCCATTGCAGACACCAATCACTGGTTTCCCCTTTGCTGCTTCGTGACGAATGACTTCTAGAAGAGGATCCCTCGCTGCAATCATTCCTGCTCTTCCTCGGTCTTCATAGCTAAATCCTCCTGGCAAAAAGTAGGCATCAAAATTGAGTAGTGTTTCTGGCTTCTCATTCCAGCGAACATACGTAGCATTCATACCAGCTCTCACAAGAGCTCTCTTAGTTTCCACTTCGCAGTTATTTCCAGGAAACGTAATGATGGCAATGCTAGGTGGCATATCTCAAGTATACAGAACCTACAGAACCATCATACAGTCATAATTTCTTCTACTTTCTTTTTCATACTTTCCTCAATTTTCTGGTTCGCCTGTTCAACAGACTTCTGCAATTGGTCTTGTAATGTAAAACGAGTATCTTCATCTTTCTCCTCGTCTTTGATTTTGTCCTGGACTGCTTGCCTCTGCTGACGAATAGAAATGCGTGCTTCTTCTGCAAGTTGATGCACAACCTTTTTGAGTTGAGTTCTTCTTTCTTCTGTCATTGGAGGAAGGTTGATACGAATGACATGACCATCATTCACGGGCGATGTCCCAAGGTCTACATCGGACAATCCTTTCTCAATGGCATTCATGATCGATTTATCCCAAGGCTGAATCATAATTGTCTTTGGTCCTTCCAAAGAAATTCCCGCAACTGCACGGAGTTGCTGTTTCTGTCCATACGCATCCACTACCACGTACTCAACAAGTGCGGCACTCGCTCTTCCTGTTTGCAACTTAGAATACTCAACATGAAGAAAATGAAGAACTTTCTCTGCTTCTTGAGTAAAAGAATCTATCCGTGAATCTGACATAAAAATGAGGAGTAAAAATCCTTATCATCTTAGCAGGTTTTTCCTATGACTCCAGAAGCTTTACCCTCATCCCCGTCCCTTCTCCCTGTAAGGGAGAAGGGAGCTCGGCATAACAACTAAATGTTGTTGCGATCTTTATACAGAGCTCTCCTCTTCTGAGATCACCGAATCAAAATCGTGGACATTAAGAGTTCTTTGATATGAGGGTAACCCTCTTTAACCATGAACCAATGTTCCAATATCGTCCCCGGTTGCAGCCCTAAGAAGTGCATCGTCCGTATTGAAGTTGAAGACACGAATAGGAAGTGACTGATCCTGACAAAGGCTAAACGCAGCCTGATCCATCACATTGAGATGCTTTTCGATAGCTTCCTGGTAGGTAAGCTCGTGATAGAGTTTTGCATCTGAGTTCTTTTGAGGGTCTTTATCGTAGATACCATCCACATTTGTGGCTTTAAGGAGTACATCACAAGAAAGCTCCAATGCTCGCAAAGCTGCAGCACTGTCGGTCGTAAAGTACGGGTTTCCTGTGCCTCCAGCACAGATAACAATGCGCTTCTTTTCCAAGTGGCGAATGGCCCTGTGACGAAGATACGGCTCTGCAAGCTGTGGCACATCGATAGCAGATGCAACTCTGGTGTATATATTTAAATTTTCGAGGGCAGATTGAAGTCCAACGCTATTCATAATAGTCGCCAACATGCCAATAGCATCACTAGACGTGCGTTCTATGCCACTATCGGTGGTATCTCTGTATCTCCAAATATTGCCCCCTCCAACAACCACAACAATCTCAATCCCCTTCTCGTGCACCTTTTTGATCTCCTGAGCCACTTTGTGAAGGGTAGGGTGATGCAAACCAAACTTTCCCTCTTGGCAGAGAGCTTCGCCCGATAACTTAAGCATTATGCGTTTGTAAGCCATTCGTACCTTATTATACCAGAAGAAAGGGCAGATAACCACTCTAGAAAATGCCTCCAAAAGTAGCTCAAAAGCCTGTATAATAAGTAAAAGATTTGTCTCGCCCCGTCCCTCCTACGTCTCGCATAACTCGACTTCGGAGGGTGAATGACACTATCATCAAAGAGGCAGGTAGTGTTTGTACCAATTCTTCATGCCCCGGTAGCTCAGTTGGATAGAGCGAAAGCCTTCTAAGCTTTAGGTCACAGGTTCAATTCCTGTCCGGGGTACCATTCGACTCGCTGCGGCTCGCTCATGGTCCTCCGCTTCGCTTCGGGCCATTCTTTGTCTACGAAGAGTCAAATGACAGTGAGTGGAGCGCCGCAGCGCGGAATCGAAATGCCCCTCCGTTTTCGCTCCCTCATGGCAAGCCACTTTAAACATATGCAGCAAACAAGAGCTAGCTAGATCGAGGTTTGTCACAGGCTTGTCCTCCGTAGTCCCCTCTGCCTAGGCAGAGGGAGCGAAGGAGGATTCCCTGTCTACCGAAGCTGTAAGCGTAGGTGGAAATTCCTGTCTGTGATACTACAATATTTCGTATTGCAAATTTAAGAAGTATGTTTATAAAACATATTTGATATTTGAAAATAATTTGGAAGAATTTTTTGTAAGAAATTAGCATAAACAACTCCTATTTTACTTGTGCGTCAATGGAGGAAACTTTATCCTATTCTACTTTCCTATGCAAAAGACGATTCGTAGATACCAATCCGGCATTCTCTTGGTTGCTATGCTCCTGAGTAGCTGTAGCATCGCCAAGAAACCAGATGCACCAGAAGTGGTCTATGTGCACCCTGTTCAACTACGAACAGTAGAAGTAAATGGTCTTACCCAGTCGTATCGCCAAGCTAGTCTGTACGCAAGTAGAGATGGCATTGTAAAAAATGTGAATGTAAAAATTGGGGATAGAATTTGTGCTGGATACTTGGTAGCAGAGCTAGAAGTAGATCAGGCACAAAAGAATCTATCTGGCGAGCTAAGCTTTCGTCAGCAGGAACTCCAGATTGCAACTAAACGAAGTGACCTAGAGCGTACGCGTGCACAAACAACACTAGAAAATGCAAGTGAGAGCACCAGAAGAGAATACGAAAGAAGTCTTACAACCCTCGAAACCGATCTTTCTGTACTCCAGGTTCGATTGAAGGAAGAAGAGACCGTTATGCAAAATGCATTTCATACCCTCGTAGAAGTAGCCACAAACTTTATGTACACACGAAGTGATGTACTTACGAACTTCGAAAAGCATTCCGGCTCCGACTACTTCCGTCGAAGGGAATTTTTCTATCCTCACGATGCACAAGCCTTAGCAATGGAGGAAACACTGAGAAGATTTTACAAATTCCTTACCAATCCACCAGCAGGAGTTGGAACTAAGCAACTTTTGATGTTGGCAATTGATACTGGTTCACAAGCTCGTGCGGCAATTAAAAATCTTGTATCTAGTGATCAATTGACTCCAGATCAAATTTCTTCGATGACCTTTAGACTCGACGATGTCACCACTAGACTGGCAGAGCTTTCTGCACGTCACATGGATACAGAAAGTCAAATTGCAGCTCTGCAACGAAAGAAAAACCAACTCGTTACTCAGGGGCCAGATAAGCCAAATTACCAGCCAGAAGCTGATGGACAAGTGTATGCATTGGAGGCAGAAAAAATTGCTGCAGAAATGGGGAGAATTAGTAAACAGATTGGAGCCGGAAATAGCATCACAGCTCCATTCCAGGGCATTGTAACCAAAACGTATGTAAGCACAGGAGATGCAGTCGACCGCTACCGACCAGTTATAGACATTGTGGATGACAACCACAAGTTTATTAAGTTCTTTGTGCCAGAGGAAATTTATCCATACGTGAGTGAAGGACTCACTGTAGAATTTGCTACCTATTCAAATCCAGGTACAAGATACAGTGCTGTAATTCGTCGTATTGCACATACCGTGAATACAGAAGATGGAACTGTTCAAGTGGAGGCAGATATTAGTAATCCCGATGTGACCGAAGAGATGATTGCAAATCTCAAAACAATCGTAAATCTACCTGTAAGCCAAGATCTCCAATTGCTTACAGTGCCAGAAAGAGCATTGGAACTGAGTGGTAATCAAAAAACTGTCTGGGTCGTCAACGAAGAAGAGCAATTGGAAAGACGTACTATTTCTACTCGATTTATTCACAATGAAATTGCGTATGTAGAAGCTGGACTCTCACCAGATGATCGAGTTGTTTTAGAATCCGTAGAACCTGTGCATTCGAAGCTAAGAGTTCTTGCACTAGAAGAATCAAAACCAGTTAAACCTATTGCGGCTTCCAAAAGAAAGAAAAAGCTAGACGGACTTACGAGCTTGCCAAAAGTGAATGCTGCCGAAGGAGAGAGTACATACGGAGTTACCATCCCGGTTGTTACTCGTCTCCAACTTGCATTTGGTTCCGAACCTACCAAACTAGCTTTGCAGCAAAGCTCTTTGCAGGAAAAAGGTATCGACTGGAAGACAGCACAAGACAAAACGGGCTATCAGCCATGTTTAGGATATAACGACTAATTTATGCACTAATTTTAAATATACACTCTGTTACTTTCCCTTTCACACAATTATGTTAGCCCTCAAAGATCATCGCATTCTCATTGTTGCCCCCCATCCAGATGATGAAGTATTGGGATGTGGAGGACTCATGTATCAATGCAAAAAGCAAGGCGGAGAAGTATATGTTCTTTTTCTTACTGTGGGTTCCACCAAAGATTTTTCTAATGACGGGAGCAATTCGTACACAGGCGAACGTATGCAAGAAATTGAGAAAGTAATGAAGTTTCTTGAGGTTGATGGATATAGAATGGCTTTTCCAGGAGATCAATATCATCTTCAGCTCGATAAAATTCCACAGCGTGATCTCATCAATGAAATTGAACGTGGAAAGGGTGTTTCGATGGAAACAGTAAAACCAACTATTATTTGCTCACCTATGGTAAACGACTATAACCAAGATCATCGCGCAGCGTCTACTGCTCTCGCAACAGCTTGTAGGCCAAAACCACATGATCTACGAAGTACTCCCACAATGCTTTTGCAGTACGAGCTCGCTCCTAGTACTTGGACGACCACACCCGATGCAGTTGGAATGAATCTCTTCCTAGATTTGGATAACGATGCCCTCAATTCAAAAATCGCAGCGATGAACCTTTATAAATCACAGATCAAGCATGAAAAGTCTGGACTATCCCCCTATGGAATTCAGACATTGGCACAAATGCGTGGAATACAATCTGGATACGAATATGCAGAAGCCTATTTTGCCAAAAGAATTCTCATCAAGACGTTATGATTATCGCTGCACACCAACCAAACTACCTTCCAAATCTTGGCTTTTTTTACAAAATGTCTCAGGTAGATAAGTTTATAGTGTTTACCTCGGTACAATTTTCAAAAGAAGATGGATGGGTCAGAAGACACAAAATACCTAGTTCCACAGGTGATATCTGGCTCACAGTTCCTGTATTAGGCAGTGGTTTTGGTCAGAAAATTGCAGATGTAAAAATTAGCAACATTCTTCCCTGGAAAAGAAAGCATTCAAAGACAATTGAAACTATGTATTCCAAAACAAGAGAACAAGATTTTTTGAAAAATTTGCTTGCTGTGTACGATCAGGAATGGACAACTTTGCCGGCACTTAATTTCGCATTTATTCAGCTAATTGTCGATGTTCTTGGAATCAAGACTGAATTAATTTTTGACGAAGAGGTATCTGGAGAAAAACAGAATCTTCTCATTAATCTTTGCAAAAAATACGAAGCTGATGCCTATCTTTCTGGCATGGGTGGAAAAGAATATATGACTGACGATTACTACCAGGATCTTAATACAAATGAAATTAACCACCACTTTGTTCAAAGTAATCTCACTGCACACTATCCATACACAACTATTCATTACATATTTACAGAGGGTGTAGAGACAGTTGCTTCTTGGGTACAAAACGAATGTAAATTTACGACACATTCTCCAGCTGCCCTCACGATTTGAGAGCATTCTACTCTTTTTATGATTGTCGCAGGACACCAGCCAAACTACTTACCCAATCTTTCCTTCTTTAACAAGATGGCTCAGGCAGACACATTTGTTGTATTTACACATGCACAATTTTCGAAGCGAGATGGATGGGTACGAAGACATAAAATTCAAAGTGCAAATAAAGATCTCTGGCTTACAGTCCCAGTGCATGCTTCTACAAATGATAACGAATTAATCAAAGACGTTTTGATTGATAACTCTCACAAATGGAGGTTTAGCCACAGAGAAACAATTCGACAGTCGTATGCCAAAACGGAGGAGAAAGAGGCTCTTTCAAAAATTATCAGTGTGTACGAACAAAAGTATGAACGTCTTGTAGATTTAAACCTTGCACTTATCCTCGCTATAAAAAATATCCTAGGTATAGAGACGACTGTAGTTCTCGATGAAGAAGTTCATGGAGAAAAACAAGATCTTCTCATCAATATTGCAAAAAAATATGGAGCAAATACATATCTTTCTGGTATGGGAGGCAAAGAATACATGACCGAGGAATATTTCCAATCTCTCAAGAACAATGGCGTTACCAATACTTTCGTGGATAATTCTTTGACAGCAGAGTATCCTTTCACCTCTATTCATTATAT
>CAZLFU010000052.1:0-7244 GCA_964558895.1 uncultured Candidatus Peribacteria bacterium
GTCTCTCTTATCTGCTGGTAAACCGTACGTTCTCTTATGTACAACAAAAACATATTCGTTTTGGTATTCGTTCTGGTCTGGCTGGTAGCCTTATGCTCGTTATTTCGATAGCAAATTTGCCATCGGCGTACGGAAGCTTCTACGAAAGTGTACAAGGCACACTAGAGGCACGAAACAAGGTGCCAACAGCATTTATAGATACAAGTATGTACGATGTGCGTTCCAATGAGAATGTGATTATCCTTCAGTTGGAATCGATCAATGCCCTTGCAGCGATGGGTAAGTCGCAAGTCGGAAAGAAAACATATGAAGACAATTATATTCCACATATGACTGCCATTGCGCGTGATGGTATTTTCTTCCCGTTCTTCTGGAGTAGTACGGTGCAAACCAATAGAGCAATGGAGGCAATTTTTTGTGGTGCAATTGCAAATATAAAAAAAGCATACTCTTTTCGCCTATCAGAGATTGCTGTGGATTGTATGCCAAAAATTCTTGCTGATCATGGATACGAAACATACTTCTTTCGTTCCGATGATTTAAGCTTTACGAATATGGGCAACTTTGCAAAAAAAGTTGGATTTACCCAAGTGCATCAGAAAGATATCATGCAGCCAGAGGACAAAGAATACAAATGGGGATACGACGACTGCACTGTCTATAAACGCGCCTTCGAGTATTTAGATTCTTCTCACGATGAAAAGAAGCCACTGTTTGCGTATTTTGAGGTGAGTTCTCATCATCATCCATTTACTCTCAAGAAGGAGTACGCGGATATGGCTTTGTTTGATGAGCCAAGTAATTTCATCGAAAAATATATCAACTCCATGCAGTCACAAGATTTTTGTGTGAGTGTTTTCTATGAGTACTTTCGGAAATATGACGATGGAAATACTCATCTTTTTGTCTTCCCCGATACATCATGGCCTGTTGGTATTCATATGAATACCTACAACGAGAAAGGAGCGTACAACGATAATTTCCTCACACCGCTCGTGTATATTCCACCTCGTAATAGAATGAGTGAATATCATGTTGGTAAGGTTGTCGATCATATATACGGTCAGACAGATGTGCTTCCAACTATTTTCAATCTTCTCAATCCTTCTGCAGAGTATCAAAATTCCTTTTTGTTTGAATTGGAGAAAGATGAAGCTACTTCTTCAATCTTCAATGTATTTGAGGGAAAAGCAGTATCGTCTCCCCAGTACGAAGATTGTTATGTACTCACGCAGCCATATGGTGGTACACAAATTGCGGTTATTCGTGCGGCAGACAAATATGTATACAATTTCTCTAGCAAAAATGTGATGCATTTTGATGTGCAAAAAGATGTACTGGAGCGGCGTCCTGAGCAGGTAGAAAAAAATATGGACTACGAGCAGTTTGTAAATGAATACTTCTGCGATCGTTTCAAAGAAGAAGTTAGTCCATCAAATACAAAAGAATAAGAAAGAGAGCACTCAAGCCAGAAAATAAAATTACAAGAAAATGGCTTCGTGTTTGCCACGGCTTTCGCAGGTGAGTTGTTCCTTGCAAGGTGTACCAAACGATTGGAACGAGTGCAAGCGGGATAAAGCGAAAATCTGCATTGGGACCAAACGGAAAGAGAATTCTATATGCCAAGCTGGAAGCCATCAGAAGGAAAAATGTACTAAGAAGAGGGAGAGAGTCATACAAGTTCTTTCTGGTTTCGTTATACATGCCGATTGCACAGAGAGGAATCCCAAAAAAGCCAATCATGAGGAGGAGAACAGCAATGCCACGTAGGGGTTCTGTAGAGAAGGAAAACTCGCCAAAGAAGAGAGATCGATAGAAAAATTCCCAGTAGTAAGCGCGCCTAGCTTTATCGTCCCAAGTGTTGTTGAAGGGAATGTGTGTGATCTGATATGGATTGAACAGAACAAGATGCTTTGCTTCCAAGTCTGGCAAACGCAACCCTTCGTTAATGTGATAGTTTCCAAGATTGACAGTACGAGCATGATCTTCCTCTACGAGGAAGCGGTATGCAGGCAGCCATCCGGCGAGGAGAAGGAGAAGAAGACCCGAGAGAATAGCTCTCGATATTTTCTGTGGAAATCTTGTCTTCGTCTTTATCAAAAGACAGAGAAACGGTACGGGAAGCAATGCATATCCACTTACTTTGGTAATACAGATAATTGCCAATACAAAGATGCTCCAATACCAATAGTTTGTTTCCCCCTTTTTCCACCATGCAATGAGCAGCGCAAGAAAAAGGAAACAAAGAAAATGATACAGAGCATCGTTGGTAATACGAGATGAAAAGAAGACCAGGGTAGGAAAAACAGCAAGAAGCCACCCAAAAAGAAGAGACAATCTCTGGTGAGATTTCTTGGGGTATAACAAATGAACGATCCAGAGTGCACATCCAAGTGTTGCAATGGAGCAGAGTAGAGAGAAGAGTTGAAGGTCATTGGTAATCATGAAAATTGGCCTATCAAACAACATGCCTATCTTCATCCAGAGTGCCATGAGGACGTAGTACAGTGGCGCTTGATGAAACTCCCACCCAGCAGAGGAGGCAGGGAGAGCTGCATGGTCTACGATGTACCGAATGTAGTCTATATGTCCGCTTACATCATAACTTCGTACGTATGGTGATGTGCTTAGGACATAGAGCAAACGAAGAATACTTCCTGCTAGAAAGATTTGCCAAAGATAAAAAGTATCCTTCTTCTTCAAGAAATGAGTGATCAACTTCCATCCAAACCAGGTGCAGAAGATGATGAATGCTACGTGGAAGAGAATCACGAGTGTGTCGTTCCTGGATGCTTGCAAGCTCAACCCTGTTTTTCCTCCCTGGTCACGAAGCGATAGTTCAACAATATTGATTCCAGGACGAAGATAAGGGCCGAGCAGTAGAGATCTTCCGGTTCCATAATCGCAAAATTCTGCAATAGAAGAGGGGATTGGCACATCATTAATGTACATCGATTGTATACAATCATCTGGTTTTACACGGTACAATGCAGGATGCAATGCATTCACAATGAGAGGAAAACGAAGAGTAAGCGATTCCCCCTGTGAATCAATAAATCCAAGTGAAGGATTGGTAAAAGCGATCTGATTCTCAAATTGAAATCTAGCGTTTCCTGTACGCACAGAAATCGCCTGGTGGAACAAAACGAGAGCACAGAGACTTACAACGGCAATGGTAGTATCTCGCTTCCATCGGATGGCAGGTTTTTCCTTCTTGTGTTTCGTCCATCCAAATTGTTCTTTGTAGAGTAACCAGACCAACACAAAAATTCCAACGTTTCTCGCATTGAGAATAGCGAGGATGAGAGAGGATTCCTGTCGTACGAGATCCCAGTAGTGATAGGGGTAAATCCATTGTGTTGCTATGCCTATACAGAGGGTAGAAAGACCGATGAGTAGTACATGACGGGGAATAGTTTTTTTCTCAGAGCATTCTTTCAAAATCCAATAGATAAGTAGTGGCATCACCCATAAGAAATACTGTGGCGAGAGAATAGGACTCCATGCAATAGCAAGGAGAAGGACCATCACTCCGAGAAGATGCATTGCTGTAGGATGACCAGTATATTTTTTGATGGAGTGGAACCAAAGCAGTGCAATACTAGTAACCATACTCACGATAGAGAGTATGCGTATATCTTTCCCGATAGACATATTCTCATGTGCCATGGAGTGGAATTCTATATTGGCCTTGGTGTGCCCCAAGTTTTTCCAGAGCAGTGTAAGACCAGACCACAGGCTTTCTATTTGAATTCCCCTATTGGCATGGTAGTCGATCATGTATGAAATATTCTGCAATGCAGCAACTGGGCCTAACAGCACACAGGGAAGAGCAGTGACACCACACAGTCCTATCGCGAGTCCTTTTATGAGTTCTCTCCGTTTTTTTGCAGGAGTCGTTATCCAGAGGAATGGTAGTATAAGGAGTGGAGTAAGTTTGATCCCGATACCAAGCATCAAAAAAAGTCCGCTTGTTCGGTAGTATTCTCGTGTATGAGCGAGAGCACAGAGAAGAATGAGTATCCCTATAAGAATATCGAAACGAGCAAAGATCATTTGGGCATCAAAGAGCAATGTAGTCCCCAGAAGTGAGCAGGCAACCAGTATCATCTCTCGTTCACCATCCACGACATAGGCGTACAAACAGGCACCCACAAAACAGAGAAACAGTAGATACATCCAGGCTGTTGCAAAGGACGCTTGAAATGCATTGTTCTCTACAAGGTAAAAGATGCTAGAGGCCAGCGGAGGATACTCACTTTGTATTTGATCTTTATCATCTTGAAACATGCTGCCGATTTTCTCGTATATCTGCACATCTTGTGAAGACGCGATACTGCTACGACTCCAAAAACCTAGAAGTCCTATAGCGAGCAATGCTGCAATGCTTAAAACAATAGATCGTCTCATGTGGAACCAACTGTAGCATAGAAGACTTCTATTTTTCGCTTGAGCTTCTGTCTTAATCCCCGTACGACAGTCTGTGCATGGGTTGAGATGAACAAAACAAAGTAAAAAGTGTTTCTTGATGCGGAAAATGATTGATTTGTGTCTCAAGTCCATGAACAATTGCCAGGCATGACAAGTCTTTCTATAGCACTCCCGTGTTTTAACGAAGAAGAAAACGTGGAAGAAACGATCCGAAACGTGGCGGAGTGGTTCCAATCTGCAGGCATAGATGGAGAAATTGTCGCAGTAGACGATGGGTCTATAGATGCAACATATGCAAAATTGCAATCTTTGCAGAAGGAAATTCCATTTCTGAAGCTTGTACAGCACGAGATGAACCGTGGATATGGAGCTGCAGTACGTTCCGGCTGTGATGCAGGCACCAAAGAGTACATCGCTTTTATGGATAGCGATGGACAGTTCAAAGCGGAAGACTTTGGCAAGTTGTTACCGTATCTTTCCTCCTTTGATGTTGTGACAGGTCGGCGTCGCAAGCGTGCAGATCCCTTTATGCGCAAAGTCAATGCGAAGCTTTTTGGTATTCTCACGTGGGCTGTACTAAGAGTGTGGGTTCGCGATATCAACTGTGCTATGAAGATTTTCAAAAAAGATGTTTGGCAGAAAGCTCACCCAACGCATGCGACAGGAGCTCTCATCAATGCAGAATTTTTTTATAACCTTAAGCGTTTAGGTATTCCTTGGTATCAAGTAGATGTGCAGCATTATCCTCGTTTGAAGGGCGCACAAACAGGAGCAAACTTTGCAGTGATTCTCCGTATGTTCCGAGAATTATTTGAACTCAAAAAATCTAAGCCTGCTGGATAAGCTTGAGGATACATCCAAATTATTTAGCATGAATTTGCATTATGGTACGGACAATTTTTGTTATCTTCTGTTCTTTTTGTGGGCCAAAAAGAACCAAAAAGCCTTGTCCGCTGCAGACTCGCGCGAAGCTATTTTCCTCTTTTATTGCATGTGCGCGCTCTCAACCAAGCTTGCTTCGCAACTTGGCATTCGAGCGCTAGCAAAGAGCAGTCTTATGTACTACTTCTCGCTCAAACATATGCAGCGGACGGGATATTTTTAGCAGAGCTTACGGCCTTGCAATTGGATTATCTTTCTTACACTTCACACATCGCAAATCCCACAATTGAATCAGTTCACGTTTTTGTACTTGTGAGTCACTAATGGGGAGATAGTAGGAGAATGGTCGATAAGCTTGAAAGAAGAGGAAAACAATTGCAGCTACCCCAAAAAGAAAAACCATTTTAGATCTTTCTGTGAGCTTTCGCTTTCCCCATTGATCAATTTCTGCAAAGACCAAAGCTACTACAATAAAACCAAAAGAGAGTGGTAGGAAGTAGTGATACATGTACATCACACGGTCGATTCTACTCATGATGATCATGTACGAGGTATAGAGCCCTACAAACACAAAAAGTTGGTACTCATTCTTGAGTGGCTTTTTAAGATCTAACACTTTGGATGCCACGAGCAGTGCACCTGCGATGAGTATGGCAGCTAGGGTGATCAACCATCCTGCAGGATTTGGAACCAAGTAGAGGTAACGATAGATACTTTCTTGCACGGTTTCCCATCTGTAGTTGATCGTTCTTCCGCCAATAGGCCACAAAAACCAAGGACTTCCATTTTCATCTGCTTTGCAGAGGTTGAGCTCTGGTACACCAGTCTGATAGTGCGAAGCAAAATTCATATGCTCACTCCACATTGTAGGGAAGAGAAGAATAGAATGAGAACGTCCTTCGTTTACAATATTTTGATACACAGGTGTTGCTCTATAGAAGCCTTCATTTTTCAATTGTGGATTGACCGTACTTGCAAGAGAGAAGTGCAGTTGCCAGATACCGACATATGTACAGAGAAATCCTACCAGTCCATATCCTATAAACCGCATACATTGTTTTTTTTGTTTGCGGATTACAAAAAGTAATGCAGGCGCGAGGAGAATTACAATAAGCCCATTGAGCTTGGTAGTCATCACACAACCAAAACTGAGTCCCCAGAGGAGCGACATGGCTGCAAAGTGAGAGGGTTTCTCTTTCCATTGCAACGCAAGGAGATAGGTAAGAATGCACAGAGTGGAAAAGAACAAAAGCGTACTATCAAGCATTGCTCCCCGTGTATGCACGATAATGGCATTATCAAAGATATAGAGAAAACTGAGGATGGTTGCAGCGAGGGGATTTCTTGTGATCAGCAAAAACACAAGAAAGAAAAGAGGGGCAGTAAGCCAGCCAAGAAGGGTAGGAAACAAGCGATACCCAGCAAATGAAAAGCCCTTCGGAATATTTTTTCCATAATCCGTATCGATAAACTGATTATTTAGCTCGTTGCCGTGCACTAGTTTTTCTCCCAATGCAATCAGCAACTTGCCAAGTGGTGGATGAGGTTCCATAAAGAACACGCCATTTAAGTACTTCTGTGCACTTGCGATATGATAATTCTCATCCCAGAATAAATTGGGAGGGTTGTTATATCCTTGTACATACGTAAAGTACGAGAGAAGAATCACTACACAGAAAAGGAGCGTTGTTTTGGGGGTCCACACTATTGGCTCGATTTTCTTGGTAAGCATGGATACCAGTGTAATTGGATTACAAAGATAATTGAATACCTTACTTTCTTTTTGACGTTTTTATTTTTGCAATATTAAGCAAGTTTGTCCTGAGCTTCCCTTTGTCATCCTGAGCAAGCCTGTCCTGAGGTATCGAAGGGTCGAAGGATGAACTTCCTTTCCACTTTCTTTTGACGCAAAAGAAAGTGGAGAAAGAAAA
>CAZLFU010000053.1:0-7198 GCA_964558895.1 uncultured Candidatus Peribacteria bacterium
AGGCCGGACATGTGCAGATCGACAATGATAATATCCGGAATTTTTAAACCGATTGCTTGCAGTGCCTCTTCACCATTTTCTACAGTCCGAATTTCATACCCATAAATTGTAAACTTTTTGAGGTATACGTCCCTCAATACAGCATCATCTTCTGCGATTAAAATATCTGCTTTGACCATTAACGTACATTCTACTCTACATATAGATGAGAGTAAACGTGCTCTTTCTTCGTAACTAAGAAATGGACAAGCGAATGTACTCTTTTACGCTTCCCCCAGCCAAATGTGCACCTACTGTTTTGGATGGATCTTTGACGAATACTTGCGTCATGAGAGCGTTTTCCTCACGGAACTTCTTCTCCTTTCCTTCCATGATTTTTGCCATGATCTGTTCTGGCTTTCCTTCTTTTGCTAGCTGCTCCTTCCAAATTGCTCGTTCCTTTTCTACTTCTTCTTCTGGAACTTCTTCTGCATTGATGTAGAGAGGATTCATAGCTGCAGCGTGCATGGCAGCATCTTTGGCTACTTCTTCATTGCCGCCATCGAGTACTACAAGCACTGCAATCTTTCTGTTGCTATGAACATATGAGCCAATGTGATCACCTTCGATCAGGTGGAAGTCACCGAGGGAAATATTTTCACCAAGCTGTTGCACAGCAGATGCAACTGTTTCCTGCACACTGTCTGCAAATCCATCTGCACCATTTGCGAGCAAACTCTCTGCAAGTCCTTGTCCAATCTTCTGGAAATCTTCGTTGCGAGCAACGAAGTCTGTTTCACAATTAAGCTGTACCAATGCAGCGCTTCCTACTTTGTTCGCAATGAAGAGTGCACCTTCGTGCTGATCTCTCTCTGCTTTTTTCACAGCTGATGCTTGGCCTCTAGTGCGAAGAATCTCAATTGCCCTTTCTTCATCTCCACCTGCATCCTCGAGTGCTTTTTTACATTCGAGAATAGAAACACCAGTGCGAGAGCGAAGCGACGAAACAGCTTGTGCAGAAACGGCAGTCATAATCAGAAAGAGGAAAGTGAATGAGAGAAAGAATACTACGCGTTTTTCTTGGAGGTACCACCACCGAGAAGTGCGTTTTTGATAGTCGTAAGAATGATAGAAATGGATTTTACTGCATCATCGTTGGCAGGGACAAATCCAGTAAAGTCATCAGGATTTGCATTGGAATCACAGATACCGTACACAGGAACCTTGATTTTCTTTGCCTCTTGTACTGCAACGTGATCACGAACTGCATCAACAATGAGGACAGCATCTGGCACTTCTGTCACATGAGCCAAGCCAGAAAGTGCAGTATCGAGCTTGGTAAGCTTCTTGCGTAATTCTGTCTGTTCCTTTTTCGTGTACTTCTCCACTTCTCCAGTCTGGAAAGACTGTTGTAGATCTAGGTAATATTTGAGTCTCTTTTTGAGTGTGGGCCAGTTTGTAAGAAGGCCTGGAATCCACTTTTTAGTTACGAATGGTTGGTTGAGAGCTTTTGCCAAATCTTCTATTAACTCGCTACTCTGCTGCTTGGTAGAAACAAGAAGAATAGTTTTTCCTTCCACTTGGAGTTTCTGGAGTGCTGTGCAGACTTTCTCGAGTTGAGTACGAGTTTGCACGAGGTCAAAAACATGAATGCCATTGCGTACACCATAGATGTACGGCTTAATCTTTGGATTCCACTTATTTTTCTTGTGGCCAAAGTGACATGCAGCATCGAGAAGCTCTTTTTCTGTTGGAATAACAGTTGTAGACATACGGGAAGATCGGAAGATCGTGAAGAAGAATAAAATCCAGTAATGAGAATCCTTTATCTACCTTCCAACGTCTTCTCGTATAGTGCGGAGGATTCGCTCAGGGCATTCTTCGACAAGCTCAGAATGACGCTTCGCGTCAGGACCGCAACGATCGGTTAGAAGTGAATTTCTCTGAACCATTCAGAGGAACTAGGGATATTCTAGAGAGCGCTATATGCCTTTGCAAGCAATTTCGGTTCATAATAGCCAATTCTAAGTCTGTAAATTTTTTCAAAATTGTATACAAAATTTGTTCAATATGTACCAGGGAACTGCAGGAAAAGCTGCCAAGTGTTTTTTGATCGTGACTCACTAGAATAGTGCTTCTTTCCTTACACTTTTATGGAATTACAGGACGCTCGAATGAAAGAGATTGAAGATGATCTTGATACTATTCGCGCAGGTTTAGATGCAATGGACCAGTATGTAACTACTGTTCCAGAGGAGGCAAGGGAAGCGACGCGCTACGCATTTCAGAAAGTAATGGATGCGGCTATGGCGAAAGAACGACTAGAAGTCTTGCCTCAGCAACCGCCACTTCCTGCCAATCACCCCATCGCACGTTGGCCAGAGCTCAAAAATCAGGTGCGCAAAACAGGTGAACTGTATGGAGAAAAAAACAAAGTAATGCAATTTTTTGCACAAAAAAGAACAGAGTTAGATACACAGAGCAACCAAGCTGCTTGATCAACTCTTCCAGTACTCTGCAATTTTCTCTCGTAGTTCACCAATGTTCACTCGTTCTTGCTTGAGAGTGTCTCTATCACGAATGGTAACAGTATCCTTGTTTCCTTGTGCTTCATCTTCTCCCAACGTACCAAAGTCCACAGTGATGCAGAGTGGAGTACCTACTTCATCTTGTCTTCGGTAACGCTTACCGATGGAACCAGTAACGTCAAAATCTACGACCAAATTTGTTTCGTCTACCAACATGGAATGTACTGCTTTTGCCTTCTCGATGAGGTGTTCTTTCTTACTAAGTGGAAGTACTGCGATGTCCACTGGCGCAATACGCTTATCAAATTTCATCACCGTGCGGATGTCTCCGTCTCCCAAGTCTTCTTCTGTGTACGCTTCCAGTAGAAGAGTGAGTATGGTTCGATCGCACCCAAAGCTTGGTTCCACCACATGTGGGAGGAATTTCCTCAAAGGATCATCTGGATCTGTGTACTTCAAATCTTCGCCACTGAATTTCTCATGTTGCGAGAGATCGTAATCACCACGGTCAGCCAAGCCAAAGAGCTCTCCCCATCCCCAAGGGAATTGATATTCAATATCTAGTGTTCGAGAGCTGTAGTGAGAAAGTTCATCTTGTTCATGCTCACGTACGCGGAGTCTGTCTTTGGAGATACCCATATCTGTATACCAATCGAAAATTGTATCTTTCCACGAAGTGAATGCTTCGTCTTTATCAGCAGGATCTACAAAGTACTCAATTTCCATTTGTTCAAATTCACGAGTACGGAAAGTGAAGTTCCCGGGTGTGATTTCATTACGGAATGCTTTTCCAATTTGGCCAATTCCAAATGGAAGTCTGTTGCGAGTGGTTTGTGCGATGTTCTTAAAATTCACAAAAATTCCCTGAGCAGTTTCTGGTCGCAAGTACACGAGGGCAGCCTCATCTTCCACTACCCCCTGGTGCGTTTTAAACATCAAGTTAAACTGCTTTGCCTCTGTCCATGTACACTTTCCGCAGGACGGACAGGGGATTTTTTCTGCTTCGAGCATTGGTTGCACCTGGTCGAGAGAGAGCACTGCGGCACCCTCTACGCCTATGACTTCTTCGAGGAGCTTGTCTCCACGAAAGCGTGCCTTGCAGCTTTTGCAATCTACCAGGGGATCTGCAAATGACCCTACATGGCCGCTAGCTTCCCAGACACGAGGGTTCATCAAAATGGCGCTATCGAGCCCTACCATGTCGGTTCTTTTGTGGACGAAGGTCTTCCACCAGTGATCTTTGAGCTTTCTTTTTACCTCTGCTCCAAGTGGGCCGTAATCCCATGTATTTGCCAAACCTCCATAGATGTCGGATCCTGGGAAGATGAAGCCTCTGCGCTTGCAGAGGGAAACGACTTGGTCGAGAGAGGTGGCAGGCATAGCAGTATTGTACAGGACGACACCCTACAGTACCGTTCTTTGTCTGTCATCTATCTTGAGGGAATTCTCTCTGTTTATTTTCCCACTCTATAGAGTAGGAAAGTATCGGTTGTTGCAATGAGTTGCAGTAGGTTGGTATCTGATGGTGGAGTGTAAGCAAGATAATACAATGCTGCTTCTGGGAGTGCTTGTGATGCGGATTTTGGATCATGAAAATTCGCCTCATCAACGATAGATTGCGTGTATGCAAGTGCGAGTGGATCGACTTCCTTGGCATTCAATGCGCACAAACGATTTGCCTGGAACGTAATATCGCTACAGGAAATTTTGGAGAGTTCTTGTACAAGAATAATCGAATCTTTCTGCGTATATTCTTGAATGAATGCGTATTCTGGTTCACTTGGGGGATCGAAATACGTGCTGCGCTGCCATGTTTCGTAGAAGAATGTAGAGAGTTGAAGAATGCAAATGAGGCTGATTCCATACCAATGCCATTGCTTGTTTGGTTTTTGCTGATCCAAGAATAGAGCAGCTCCTAGTACAAGACAAAGCTGGCAGACGATGATGCTTCTCATGAAGAGATCATTGGCTCCCTTTGTACTCCAAAAGAGCGTGAGGACAAGGGTGGTAATGATGGCGGTGTGAATAAAAAAAAGAGAGTGCTTTGTATTTCTCTGTACGAGGAAGAGAAGTCCAGGAATGGCAACAACTCCAATATCGACAATGAGGAGCACGAGGAGAGAAAGGAGGGAGAAGAACGAGGCGAGAAGAGGAGTTTTGGAAGAAGGAAAAATATCTAGTATTTTTAAGTCAAAGAAAAGAAGAGATTCTCTTCCAAGAAAGAGAGGGAGAATGTGTGCGCTACACAGGAGAAATATTCCTGCTTGGAGCAGAATCCACTCCCAATGGATGGTTTTTGTTTTTACACTGTTGAGAATACTAACGACAATGTATGCGAATGCAGTAGCGATAAACACAAAAGTGGAGTATCCGAGCATGCTCGCAAAAAGGAGAGGAACTGCAATGCGATCAAGTTTCTGTGTACTTTGCCCAAGTCTTAAAATAATAATGGCCATGAATCCTGCAAAGAGATGATGCGTGACCCAGAGAAAGAGCGTGTAGAAAGAGGAAATTTGGTACGTGCTCCCTGCGATGTCTCGTACCCACCATTCCAGATGGTCTGGAATGAAACTGGAAAAAAGTGCATACATCATGAAATCAAATCCACTACCCAAAAACGTCACTCCTAGCAAAAGAAAAGTACGAGCGAGTGATCTATCGAAAAGGTGTCTTGCAGCAAAGAATGTAAGAGAAAGTAGAAGTGCGACACTTATCATGCTATGAAGAAACCAAGCCTGTGATGCAGTGAGTGGCGTGAGACGTGTTGCAAGTCCTGGGAGAAGAAAATGATAATAGTAGTAGGAAAGCTTTTGAGTAGGTGCCTGAAAAAACGGAGGAGAGGCAATGTTGTACGAGAGCGATACCACCACATTGGTTTTATGAAAATCATCTTCTACTGCTAGTTCTTCTACCGATTGACCATAGAGCAGTGTCATTTTGGGAATCAAAACACAGAGAAAAAATGCGAAGAGCAGAACAAGATGAAAAACTGTTTCTTTTCCTGAGATTTTTTTGTGTTTCTTTGATTCATTCTTTTCAGATTTTTTTGTGCATAGTGACCAGAGAATTCCCATAAATATGCAAAAAATGCTTTGGTACAGAATTTCTCTATGTGATACCTGCCACAGCAAAGACTGAAGACTTATGCCAATGGGGAGAAGAATAAATGTGAGCGTGAGCCAGATGGCCGGATTATTGCGAAGTGGGTGTTGTAGGAGCCGAGATGCGAGAAAACCCACGCCTCCGTAGAGGCTGCAGAGTACCCCAAAAGTGGTCAAAACAGTCATTGGCTATAGACTAGCAAATATGTGCGTATATCACGAATACGAGCAATTAAACTACAATAAAACTAATAAATTACATATTTCTAAATAAGTCAAATTATGCTATAATAATAACATAAATGAACACAAAAAAGACATTATTGCAAAGCGTTGAGAACATTGGGATTTCCCTCGGATTGTTGTGCATGCCAGCACTGAGTTCTGCGCAGGGAACGGAGGTGGTAGCGCATGCTCCAGCCAATTACAGTATTTTCCTGATCATCACAGGATTGGTCATTTGTAGTGCATTTCTTACACGCATATGGATGGGCGTAGTGAATGTGTCCCTCATCGAGTCCGAACCATTAGATTCCATTGAAAAGCGTCATCCCTACTTGCCATCTATCAAAGTAGTCGGTTCTACCTTGGTAGCAACCATCCTACTATTCATTCTTGCGATGAAGACATTTGGAGGTATTGCACCATTTGATGGTCCCGATGGTTGGTACAAGGCAGCGGTGCTCTTTACGGGTATTGCAGCAGTAAGTATTGCATTGCAACTTAAGTGGCCACAGACGAAAGAGTACGCGTTTGCATTTACTATTGGTACGGTAGTCACATTCATTCTCCTGGGGTTTGAGAAATCACTTTTTGAAGGCTCTACTGCACAAAATCCATTTTCTATGGCACTCGGGATTGTCTGTGTCATCGTCTCCTGGAGATTTTTGTTTGGTCCTTGGAGACCGCACATCAAAGCGACAGTTCTTGGTACATGCATCACCTGGATTGGTATCCACCTCATTACCAAGGAACCGCCAAGTGAACAAACCGCACGAATACTCGCTACACTCATTGCATGTATTCCAGCAGTCATTTGGTGTTTGCTCTTCCTTAAATATCAACGTCAGAGAATGAGTTTGGTTCTCCTTATGTTTTTTGCAGGAATGCTGTCTACTGCACCTATTCTCTTTTATGACTCGATGGTACGAAATGGAATAGAGCTACAGTTTTTCCTCTTCCGAATTGTTCCAGAAAACTTCAATCGAGCTTCTAGTGCATTTATCTCTGGCAATGTGATTGCCGAAGGTGGCTTGCGTACAACTCTTCTTACTACACTTCTTTCCTTCATCATTGTGGGTGTGATAGAAGAATTTAGTAAATTCTGGGTCATGCGAAAGAGTGGAAAGCAATTCTTTACAAGTATCGATGATGTAATGCAGCTTTCCATTATTGTTGCAATTGGCTTTGCATTTGCCGAGAACGTAATCAACCCTACGTACTTTGTTGGGTTTGTGAAGGATTACCTCATCCGTCCAGAAGAACCTGCGTGGGGAACTTTCTTGAGTAATATAATGGGAAGAGCAATTCTTACCAACATGGTGCATATTGTTTCAACAGGTGTCCTAGGGTACTTCTATGGATACGTTT
>CAZLFU010000054.1:0-7189 GCA_964558895.1 uncultured Candidatus Peribacteria bacterium
CAAGTTTTTTTCCATCTTTCTGCAAATGCTGACCCAAAAGTTTTGCTGCTTCTTCTGGTGTATCACATTTTGCAAGCTGATCGCGGAGACCTTTGTTACTAAAGAGATACCCTGCCATTGCGCCACCGAGTGTACCGACGAGGAGTGAGAGTTTTTTCATGTGCCTATTATACTGCAGAATGCGACATCAGATGAGAAATTTTTCATTTTTAATTTGAAATTTTTAAATTCTCTGTCATAAAAAGAAAAACACCTGTCAATCGCTTGCGAATCATGTAGCCATGAAATCATGTAGTCATGTAACCTTTTCAAAATCATGCCAATTCATTCAAAGGGACTATCCTCACCTCTCCCGTTGCACGCTCTTTTACTTCTGCTCCTCCCTGCTCCAAAGACTTGGGTGAAAGAAGAACACGATATGGTATGCCTATGAGATCTGCATCTGCCAAACGCGCTCCAACAGAGAGATCGAGACGGTCATCAAAAAGAGAATTGGCTGCGCCGTGTTTTTGGAGGAGCTCCAATGCCTTCATATAAGCCTCATCTTCTGTGCTTTTTGCTACAGGAACAATATGCATAGATGCTGGAGCAATGGAAGAACTCCAAATCATACCATGCTCATCGCTCATAGCCTCCACAAGAATGCCCATCAAGCGAGAAACGCCCATGCCGTAACACCCCATGATCATAGGATGTTTTTCTCCCTGTTGATCGGTAAATGTAAGATCAAACGGTACAGAGAACTTGGTACCAAGCTTAAAAATATTGGCAGCCTCTGATGCACGCTCTTCGCGGAACTCTTTGCCTCCAGTCACTGGGCACACTGTTGTCCCTTCTTCGTAAATCTCTTTGTTGATTGCGATGCGCATTCCCTTCTTCTCGGCTTCTTCACTGATAAAAATATGATCTTCTCCCTGTGGTAGCACCACCTGATACTCATGTGAGTACTTGGAAAATGACCCTCCCGATGCATACGTAAGATAGGTTTTTGCAGACAAGCCGAGCCTCTCAAAAATCTTTTCGTACGCGCCTTGAACTACTTGATAATACTCATTCAAGCTTTCTTGGTCTGTATGAAAGGAGTACAAATCTTTCATGAGGAATTCTCGTCCTCTTAAAATGCCGGACTTTGCACGAGCTTCGTTGCGGAATTTCGTCTGTATTTGATAGCACCCAAAGGGAAGATCTCTATACGAACGAACGTACTCTTTGACAAGTGGTACTACAATTTCCTCATGTGTAGGATTGAGCGCATATTCCTGGTCACTCGCTGCAGGCACCCGAAAAAGCACATCGAAATCTGCTGGTTCCCAGCGTTTGGTTTTCTCCCAGTTTGCCTTGGGCGAGAGTGCAGACATCAAAATCTCCTGTCCGCCTATGGCATCCATCTCTTCTCGAATAACAGTCTCGATATTATGAAGAACTCTGTATCCAAGAGGAAGGTATGAATAAGCACCTGCCATGGTCTTATGAATAAAACCAGCACGCGTGAGAAGATCTGCATTGATACTATCTGCGTCGGAAGCAGATTCTTTGCTCGTACGTGTAAAGAGTTTGGAGAGAAACATAACAAGCACAGCTTATCGTTCCTGATGTGCTTTCGCCAATAAGTTCCTCTGTATCTATAAAAGAAGAAGTGTCCCACTGATTCCAAAGAGGATACCTGCAATCACCTCAACCAAAGAATGACCTATACGCTCCGAAAACTTCTCGAGTTGTTGCATGGTATTGAGCATGCGAGCCTGCTCCCCAACTGCTCTTCTCACAAAAAGCGCATCGTAGAAGACGATACCTGCAAAAACCGCTGCGATTGCAAATGTCGTGGAGGAAAGACCATCACGCTCTGCAACTACTATCATGAGGGAAGTCACAAATGCAGAATGACTACTAGGTACGCCTCCATGATCAAACCACACTCCCCGTACATAACCGGATATGAGTCTCTTTGTCACTTCCGAAGCCCACATCACAATAAAGCAAATGAGGAAGGGGTAGGATTGGAAGATTTGCATGGTTCTTGGGTTACGGGTTGCTGGTTACTAGTTACTAGTTTCGGGTTACGGGTTATGAGCTATAAGCTATAAGCTTTGAGCTTTGCGTGAAACGTAAAAAGCATGCGACTCAATTCGTTCGTAAATTTAAGCACATCTTCTTTTTCTATAACAGAGATATATCCAAATTCCGCAGCAAGTAACAATTGAGTATGGAGTTTGACTAAGGATGGTAACCCGCAACCCGTAACCAGCAACCCGTAACCCGTTAACCCCCCTCACACCGCAGCCACATCACATACATTTCTATACGGACAAGACCGACACTTTTCGATACTTGGCGTGGGATGAAAATCTCCTTCATCGATGCGATTTCGAATAGCCTGTATCTGCGTACGTGCATCTATAAGCTGGCTTGGTGATCTACCAGTTTGACGTTCGACAATTCCCTCTTCCGAGAGAAAGAGAAGAATAAGTTCTCTGCAAGGCTGACCAAATTCGTGCTCTACCGCCATGGCATACAGCGAGAGCTGCAAGTCTGCATCGACAGAATCTTGGCTTTGAGGCTTGGATGTTTTGAAGTCGATAACGCGCAATCCCCCCTCTATTTCTTCGATGCGATCGAACCGACCTTTTACTTCCATACCATCAATCTGGATGGCAAAACCTGTTTCGATCGTCTTCACATTTCGTGGCTCCTTCTGCCACCACTCAAAAAAATGCTCCATGAGTTGCTCTCCGCGCTTCCGCGCAAAATCTGCTTCTAACCTTGTAGGGAATCCATCGACAATGAAGGAGGAGTGCCAGCACTCCAGCAACTTCTCAAACGTAAGCTTTGGCGCTTTTACTTGATGATCATCACTCGCAAACAATGCTTGCTGCGAACTCGTAACCCGCAACTCGCAACTCGTCACCTGCTTTTCAAGCTCTCCCCATTTCTTCAACGCATTATGCACACTACTTCCAAAGGCCTCTCCTTCGGAAATAGGCCTGGAAAGTTTTTTCACGACAGCAAACTCGTATTTACGAGGGCAGGTTCTATAAAGTTGGAGCTGGGAGTAGCTTAAAGCCATGCCTCTATGATACTTCCGAAGTCCTAAGTTGAGCCAGTACCGAGTGTATACGAAGTACCGAAGGACGAGGGTAGGTACTGTAGAGTTGGAGCTGGGAGAAACTGAGGGCGCACCCCTAGTTTCTAAGAGCTTCTCCGCTATCTTTCTATTTCTCGCTTTTATTCTTACTGTTTCTCTTCCTGAAGAGCATCTAGCATTCCCGGAACTGTAAGCAGTGAAACTGTCTTATTCAAATCTTTTAGAAGACCTCTGCTGATGTACTTCTGCTTCTCACCTTCCTTCTGGAAATCCAATACATCATTCTTCTGTAGAACTGAGCGGAGTTCAACTATTGCATTGTTGTAGTCATCTAAGGAAATTCCTGTTTTTGCTTTCTGCAGAATCAATGCTGTCTGCTTGTTAAGAGCATCGCTAAACATTTGATGAGCAGTAAATCTAGCGAGAGCCTCTCCTCTTTCTTCGCCACTCATTACACCATCGAAGTCTGCCAATGCGATACGACCATCTAGTTTATTAATATCATCCTGCACCTCCAGAACAAGCTGTTGTTTAACGGTCTGTACCTTCTGAGCTTCGCTGAGATCTGTTGGCAGCTGCTGCATAAAACTGAATTGCAGTAGCTTTTCTTGCTTTGCTTTAATGTGATAATACTGAAGCGCAATCGTTTTCTTATCCACAGGAGTCTTATCCTCTTGCCATGAGAGTTCTGCAAAGTCTGCAAGATCTGTAGTGTATATACTATCATTAGTTTTAAACTCCATAATTTCAGACCCTCCTGACGATTTCAGATCACGGGATTTTTCCATAAGTTCCGCATATGAACGTGCAGTGTTATACACATCTCCTATCTGGTAACTATATGTCCCCTGAGAAATACGACCAATAAAGTAGAGCTGATCTACCACATACCTATTAAATCTTTTCTGGAATTCTGCCTCAGTTTCTTTTGGCTTTCTTGGAAGATAAGTAGTGCGGACTACATATGCCTTAGTTATTTCTTCGCGGGCAGTACTATTGGATCCTTCAATTGTGTTGTACATATCATCATACCATTTTTCCATATCCTGCCCTGATACTTTCCTTACACCCTGCTCCAATAAACTACTTCCCATTGTCCACCTCTGATCACGGATTCCTTCGGTACCCGGACCTACTTCTTTCAGTTTTTCTAAAAGCTGCCCCGGAGGCAATATCTTCTGCCAGTCTTCAGCTTTTCTCAGCCATATCTCCGATGCAGACTTCGTCATGTTGTGCATATGTGCTCCACCACCGACCACAAGTGCTACCGGCAACATAATTGTTCCTCCGGCAACACCAAGAACTGCCAGTGTTCCCCCTCCTGCTTTTGCGACAGAAACCATAGCCACTCCTGCAATGACAAGCCCAGAGGCACTAGCAGTACCTTCTACAACATTAACTACTCTTGCATTCTGATACAAAGCAGCCAGTTCTTTATTTTTTGTCTCTTTTGCAGCTTCCAAGCTTTTGCCGTTTTCTAACCAATCACAATAGGCAATATAAACACCAAAAATATCTCCTACAGCACCTACTGCATTGAATCCAATCCTGATCTTTGCTAATCCCCGTGCAGCCTTAAGTGCCCTGTTTACCTCAGCAACATCTGTCGATGCAATAGCACCGACGATTATCTTCTGTGCCTCAGGACTTTCGGAAAACAGTGCAAGAGTCTTTGGATCAAATTCATCTGCAAGCTGGAGTAATGCTTTTGCATCATCCGGAGACACATTTTTTGCTTTGAGAAGTGCCTCGAAATTTTTGTTTTTGGAAAGTGCAGACCAGGCCTTCTCTGCTTTTGATGTAATTGCAGATACTTCACTTGCAGAGTTGGCTGTCCTTGCTGCACTAGATGCAGTTCTCCTTGCAGCATCTGCTGCTTCAAGTGCAAATACAGCTCTCGTATATGCAGCTTGCCCCCCCCACATTTTATATCGAATATGTTGGGGAATACTTGGAAGGTATACATTTGCCCAAGGCTTACCTTTAACCTGTATAGCAATACGACGGAAAGCCTCATACGTTATGACTGTACCCCCTATTGCTAAACCGGTTAATTTTCCTGTATCTGATTTTGCAAAACCTACAGTGTTGCTTGTACTTCGAGAAATACTGTTTCCAGCTTCTCTACGAATCATCCGATAATAACACTTTAACTCTTCTGGCATCTCCTCTATATCCAGAATCCATTCACCAGCTGTCTTTGCAATGGCAGTAGTATTGGAAAAAGCAATATTTCCTGCATGTTTACCAAATGCCATATTATCTTCCTTTAATATTCTTAGCACTTTAATACTAAGTGGCAACACTGCACCTTTTTCATGCAAATAATATAACTGCAACTTGTCACTCAAAGTAAGTCTTGGCCATCTGGCCCGAAGTGCGTTTTTCACCTCTTCGTCGTCATCACATGCTTTATCAAGTAATGACCCATCTTCTATCGATGAATATTCATCCACTTTTTTTAATATGTTTATAAGCATAGTTCTCTCCTGCGGATTTAAGACTTGACTCCCCTGTATTAATTCTATCGTTTCATTAGCAAAGTCATCTGATTTGCTTGTGATAAAAGAAGATACCGTCTTCAGACGTATATTGGGAATATCAGTTTTAGGTACCACCTTCAAAAAAAGAGCAAACTCATTCATACTCACCTCTTGGAAAATGTCTTCTACTGAGTCCAGCATCTTAGTTGCACCCTCACGAACATTGCCACCAATGATAGGCACTATACTTGTAGCAAGATTGACAGAATGCTCGGCCATAGCACCTAACATCCTTATTGGCTTCGTTGCCATAAGATTAAATGCCTGATCAAAGCTCAAATCATCAAAATTAGAGGCGAGCTCTGAATCTGCAGTTGCTACTAGGACTTGATGCACCTCTCTTAACTCCTTTTCTTTATTTTTAAGGACAAGAATTATAAAATCACACGATTTTTTCCGCAATTCATTAATGGTAGGATCTGAGTTTTCACCACTATATAAAAGATGAAAAAGATTTGTTCCATTCAATGTAAGTAATTTTCCAATACTAATTAAACCATCTTTATTTTCTACCAACTTCAACAAAGTATGTTTCATTATCCGCTGCTGATCATCATTAAAAATCTGTAAATTTACTTCATCTGCTTCATCTCCATGCACTCGCAATAACAATGGCACTGCGATTTTATATTTCAATCGAAGAACATCATATTCAGCAGTATCTTCAATTGATTCTCCAGTTTGATTCTTGTATTCATCCTTCAGTCTATCAATTTCTTCTTGAAGTTTTTTCCTCTCTGGAATGCTCGCATTTCTGAGTCTCTGATAGTTAGACTCAATCCTGGTAACTAATTCCTCCTTCTGTTCATTGAATTTGCTTTTACCATTTTCCAACATATCTCTTAACTTTCCATTTGTATATTTATTAAGTAAATATCCACCTCCAACCAAAGCAATTCCCCCAACAGCTACTCCAACCAAAAACTTTTTTATTTTACCTCCATCCGTTGCTGCTGCTGCTTCGGCACCTTTTTCTTTCGCAAATAACCCTCTATATAATAGATAACCCAAACCAAGAGTCGCAGCAGTAATTGCCCATTTCTTGCCACTCGACATTTTATTACCAGGCAACAAGGTATCGTAAATAGAATTATTGACCTCGGTTGCCTTTGCACCTGCATCTTTCACGAAGCCCATCATTCCTGTGCTCTTTTCTTCTGCTACTGGTGCAACCACATTACCCTGATTATTTTTTTCTAATTCCTGTAAGACCTCGGAAAAAACATAAATGTACTCCTTTGTCCTCTTCTGGCGTTCAATCAAATTTTGATCGATACTCTGACCAGATGTTGGAGACTGTTGAGGGCTATTGCGAAGGTCCACATTCATTTTCATGGTCATAATTGCAAGACCCGTTCTTGCTACATTCACTTTCTTCTCCTTATCTGCCCGAGATTCCAAAAAAACTTTTGCCTCTTCCATTCGCTCTTCCTGCACATGATCTACATCTCCTGGTGCAACCCCTTCCGCCTTTAGGTATTTTTCCAGTTCTGGCGGACTATCTGCAAGAACAGCAACATTTGCACGCAGAGCTTCTGGACCCACAGGGCTACCTTGTACTGTT
>CAZLFU010000055.1:0-7145 GCA_964558895.1 uncultured Candidatus Peribacteria bacterium
GTTCTTTTTGGTCACAAAAAGAACAAAGACCATTGGAAGTAGTGCTTCATTGATGAAAATCTTTCACTGTAAAATCACAAACTTTGGAGCTTGTGCACTACTTCTTCAAACGGCTTTGGTAGTGGTGCTTCAATTATCAGAGTTTTCCCTGTAATGGGATGCACAAACGAGACAGACGATGCATGAAGGAAAAAGTTGCGATAGCCAAATTCTTCCCGGAAAACCTTGTTAAACTTCTGATGCCCATACACATGATCCAGAATAAGTGGGTGATGAATCATGGAAAAGTGCTTACGAATTTGATGCTGTCTTCCTGTTTCTATCTCTGCTTCGATATCACTAGAATTTACAAACGTCCGCAGTACTTTGTACTTGGTAATCGCCTTGATGGTTCCCCCCTTACTTCTTGCAGGAAGGGGTACATCTATCACTCCTTCTCTTCTTCGAATTTTTCCCATTACCAAGGTTCTGTATATCTTCTTCCAATCTTCGAATTTTCCTTTCATAATGGCATCGTACGCCTGCTTGGATTTGGCAAAAATAACTACACCAGATGTTTCAAAATCGAGACGGTGTAGCGACCGCAAGCCCGGAAAATCCTGCTTGAGCACATCGAAGAGTGGCAGCTTTCCTACTTCTCCCTTGCCACGCACAACCAGTTCCATACTGCGTTTATTCACCGCGAGGAGATGGTCGTCTTGGTAGAGAATACGAGACTGAGTGATTTGCATACACACAGTGTAGTGGAAGTTTTTTCTTTTGCTTACCAAAAATACTGATAAGATAATCTCTTATGGAAATAACTGAAGTACGTATAACACTGGTAGATGAAAAAGACTCTAGAGTACTCGCATATTGTAAAGCGTGCATCAATGACTGCTTAGTTGTTGATGACATCAAATACATTATGGGAGAAAAAGGACCTTTCGTTCAAATGCCAAACAAAAAGCACTCCGAACCATGCTGGCATTGCAAACATAAAAATCCATTAAGCGCATGTTATTGCGGAAACTGTGGAGCACCAAAACCAAACAATTTGGCCCCAAAGGATAGTAGACACCATCATGATGTTGTATTTCCAATCACAAGTGAATGCAGGGCTCAATTTGAAACTGTAATTGGCGAAGCCTATAAAGCCGCAGTAAAAGAAAGACAATCATACAGAGAAACAAACGGTATACACGACAAAAAACCCGCCATCCTTTCCTAAAGGACAGCGGGGTTAGAGGTCTTCGAATGAACGCGAGGCTTCAGGGAAGAAGCCAGAAGAGAAGGAATGCGACTGTAGTGGGGAACAGTGCCCCCAGGAACAGACCCCCCGGGCTGATCCCGCTTCCAAAGCGGGATTCGAAGCTCGGGTTCAGCACCGAGTACCCCGCTGGGTTCGGCGCGTTGGCAATGACGGTGAGACCACCGCCAGTGACGGCTCCTGCTACGAGAGCATACTTCATGCCCTCGCTGAGGCCATCGACCTGGCTGCCCAAGTATGTGAGGGCAGCGTTATCGGTCACTGCCGTGAGGGCAGTCGCCCCCACGAACAGCGGAAACTCACTGAGGGAAGCAAGCAGTGGCCGTAGCCACCAGTCCTGTAAACCCCCCATGGTGACGAGTCCCGCAAGGAACCCGCCAACGAGCAAGCCTTCCTTGAGCTTGAGAGGCTCCTGGAATTCTTTCGTGACTGCGCAGAACCCCAGGAAGAGAACGAATCCTCCGAAGAAGACGTCTGCATGATGAGACGTCAATACAGTGAACGCGAGTGCAGCTACGTGGACCACCTTGACCCACCAAGGAACAAGCATGCGCACAACTCCGTTGTGCTTGTCGCTATCGAAAAGCAGCGACAGAGGGCTCAGTTCCTTCCGGAAGAAGATGATCAGCGCTCCAGCGCTGATGGCAGTTGAGACTGCCGCCTTCCATCCGAAGTGAAGGAGCATATACGAGGTGCTCCATCCCCAGACCTTTGCCACCATGAGCACCGGTGGCGCGGCGAAGTTCGAGAGTGTCCCTCCGATGGAGACATTGACGAACAAAGTCCCAAGGACGCCATACATGAACATCTTGCTCATGTTGCGATCAAAGAACTGGCGCTTCAGCACCAGCGCCGTGACCGTCATTGCCGCGGGTTCCGTGACGAAGGACCCCAAGAGGGATCCGATCGTCAAAGACGAGAAGAGGAAGCTCCCTGCTTCTGACATCGGCAAGAACATCCTGAACATCCGTGCACACCATCGGATGATGGTATCGACCAGCTCGATGACTGGTCGAGTCGCGGCGATCGTCATGATCGCCAGAACGAACTTTGGCTCGGTATAGTCCCGAGCCTCGATGTAGCCGATGGCATCCTGCCACGACTGGAAGCTCATGATCCCCATGAAGAGGGCTGCCGCCCACATGAGGAACACGGCCTCCACCTCTCCCAACAAGTGGAAGAAGTTTTCCCCCATACTACCCTCCGGGTAGTGATGGGCGATCCGGCGGAACTTGCCCACCATGAAGGTGTGCAGAACCGCCAGGGCGAACAGCCCCGACGCCAACCACTGCACCCACTCCGTCGGGTGGTACTCCGTGTGATGCGCATCATGCGCAACCGACACTGCATCATCCTGATGCAGAGCCTTATCCGCAGCGTTGAGAACGCCACAGAACACCATCAGAGCCACCAGCGCCACGACCGCGATCAGATTCTTCTTCATTGTCTCTTCCTTCTTTTTTCGTTCATGTCAAAGACCAACCTCCTCTCAACACAAGTCAAGAGAAGATGTATAAATAACACATTTACTCACTATTTGCAATGGTCTGCAGTGGTTTAATGAGGAGAATTTTGGACTACCCTCACCCCGGCCCTCTCCCGGAACGGGAGAGGGTGCACTATTAATGGGCTCAACAGTGCATACGAGAAAAATAGTGCACCCTTCTCCTTCACACAGGGAGAAGGGACGGGGATGAGGGTAGTCCTAGACTGACGGTAGTCGACCTGTGCTACACTGATCCACTTTTATGACCATCCAAGATGAAATCAAACAGAGGCGACAGCAAAAACATAAAATTGAGTTTGCTAAACAATTGCGCAAAAGAATGACAAAAGAAGAATCTCTTCTCTGGAATGAGCTACGTAATCGCAAGTTTCAAAATATCAAATTTCGAAGGCAAGTTCCCATTGGTTCTTACATTGTAGATTTCTGCTCCAAGGAATATGGACTCATTATCGAATTAGATGGTTTAAGTCATAAAGAACGAAAGGATTACGACAAGGAAAGAGATGCATTTCTGCAGAGCCGGGGTTACAAAGTGTTACGTATTGCAAATACAGAAATTTTTAAAAACATCCCAAACACTCTTCAATACATACATTCTCAAATAACCTGATACTGTTTCAGACTACCCCACCTCCACCTCCTTCTCCACCTCTCTCTTTTTTACCAAATTCGCAAACTCTGGATCTATACTCAACCTACTCTCTTCGGGCAAAACCTGTCCTTGGTATTTACTTCCAGGCTTTTTGTCATATGGCCGCTCGGCCGGACTACTCATCTGCTCAAAGGCAATCTGGCATACACGCATACCTGGATACAACGCTACAGGAAGGCGGTTTAAATTGCTGATTTCCAATGTGATGGTTCCAGAAAAACCAGGATCTACGAACCCTGCAGTAGAATGTACGATGATTCCCAAACGCCCAAGGGAACTGCGACCTTCAACACGCACAACCAAATCATCTGGAACGGTGATAATTTCTTGGGTGACACCCAACACAAACTCCCCTGGCTGCACAATGAACGGATCGCCATCCGCCACATGAATCATACGCATGTTCCCCGCAAAGCTCTCCGGCATCTTGGGATCAAGAATGGCGAACTTGCTGTGCTCATAGAGCTTGAAGGTATTACCCAAACGCAGATCCATACTACTCGCATGAATATGCATAAAGAGCTCTGGCTGATCAGATTCTATCTGCACACGGCCACTTTCTATTGCCCGGCGAATGTCTCTATCGGAAAGTATCATATGGATTGAGACAAGAGTAACACCAAGAGATGAAATGACAATAGAACCTTTGCCAGAGTCTATTGCGAAGTTGCATTCGTCCTCCATAATGACAGACCCATGTCATCAGCCACCAAGGAACAAAAAGGCAAAAGTTGTTTAGACGTCCTCGAAGAAGAGGATTTAGTCTCACCTGCAGATGCGCTACGAGAGAAAGCACTCTCACGAAAAATTGAAAAGATTAGCAACTTTATTCGAGCGAACAATGACATGCTTTTTAATATGGGCGCTCCATCTCTTCAAGAATACAAAGCAGTGGTTGATTGGTTAGATTCTATGGACTGTAGTGAAAAGGCGTTGGCAGATCTTCGTTGGTTTGTGCAACACCAACAGAATCAGATTCGATCTGCAGAGCGATTAACAGAGAATTTCTTAAGAGAAATAAAGACTGCACGTAGCCGGGGGATCATTTCCGATTCTTCTGTCGAAAAGTGGCTTGGACGTTTTGCTTCTGCGCAATATAAAGAAAAAGAATTTTTTGTGGAGGGAGGTAAATTGAAACAGTACCTTAGTAATGCGGAGGCAGCAGTAAACGCTCGCAAGACTCTCATCGGCAACCCGCGCGTTAAGAAAATGACACCAGAAGATGTACCAGGAATTGCATTATTTCTTGATGAAGAAGAATTTCTCAATATGCCCTACGACGCAAAGAAAAATTTACTACGTCAGGTGAGGGCTTCGCTCTATGCAAAGAAATCCCCTGCTCTCACACAACTTTACAAAGAAGCACGTAAGAAACTAGAAGCCCATTCAGATATTTTTGCTCGTAAAAAAATTGGCACTGCGCTTAGTCGCATCTTTGCCCCTGGAGTAGATCAGGAAAAGGCAGAAGCTGGTGTAGCAGCACTAGATTCTTTACTCGCCACTTGGGGCAATCTCTGTGACCAGTTTGCAGCAGTGGAAGCTCGCAGAAATAATGAAGGAAGCCCACGAGGTTTTCGCTTCGTTAAACAGAGTAAATTTGTTGATTGGAATGAAGCTCAGTGTAAATCCTATCTGGAAGTTGCAAATAAGAGTTTCTCGATAGAAGAAGAACATCCTCTCCTTTTAAATATTCGAAGTGAAGTTGCTGTAGAAGATTGGGAATCCGCGGAGTATTACATCAGAAAAGCAGGGTATCAGAGGCTTTCCGATAAGGATCAACAAAGCATTTCTCAATTAAAACAATTTATCAGACAGCACAGAAGGGATACGCCAGGTCTCGATAAAAAGGGAGTACCGCCAAATATTTTGGCCGCTCAAACATTGGATGGCATGCGTGCCGGCATCGCACAGGTTCCAGCATCCATCCAGACTCTTTACATCAACGCAATTAATGGAGGATATGCCTCACTCATGACATTGTGTTCCATCATGGGCAACCGTGTATGGTGGCATGAGCAAGCTGGTATTTCGGAGAATCAAGAAATCAAAATGGTGAGAGAGACAGAAGAACGAAAGTCAGAACGAAAGAAACTAGGGAAAAGTGAGAAGTCATCGCAAGATTGGGAAGCCTTCGAAGCGTATCACACGGTGAATATTGCCGACGCGGTGGAAGAAATACATGCGCACAAAGAAGACACTGTGTATCAATACTACAAAACCTATATCCCAGAAGGAGTGAATTACGAGACACACGCACACATCGTAAAAGCTATCAATCCTATTCTTAAATCTGGAATGCGTACGCTCCACGCGCTTGGTTGCGCATTCACTCTGATAGGACCCCCTGTATCCGTAAAGATTGATGTACAAAATAATGAGAGTCTATAAACAGAAGAAATCGCTTGAACTGGACCATATCTCCCATACAATACCTGCACTATGAAGACAATTCTCCCTCTCTCTCTTGCCACAAGCATACTCGTGGTTGGGTGTGCCTCACAACACAATGAAAATGCAAATGTTTCGCTCGATGCGCTGCTTCAAAATCCACTCTATGCCGAAAGATACATGGAGAACATGGTAGATTTCTACACCGAATTTGAAATCCAGGAAGATCCCATTCTCGACAACGAAGAGATCAATGCATTCATGGATTCCGAGCGCCGCAATTGGTTAGATCAATCCAGAAAAGTGCGAGAATTACAACGCGAAGGATTTCTTGGGAACTTAATTACAGTAAACAAATCTGTCTACGGCGAAGTCTTGTATCTCAATGACATGCTTTATCTAGGATCCGAATTTGAAAGTACTCCTGGGCCTTCGCTTCATCTCTATCTCACACAAGCTGTAGACCCTCGCGATGTAGCATTTCCAGATTCAACCAGCATCGATATAGGAAGGCTAGAATCTGCCTATGGAGCACAAAGTTACAGCGTACCTCCAACAGACAAGCCAGAGCTCTATCGTACATTGGTACTCTGGGATGATAAGCTCAGTATCCTGTACGGATTTGCTCAGCTCCAAGAAGGATAAGAATTCTCATTCTTAGAATCGCTTCACAGGTTGTGCAAGTGCTTCTTCGATCGCTGCAGTCATCGTATCGTATCCAGTTTGAATCTGCTCACCATTGATAAAGTAGGTAGGCGTTCCCTGTACTCCTGCTTCCTTTCCTACTTCATAATCAGCCAATACTGTGTCTCTTTTGACATGAGACTTCCAGCAACGCTCGAATAGCTCTGTATCTAGTTGCAATTCTTCCGCCCACACAAGGAGTGACTCAAAACTCAAATCTTCCTGATGTTCGTAAACGAGATCCACAAACTCCCAGAATTTCCCTTGATCTGCTGCACACTCACTCGCTTCTGCTGCATCGAGAGCAAAACGATGAATAGAACGTAGAGGAAAATGCTTAAATTCAAAACGTACCTTGTCTCCATATTCTGCCAAAAGAGGAATATTGAGTTGTGCATGTGCTGCGCCACAAGCAGGACACTCCAAATCTCCAAACTCTGTCACAAGGACAGTGGAATCGAGATTACCACGTGCTGGCTTCACCGATTCTGGCGAAAGGCCTTCTGTATTGGTACAAGCGACTAAAAGGAGAGAAAGCCCTGTGAAAAGAAGTGTACGTCTCATAGTGAGCATATGATGTCAGATGGAAGAGGCGAGCACAAGAAAAGGTTTAAAATTTCAACAAACGTGTCGCCTTGAAAAAATTCCGTCACGCATCTTGGCGA
>CAZLFU010000056.1:0-6772 GCA_964558895.1 uncultured Candidatus Peribacteria bacterium
CACGTTCATATCATGAGTATCGAGATGAGGTTGAAGAACTGTAACGTTTTCTGTTTCTACTACCTCCTTACGTATTTTTCGCTGCTCTAAGACCATGGGAAGAAGTTTTTTCATAAGGTCATCTGTACCAATCCTAGAAGCAACAGAAATACACGCAAAAAGTGGAAGAGATGCCTTTGCAAATTCTTTCTCCAGCTCTGGTACATCATCAAGGATCAAATCAATTTTATTCACGACGATAACTTCTTCTTTATCTGCAAGAGTAGGGGAGTATTCTATGAGTTCATTTCGGATTATCTTGTAATCGGTAATGAGCTGAGAAAAATCGACGTCACCTTCTATAAATGCGCGACTTACATCTAGCATGTGGATGAGAATACCACAGCGCTCTATATGTTTAAGAAATTGATCTCCCAAGCCCTTTCCTTTACTGGCGCCTTCAATAAGACCAGGAACATCGCACACTACAAAAGAGCGATCGAACACTTCTACTACCCCCAAATTTGGAACAAGAGTTGTAAATGGATAGTCTCCTATTTTTGGACGAGCATGACTAATGACAGAAATCAAAGAAGACTTACCAACACTTGGATATCCTATAATTCCTACATCTGCGACGAGCTTGAGCTCTAAACGAATATTTTTTTCTTCCCCTGGTTCACCAAGCTCTGCAAAGTCTGGCTTTTGTCTGGTAGAGCTTTTAAAGTGCGCATTTCCAAAGCCTCCACGACCACCCTTTGCAATAATAAAAGACTCTCCTGATTGTTTTAAATCTGCGACCAGGTCATCACCTACGAACACAAGGGTACCTGCTGGAACAAGGAGGATAAGATCTTCAGCATCTCTGCCTGCCCTATTTTCCCCACCTCCTTTATTGCCATTGCCAGCTTCAAATTTTTTCCTGGAAAGAAAATCACTTAAGGTATCCGTATTGTCATTAGCTGTAAGGACGACATCTCCTCCTCTTCCTCCAGTGCCACCATCGGGGCCTCCAAATGGCACATACTTTTCCCGGCGCCAGCTGACGCAGCCACCACCTCCCTGGCCACCAATAACTGTGATTGAAGCTTCGTCTACAAACATGATTAAAACGAGTATAATCCGAATATCGTTATTTTCTTATCAGAAAGTGTTAATCTTTTGTTGACGTATCAAATTTAGCACTCTAAACTAGAGAGTGATAATACTTTCCGCATTCACTATGTCTAAAATTATTGGAATCGACCTTGGAACGACCAATTCCTGTATTGCAGTGATTGAAGGTGGAGAACCTGTTGTTATCCCAAATGCAGAGGGAAACAGAACGACTCCATCTGTAGTCGCGTTTAAAGATAGCGAAGTTCTTGTTGGTGTCGCAGCGAAGAGACAAGCTGTAACCAACCCTAAAAATACCATTTACTCAGCCAAGAGGTTCATTGGGCGTCGGTACGACGAAGTAAAAAAAGATTCTTCCAAAATGCCCTTTACTGTTACAAAGGGTAAGGAGGAAAGAGCGGTCATCGAAGTAAATGGAAAGAACATGCTCCCAGAAGAAATAAGTGCGAAGGTTTTGCAGAAGCTTAAGAAAGATGCAGAAGCCTATCTTGGTACAACCGTCGATAAAGCTGTTATTACTGTGCCTGCATATTTTGATGACTCACAGAGGCAGGCAACAAAAAATGCCGGTGCAATTGCAGGTCTAGAAGTTGTCCGCATTATCAACGAACCTACGGCAGCTGCTTTGGCATACGGACTCGACAAAGGAAATGAGCATAACGTTGTAGTCTATGACCTTGGAGGTGGAACATTTGATGTCACAGTACTCGAACTCTCCGGAGAAGGTCACTTTGAGGTGCGCTCTACCAATGGGGATACGCAACTAGGAGGGGATGATTTTGATCAATTGATCATCAATTGGATCTTAGAGGAATTTAAGAAGGATCAAGGTGTAGATTTACAAAATGATACTATCGCATTGCAGCGCCTTAAAGAAGCTGCAGAAAAAGCAAAGATTGAACTGAGTTCTTCGACAGAAACAGAGATTAATTTGCCATTTATCACAGCCGATAATACAGGGCCAAAACATTTAAATCTTAAATTGAGTCGCTCGAAACTAGAAGCTCTTGTTGGAGACCTCATTGAAAAAACAGTGAAGCCTTGCGAATCTGCACTCAAAGATGCCAAACTTTCGAAAAGTGATATTCACGAAGTCGTACTCGTTGGAGGAATGACTCGTATGCCAGCAGTGCATGCAAAGGTAAAGGAACTTTTTGGAAAGGAACCACACAAAGGAGTAAACCCAGATGAAGTGGTTGCCATTGGTGCTGCAGTACAAGCAGGTGTGATGTCTGGAGATATCGATAAAGATATCGTTCTTGTGGATGTGACTCCACTTTCTCTGGGTCTCGAGACACTTGGAGGAGTTGCAACCAAGCTTATTGAGAGAAATACGAAGATCCCTACCAAGAAAAGCCAAGTTTTCTCAACCGCGGCGGATAATCAGCCATCAGTCGAAATACATGTTGTGCAGGGAGAGCGAGAAATGGCGAGTGACAACAAATCTCTCGGACGCTTTATTCTCGATGGTATCCCTCCTTCTCCACGAGGCATGCCTCAAATCGAAGTAGAATTTGATATTGATACCAATGGTATCTTGCATGTGAAGGCAACCGACAAAGGAACAGGAAAAGAACAGCATATTGCCATTCAAGGCTCTACAGGCCTTACAGATGAAGAAATTGAAAAGATGAAAAAGGACGCAGAGCTTCATGCAGAAGAAGATAAGAAAAAGAAAGAAGCTGTGAATACTAGAAACGATGCTGATGCTCTCGTCTTCAATCTGGAAAAACAGATGAGGGAGCATGATGCAAAGATTGGCGATGACCTTAAGAAAAAGGTCAATACAAAGATAAGCGATTTGAAAGATCTTCTCAAAAAAGATTCCGCTACGGCAGAAGAATTGAAAAAAGCAACCGAAGATTTAGCTACAGAAGCACAGGAAATAGGCAAAATAATCTACGAAGCTGCTCAACAGAAAGAATCGGACACGAAGGAAAAGAAAGATGAAGTTGTTGATGCAGAGGTAGTAGAGGACGAGAAGAACGAAAAGTCCGAAGAGAAAAGTGAATAGTTTTTGAAACTACAATGTCACCTCTTGTCTTTTGTCCAAGTAAAGGACAGGTTCGGGTGACATTTTATGGTGCATATAGTCAACCAGATATTATTTGGCATAGCACCGTAGCGGCGATTCGATAATCGCCGCATTTCTCGGTGCGATTACCGAATCGCACCTACGGATTGATATGATGTTTTACAGACTACAACTTAGATCCAACAAGCGCTGCTAATTCGACAAGTCTGTTGCTATACCCCCATTCATTATCGTACCAAGATAATACTTTGATCATTGTTTGACCATCTACAGTACTTACTTTTGTTTCTGCGGCATCTATGATGGAACTACGAGGATCTCCTACAAAATCTTTGAGAACTAGAGGGCGTTCTTCATAACCAAGAATTCCCTGCATAAAGCTTTCGGAAGCTTGTTTAAAGGCAGCATTCACTTCCTCTGCATTTGTTTCCTTTTCTACCATTACCGTAAGATCCGTTAGACTTCCTGTGGGAGTGGGAACTCTGATAGAAATACCATCGAGTTTTCCTTCTAGGTCTGGAATGACAAGGGAGATTGCTTTTGCCGCACCTGTAGAAGTAGGAATGATATTCTCGGCAGCAGCACGCGCTCTTCGTAAATCTCTATGAGGAAGATCGAGCAGTCTCTGATCATTGGTGTAACTATGAATTGTCGTCATAAAACCCTGCTTAATTTGGAAAGAATCGTGAAGCACCTTTGCCATTGGCGCGAGGCAGTTCGTTGTACAGGAGGCGTTGGAAATCACGTCCATAGACTTTGGGTCATATTCTTCATGATTCACCCCAATACAAAATGTCCCATCTGCTTTGTCTTTGCAGGGTGCAGACATGATAACTTTCTTTGCTCCAGCCTTAAGGTGTAAAGCGGCTTCATCGCGTGCATTGAACACACCTGTACACTCCAAGACGATGTCCACCTTTAGTTCTTTATGAGGAAGTGTAGAAGGATCTTTACTGGCTGTCGTACGAATAGAGCCATGTTTAGTCTTGAGAACTCCATCGATATGACAGGCTCCACCACAGTCAAAATGACCGTATGTGGAATCAAATTCAAACAAATGAGCGAGTGTCTCTCCATCCGTTAAGTCGTTAATAAGAACCACATTAAGTTCTGGATACTTTTCGAGAATGATTCTAAGTGCTTGGCGGCCAATACGACCAAAGCCATTAATTGCGATATTCATAATAAAAGAGGAAATTTACACAATTCTACAGAGTGTTAGGACTACTGCAATACTCCTTTATGCATAATCACCAATTAAAATTTGCTGTACGTTTTTTGCAAAAGCATCGTATCCTCCTCCAAAAGAGGAGATTCACACACGAGTGTTCCTTCTATCTTTCTATCAAAAAGAACCTGAAGAAAGTCTTTCCACTTTGCATCACTTTCTTTGAAAGGCAAATGCTTACGTTCACCCTTTACTGTGTACTCAATCCCAGAATAGTGCATATGAACGCTTTTGAGGGACTTCTTCCCAAAATATTTTTCGTAAACATCGAACATAGTATTCCACTCATCTTGGCTATTCCATTCTCCATTGGTACGCGCATGCATATGTGCAGGGTCAACTGTGGGGTAGATTGCAAATTCCTTACTAATCTTAAGTACCTCTTCTAAGGTACCAAATTGCGTTGGTTTCCCCATTGTTTCGTATGCCAGGTTCACATGGGGAAACAATTTCTCTTTCTTAGACATGATGTCGTCTGTTGCTTTCCGTACATTTTCATACACTTCCTGTGGATCCATCCCCGTATAAAACGCAGGATGAACACAAACAGAATGTGCACCTGCAAGCTCTGCCATGCTCAGAGCATCGAGAATACGTCGCTTACTTGCAGCTAGTTTTTCTGGCTCCTGAGAATTGAGATTTACAAAATAGGGAGCATGTACAGTAAGGTACATACCAAGTTCCTCTGCTGTAGAGCGAATCTCCTCCATTCTCTCCGGATTTTTGGGAACATTCTGTACCCACTCCATTTCCATTGCTGTAATCCCAAGAGAATGAGCATGTTTTAAGCCTTCCACTGTGCCACCTGGCTTCGGTGTGGAATGAGGAACGCCAGCAACTGCGAAGTGAAGCATGATGGAATACTAGAATAATAGAGTACTTGAATACTAGTGAATATATATTTATAAAAGTGCATTGCATGAATCGTAGTTACCCAAAAATTCTTTTCTCTAGTATTCTAGTATTCAAGTACTCATAATCATGCCTTATGGTTTCCTCATTCATAATTCCTCATTCATAATTCAATCAATGCCTCTCTCCCAAAGCATCATCAATCGCACGTTGTCTTCTTCTCATGGCGAACAGGCCTACAAGCTCGTCGAAACCTTGCTAGATGCGGGATACGAAGCATGGTGGGTAGGAGGATGTACAAGAGATATGCTCCAAGAAATAATTCCAAAAGATATTGATATCACTACGAACGCTACGCCAATTCAATTATCGAAGGTGTTTGAGAAAATTGATATGACAAATGCAAATCTTGGTTCTGTTCTTATCAGCATAAACGGCCATACGTTTGAAGTAACCACATTTCGAGAAGAAACAGAGGAAAGTAATGGAAGACATCCTGATTCTGTAACGTTTTCAACAATAGAGGAAGATGCCAAACGAAGAGATATCACGATCAATGCCATGTATTGGAATCCTATTTCTTCGAAGCTATATGATCCATTTGAAGGTGAGCGTGATAGCAATGAAAAGCTGATCCGTTTCATTGGAGACCCTCATATTCGCATTCAGCATGATGCTCTTCGACTCCTTCGAGCAATTCGTTTTCGCTCATTCATCAATGGGCAATATCACCCAGAAACATTCTCTGCTCTCCATGAGCTTGCTACGCAAGCAAAGATTCTATCCGGATACCGCGTTTTTCAAGAACTTGAGAAAATGCTTCTTGGAAAACACCCAGAAGTTGCTTTGGAAGATCTTTGGGAAACAGGGGTACTAGAGCAAGTGATACCAGAACTTTATGCATGCAAAGGAGTAGCACAACCCAGTGTTTTTCATGAAGAAGGTGATGTGTGGAATCATCTCATTCAGATTGTATCCTCGTACACCGATGACCATCTTATAGATGTTCGGTGGGCAGCTATGATGCACGATATCGGAAAGCCACCAACTTTCAGTATCGAAAATGATAGAATTCACTTCAACGAACATGCATCCATTGGTGCAAAGATTGCTTCCGAAGTCCTTTCTAGACTCCAATGTCCTGCAAAGAGAAAAGAGAAGATTTCCTGGCTTATTGCGCATCATATGATGATAGGAGATTTTCTCAAGCTCTCCGATGAACGAAAAGCTCACTGGTATTATCATCCTTGGTTTGTGGAACTTTTGCAGATCTTCTGGCTCGATATAAAAGGGAGTACTCCAAGTGATTTTGCGCTCTACGACAAAATTATTCAGGATTACAACAAGTATCTCGACGCAAACCCTCGACCAAAAGAGCCACTACTTACCGGAGAAGAAATAATGGAAATGACAGGGCTTGCACCTGGAGAAGGCGTAGGAAAGATTCTTAAGGCCCTTTATGAGGCTCAAATAGCGAATAAAGTGACGACCAAAAAAGAGGCAAAAGACTTTATTGCTACAATCCAAAACTAAGCCTCGCAAAATCTCTTACAATGTAGATT
>CAZLFU010000057.1:0-6741 GCA_964558895.1 uncultured Candidatus Peribacteria bacterium
CAAAGGCTTTTTGGTTCTTTTTGGGCTCTCAAAAAGAACAAAGAGTATTGAGAAGTATGCTGCAACAGGGGTACTGGAAGGCAATGAAAGTAGCTGGTACAGCAATAACTATCTACTGTAGAACGTCCCCCTCACCACTGGACTATCAAACGGCACCCAGTCGAAGCTAGAAGTACCATCAGTCCAACTGATAGATCCTGGAGAGCTCACATCACCTGGTTCGTTGAGCGTGAGAAGAAGCGATGCAATGGGTGCGGCACTTGGAACAGTGACATCTGCATACAGGGTAATCACACGAGCTTCGTCTTCCAAAGAGCCAAACACACCAGAGATATCTTCGCACGTAATAGTGCCAGCTGCAGAATCGCATACCATAGTATCGCTTGTATTATTGGCAGTAAGCTGCACGTTATCTAGTGACACAGAACCTGTTTGCTCTACACGAAATGTCAGATCTGTAAGTGCCAAACCTGCTCTGCTATCACTGGCTTCACCTCCAAATGTAAAAGACCCAATCCTCTGATGACTACCAGATATCAAGATACCATTTTGGTCATCTGCATTGCGAATAGTCGTAATGACTGACCTCGCAGTTTGAAAATCATTAAAGTTATCTGTGGTACTTCGCGTATAGGAACGATTGCTCCACTCACCATCTCCCTGCACCGAAAGAGAAGAAACCTCTACAGCATTACCACTCTGTCCCCCCGTATCAAAGGGACGTAAAACAGGTCGTACATAGAATGAGAAATTGGTTTCTTTGGGAATAGTGAAGGTCTCTGTGCGAAGAGGTAAACGATACTGACGACCACCAGAAACAGAACTATCGAGATACGCACGACCAAGAAGTTTTGTATCTTCGTCGTAGACCATAAACGCATCAATACCAGGATCTGCCGTAACCAGTGTTACAAAAATATCTCGCACAATGAGTGGCTCCAATTCCAAAAATACTTTGCCTGCGGCCATCACGTGCGAAGTGGTTCCCAAAAGTAAGAAATTGGAACGAGTACTCGCATCAGCATCGGGGTCATACGCGATGGAGGAAGAGGATGAGCTCGAAGAAACCGAGGAGGATGAAAGAGATGAGTCAAGGCAAGGATCTGCAAAGTAATTGATAACGTGACCATCTTCCGAGCAACTTGGGTGAGTGGAACCATCGCTACAAACATACGGTGCACACACGAGAGAATCCGAAGAGGAACTAGAGTACCCATCTGGGAATTGTGCACTCCTCAGCAGTTCCAATTCACCATCTTTCTCTGCCAAGAAATTTACAACCAAGCGTGCCATTTCTGCACGGGTAAGTTGATGTCCTGGCTGCAAACCCTGTAAATCAATTTTCCTCTCTACAGCAGTTGCAATGTAAGGTTCGTACCAGTGCTGCTGTCGCAAGAGTTCTACAGGACGGAACTTATAAAGCTCTACAAGAATCTTGATTGCCTCTTCGTACTGTACAGGGCGTGCAGGTTCAAAGAGCCACTGCTCTGCAGGAACTCCCACTTTTTGGTACCCACGTACAATCTCTAAATTCTTGGCATAACATACTGCTGGTGCAAACCAAGCATCCTTTGGAACATCTGGAAAGCACTGAGTTGTGACGTTGGGAATATTGCCAGGAAGAATACGCGTAATAATCTGCATGTACTCTGCTCGATTGAGCAGTCCACCAGGATTGAAACTTCCATCGGGATTGCCCAAGAAAACTTTTTCTCTGGTAAGCGTACTGATAGCTACCGATGTTTCGGTATTGAGCGAGCTTACATCATTGTACGGTAAACGATTCGCATCGTAGATACGAGCATTTGCTGCCAATGGAACAAATAAAAGGGCCGATAGAAGGAGTGAAGCGATAGTTTTCATAGGAACGAAGTGTACCATATCTTTCCTTAAGAGAGGGTAAAGTTGTTGACAGAAAAAAGAGGAGAAGAATACACTGCAATCGCAATGAAAACTTTGAATTACATTTCCGTCTGTCCAAAGCATCTCCGTACTTACGGAGAGGGCAGCGTTGATGCGTAATTCTATGTATTGCTAAGCATCGACTTGTAAGTCCCCTTTCCGAGCCTAGGGGCTTTTTTTTGTTCTTTTACACCTTTGGCAGCAACCGGTCTGCATTCCACCTGTGTCATCGCATTTGCCACGATGTTCGTGAGCACGAGGCTTGACACGTCAGTCGTGACTGACGTGTCCAACAGGAAGCAGAAACCTGTAGCAGGAGAACAGTCATGCGCAAGACCTTCGCCGTCATCTACGCCGAGACCACCAAGAAGCAGCTCCCCGACGAGTGTCGGGGTCGCCGGCACCGCCGGAAGAAGAACGGCAAGTCCGTTCCAAAGCGCTAAGTGGTCTGTCGCTGTAGATGAAGCTACATCAAACTTCGGGGAGCCTCTTTACGAGGCTTCCCGAAGCCTTCTTGTGACACGAGCCTTTCGGCTGCGTCGAAGGAAAATGATACAGTGTTCTCTCTAACCGGGGAAACGAATTCAGACCGGTTTTTGCAAGTTATTGGATACGATCAACATCATCTGCAATTCCACGTAGTAAACTTTCGGTCTGTTCCCAACTTAAACATCCATCCGTAATAGACAAACCACCCAAGTCCATATTTGGACCGATATCTTGTTTACCGGCCTTCATGAAGCTTTCCAGCATCAAGCCACGAACATATTCATATTCTGCTCTCCTATCTTTAATACCATGCATCACACTCGCTGCAACCAAGGATTGCAATGTATGATCTTTTCCATGTCCATTTTTTGAATTGTCGTGACTGGCATCTACAATAATTGCAGGATTTTTTATACCTCGTTTTGGATTAGTTAATTCCTTATGCGCTTGTGCAATGCTATGTGGATCGTAATTGGATCCCTTTGACCCACCACGAAGAATAAGATGAGAGTAACTATTCCCATCCGTTCGTACCCATTGATTATGGTGAATGAATTGCTGTGGCATTTGCGCTACCTGGACACCATTCACACCAATCACAATATCTCCACTGGTAGGATTTTTAACACCAACAGCGCTATCAAGACCAGACGCAATATGACGATGTTCAGTATCTTCGGAGCTTCTTGCGCCTACAGCTGTGTAGCTTATTAATCCATCAAAATGATCTGCGTTGTGTGTCACAAGCATTTCATCTGCAAGAGGGTGTTGTTTTGCGACATCAGACATTAATTTACGACATTCAACGATCCCTTTGCGAATATCAATTGGCCCAAGTGGATCTGGTTGCTGCAAGGGTCCTGGCCATCCAGCAACGGTACGAGGCTTTTGAATGTATGCACGCAACACAAGATAGACCCTATCTTTAATATCTTCTCCTAAACGAGCCAATCGATCTGAATATTCACGGACTGCATCAGAGGGCCATGCAGAACAAGGTCCAGTTACCATAAGCAAACGCTTGTCTACACCTGCAAGGATGTTCTTAATTTCTTGACGATGAACATCCACATCATGCTCCGGGCCGATAGGATATAGCTCTTCAAGTTCTTCTGGGGTGGGTAATGATTGAACGACGTGAATTGCCATAATGGTAGCTAAAGAAGAATAAATAAAACCCCTCCACCTCGTGAGGGGAAGGTGCGTAGCTGAGTAAGTTCCAAAGGTCTCAGATACAGCTGCTTCCCCTCTCTATAAAGTAGAGGTGCCAGAAGGAGCCGTAGATAAAGGTCTGAGAACTCATGTACCGGTACAATATTACCTTGTTAAGGCTATGTCAACAGGAATGTCTGCCATATTATCGTAAGAACCTTGCCACTCAATTCTTTGCAGATTTGGACTTTTCTGGAGTTCTTCCATGAGAATTTCTGCCCTACTTCGAGTGGTAGAACCAGTATCAATATTTGCAATAAAACTATATCTCTTAAGGCCTTCATTAACAGAACGAATATACTCCAAACTCACACCAGAAATTCCGATAGGATGCAGAACGTCAAATAATACTCCCTGTCTATTTATTGGCTGGAAATGCAGTCGATGATATCTCTTGTCCATATCTAAGTGCTCACCAGCAACAACTGGTCTACTGCCTCGGAATGGTTCATCAGTGGATTTTATTTTGCTGGAATAAACACGTTCATTCCAACTCCCAAGCCATTGTACAGACTGTACGGCCGCACAATCTTCCAGCTTTCGACGCATTATACTGAATAATTCAGGACGCGTATTTTCTGAATCCATTTCTAGGAAAAATTGGGTTTCCCCCTCTCTTGTAAATTCTCCAGAATGAAGAGATGTGAGGTCTACGCGAGCAGTTTTGATAATACCAAGAATGTCACACAAGACGCCAGGATGCATGTTTCTTGGTTGAATGATAGCTGCGTGATGAATACTTTCATCATTTGCATGATTTTCTATACCATTTTTCTCAACAACGAAAAATTGAGTGACATTGCGACCGTCATTTAAATTTGCAACATCCCTATCAAGTAGGGAAAGGTCATACGCTTGTATTGCATCTAGAGAAGATAAGGCAACGGAGCCAATCTTGCCATCCTCCGCAACTGTACGTGCGGCATGTACAGTTGTTTTTGTTTGATGACGATTGACCTCTGATGGCAATCCATCAATCCAATGACTGCACTGACCCAATGCTTTCGGATGAGACAGAACATCTGTAATATTTTCTAGGGTAGTTCCACGAATGCCTCCTACACACATCTCTACATCAATAGCCACTTCTCCGCGAATATTCACATGAAGCTTATGCAACATTTGTAGATGTTTTCTCACAACTCCATCTGGATCCGATGAGTTCTCAAATGGAACAAGCCCAACAGTATTCTGTTCTTCATGTATCAAACGAAATAATGTTTCGGCATCATCAACATATTGAAGTTGCACATCAGGACGTTCCGCGGTTGCAAGGCGCGCTGCCTGATCAGAGAAAGAATATTTCTCAAGGGTGACTAACCTAGAGCCTTCGGCAAGCATTGATGAATTCATAGAATGTAAGTTAAGAAAAAAACCCGTCCCGCTGCAGTGGCGGGAAGGTGTTCTGAAGATCTACATTAAGCTCAGAAGCTGCTCCTTCCCCTCACTGGGGAGCTAAAGAAGAAGCTAAAGTATGAATTCTGAGCGATCATTTGTGGACGTATTGTACTCACTAAATCTACAAAGTCAACTCTCGAAGTGCTTTTCGATATTAATCACAGTACCATACACGTATACAGGATATAGCCACCTTCTGCCGGCTCCACAAATTGAGACTCAATACTGATCTTGGTCAACATTTTCTTAAAGATCAGGCAATACTAGATGCTATTGTCGAAGCAGCACACATAGAACCAAGCGACCATATTGTAGAAATTGGCCCAGGTATTGGCGTACTTACAGATGAACTCGTCTCCAGAGCCAGGATAGTCACTGCTATAGAACTTGATGAAAGGCTGCCATCTCTCCTCAAGGCATACACAGGTTATCCGCAAAACCTTACTATCCTGCAGCAAAATGCACTCAAGACAGAGATGCCAAGTGAGCCGTATAAGATAGTGGCCAATATTCCCTATCACATTACATCTCCACTGCTCAGACATGTATTTTTGGAATCCAAGATGCACCCCGTGTCTCTGACACTTCTCATCCAACGAGAGGTTGCAGAGCGCATTTGCGATAGAAAAAATGCAGGGTTATTAACCATTCTTGTTCAGCTCTTTGGAACTCCTCAAATCATCACACTTGTGCCACCTTCCTGTTTTCTCCCCAAACCAAAGGTAGATTCTGCTGTACTCCATATTGATTGCTTCCAAAAGCCAATTACAACCAGCGAGAACATTGATGCAATCTTTACACTCACCAAAGTTGCATTTGGACAGAAGCGCAAGATGCTCAGTAATACTCTGGGGGCATTGCCTGGAGGCACAGAAGCAATGCAAAAAGCATCTATAGAAACGACAAGACGTCCTCAGACCCTTTCGATCCAGGAATGGATCACACTCGCACAGGCGTTCCGGGAGCAAAAGAACCCCTAAAATGGCTTCCTAAACAGCAAAACAGGAATCAAGCTTCGGTAAACCTACGCGAGAGCGCAGCAAACCTTTGAAAAAACAAAGATACTACTCTGCTATGCGTCCAGACCGCATCTCCACCTGCTTCCTCGTAAGCTTTCTCCTCTGCATTACCTTGCTGCGCTGGTGGCAAATGCCCTGGTATCCAGACTTTCTCTGGCAAACCCTCGCCATTCTCTCGGGTCTAGCGATGCTTGGTATGCTCGTTGGAACATGGAGAGCAGGATGCATGTTCCTTCTTGCATGCATACTTGGGATCACGATTGCTACCTTGAGCGTGGCGAGAACTACGCACCAGGCAACTGCCTTGAGTATTGATACATACGCAGATCAGGTTGATGTTGAGATTGTAGGAGTCATCAGTGCAGAACCAGATCGCAGACCACTCAAAACCAAATACACCATCGATGTCACAGAGGTGAAATTACTGGGATCTGACACTATTGTCTCCCCTGTGTATGGCACAGTACTGGCTACAGACCAGCGGGGTTGGCCAGAGTTTTCGTATGGAGATCTTGTGAGTGTGCTCGGGACACTGGAACGCCCCGGAGCGATCGAAACATTTGAGTATGATCGTTACTTAAGTAGATACGATATCTACAGCGTGATGTATCGCGGGAGCTTCTCAAAAAAAGGAGACACAGATCTCAATCCATTCTTACAAACGATGTTTGGCATAAAGAAACGATTCGAAGGACAGATCAAAAAGCTCTATGCAGACCCG
>CAZLFU010000058.1:0-6741 GCA_964558895.1 uncultured Candidatus Peribacteria bacterium
TTTACGTGGCTCTACTCGCCATATAGGACAAGGTGGAGACGAAGCAACTATCGGATACGATACCGGGAATGACCGCTTGGAATTTGATCCTGATGCGGATGGTATACCAGAAATAGTCTTTGCAGATTCTGGAAGAGTGGGTATCGGAGCACAAACACCAGAAACTGAGCTGGAAGTTGTGGGAACTATTTCTGGTTCTTTGCTAACTGTATCTGGAGCAACAATTACCGGAAAGTTGCAGAATAGTTCAGGAACAAATATCAATATCCAACAAATCCGAGACTCTTTCGACATCACAGTTTCATCCAACTCCATTATCAGTGGAGGAGATGCTGCCTGGTCAGGGAGCGGACTCACTTTTGACATATCTGCAGCACAGTATTATATCCGAGGAGTGAGGTATTCGAGTGTGTCGGGACAAATTAAATTAGAAGCAGCGGATCCTACATTTGGACGTGTAGACGTGATCGCACTCACGACCACAGGTGCAATTGCTCGCATTACAGGTTCTCCATCTACAGACCCTGTGAAGCCAGAAGTAGATCCCGATAAATATGTAGATGTAACTTTCGTGCTTGTTTCTGCTGGGGCGACCACTCCAACTGTTTCGGATGAAGTCATTTATGATGAAAATACAGAATGGAGTACTTCTACAAATAATGCAGTAGCGATTAATCTAGCTTCTACCAATGATCCATATTCCAGCTCTAGATCAATAGAAGCAACCAATGCAGCGAATGCCAATAACATAATTTTTGCGAGTGCAGACTTTAATCTGGCTAACTACGACATTATTACTTTCCGAGTAAAATCCAAAGGAGCCTGGGGGGTAAAACGCATACGTCTTGCCTGGTTTGAAGCTGGTACACGTAGAGGAAACTGGGTAGATATAGAAGACGGGCAGTTTGGTTTCAATTCTGCAGATACCTCCGACTATCAACATATCATCATAGATCTTGCATCCTTTGGTTTACCAGTGACTATTATCGATGATTTACGCATAGAAGTTCGTGGTGCTGGAAGCAACATCGGCTTCTTCTTGGATAGCATGTCTGTCCAAACAGGTGTTCCTGTTTCCGCTCCACAAAGTATTTGGCTCACTGTGCAAGCAGATACAGGAAGTACCATTGCCAACAACTCCAGTGATATTTTGCAAGTTGTTGGAAGTGGTGGACTCTATACAAGCATCGTTGATGACGTACTCACTGTAGAGCTTCCACAGGAGATTGATGATCGGTTTGTAGAAACAGGTGGAGATACTATGACCGGGACCCTCATTATCAATAATTCCTCTGCGACCACTGCCGCATTGGAAATACAAGGAATTGGCTCGGGTCGTGTTCTCCATGCGCAAGATAGCCTCAGTTCTTCTGGCGCCCTTGTATGGGAAGCAACAGCCTCTGGAGCAAGTTTGTGGACTTCTGTCTTCAATGGTGCAGGGCTCACAGACTGTGACAATGCAACCAATAGTAAATTGCTCTGGGATGCTTCTAATGGAAAATTTTCGTGTGGAACAGACCAAGGAGGAAGCGCCGGAATCACGCAGGATGATGCAGATGCACGGTATGTCAATCTTTCGGGAGACACCATGACTGGAGGTCTTGCTATTCATAGTACAGACGGACTCGCATCATCTGGTTCCATTCTTACGGACGGCAATCTCACCATCAATAGCGATAATGCCGCAGAAGATGCCGTTCTGACATTTGGTAATAATATCACTGCAGAAACACTCACTCTTTCTTCCGCTACCAACTGGTTCATTTTCTCTGCGAATGTGGAAGTACAGGGAACAATGTCTGGAGCTACTATCTTTACGTACGATCTTCTCAATTCCCAAACTGCAGCATCTGGCAGTGTTTTGGTATCACGTACCACCAGCGCAGCTCCCGAATGGAAGCAACCCACAAGCTCACTTGTGTGGTATATCGATGATGTTCTAACCGTTGGAGCAAACCAAGGAGCAGTGGTGACTATGCCAAGTGGATTTACCGTTACTGGAATTGATCTCAAGGCAAAAGTAGCTCCAGTTGGCAGCTCTCTCATTATCGATATCAACGAAAATGGTTCTACTCTGTTCTCTACCAGAGCAGAAATTGATGCGGGTGCAACAGTTGAAGATGACAACGAGGTATTCAGTGATACAACACTTGCAACCGGGTCGGAAATTTCTATTGATATTGACCAAGTAGGAAGCACAACAGCAGGCTCTGGTTTAACTATTATGCTCAATGGAGTAAGACATTATTAACAATCGATGTCAAAAAATAGTAATTAGCCGTCGTATCTCACTAAACGCCAGTGAATTTTACTTTACGAATGTACTCCACATTTACCAGTAGAACAAAATTGTTATACTTCGGTTAATGACCCTTTCCTGTTCTCGGTATCGATATATTCAACTGGCAGTTGCCTGCTTCGTATTTTCTTTTTTTATTCCGAGTGCTAGAGCACTTGTTCTTACAGGAACGGTCTATACCGACACAGGCTCAACAGTGATTGGTATCAATCAGACAGTGCAGATAACGGTCAACGGAAGTAATGTCACCACAGATGAAACGGATGCAGGTGGCATGTACACATTCCCCACTTTGACAGCTGCAAATGGGGCATTACTCACAATCTTTCTCCAAAATGAATCGACGGACGCAGTGACAGTCACCATTTCTTCTGGCTCCACAATGACTGGTGTCAATCTCTATAAAGATCATCTCATCATTCGACACGAAACTGGAGGAAGTATCACAAACCCTCACCTTGCAATTGCAGACAATCCAAACGATGCCGATATTCGCTCGCAATATACAATGGTCGGAAACGTATTTGAAGGGCATACGACAACACTCGTGCGTGCTGGAAGTATCTTCGATCCCAATAATCGCACTGGAGTAAATGATTTGAAGGTAAATGGTAGTATGAAAATGAAAACTTTTGGCTTAACAGTAAGCGGATCCATGATTGTGAACAATGGTGAATTTATCACATCAACCGGTATCATTCTCAGAACAAGTAGAGATAATGCTAGCCTCAATGTAGGATCAAATGATTTGAGAAACCTAACCATAAATTCTGGACTCGTAGGATATTGGCCATTAAATGAAGGACTGGGAACTACAGCAAGAGACAATTCTAAACACCATGGCAATCATGGAACTCTGACAAATATGGCAGACGGTCAAGCAAAGTGGAGTTCTAATACTCCCCCTTCTCAATTTTACAATCCATATTCACTCTATTTTGATGGTAGTGATGATTACGTAAGCGTCGCTGATAGCACTGTCTGGATGATGAAGGAGGATTTTACCCTCTCGCTCTGGGCAAATTTTTCTTCACAAGATCCCTACTGGTGGGAACAAGCATTTATTGGTCAAGACGAAGGTGGTGGATCTACGAATAAGTGGATTTTTTCGTACGATTCTGCTTCGAGTACTTCAATTTTTCATATCAATAAACCCGGTATTTGTGCACCTTCAATCGCTAGTAATACGTGGACTCCGTCTACGGGAACTTGGTACCACATGGTTGTCAAAAGAAAAGGTAATGACTATACGTTCTACCATGATGCTACAAACGATGGCACCGTCACCGATACTTGTAAGCCAATGCCAAATATCGCTGCGCCTCTTACAATTGGTTTTGCAGAAGGAAGTTCATTCAATGGATATCTCGATGATGTTCGCATGTACAATAGAGCATTAAGCGATTCTGAAATTGAATCTCTCTACAGAGGAAAACAAGCAAGTGGATCTGGTAGGTATGTACTTGGATCAGATTTGGACATCAATGGGGATTTGGAAATTTTTGACTCCACACTCGATGTGAGTAGTTACAATATCAATTTAAGTGGTAGCTGGATTAATCAGGGAGGGTTTACTAAGCAGAGTGGAACAGTCACCTTGGATGGAACAGATTTAGGAATGAGTGGAACAACCGTGTTTCATAATCTTTCCAAAACAGTGAGTACTGCTCGGTCGATGAAACTGGATTATAGAGGTCGCCAAAGTGCTTCCGGAACACTTACTCTGCGTGGACAATCTTCCAATCTTCTCACAGTACGATCGAATAGAACAGGAAGTAGCGCACAACTAGCATTGGATGAAAGCGGGAGTCAAACTATAGATTATGTCGCAGCTCGTGACGTCGATTCTCGTAATGGATCTACAATTCTATGCTTCACACTCACAGAAGGATGTACCAATAGTGGAAATAATTATAACTGGGCGTTTTCCCCTCTTGTTTCTATTACAGGAATTATTTTTACTGATGAGGGAATAAGTGTCATTGGTGCCAATAAAACAGTATCAATTGCCATTAACGATTTAGATCAAGCTTCCGATGAAACAGACGCAGGAGGACAGTACACAGCAACAGCTGGTATAGGAGTTGGAGATACTGTTACTGTGTATCTGGAAGATGAAACAGAAAAAGCAGTGACCGTCACTGTAGGATCTGGCAGTTCTATGACCGGAGTGAATCTGTATCAAGATCATCTCATTGTTCGCAATGAAACTGGAGGTATCATCGATAATTCTCATCTTGCAATAGCAGATAATGTATCGGATACCGATGTGACTGACTTCTTTGGAATCGATGGCTCCAATACACTCACGGTGAAAAATCAAAAAGAACTGTATGTAGATACAGGAGAATTCCGACCACGAGGCCGTGTAAAGACACACGATTTAGAAGTGGAGGGAACCATAAACATGGGTAATTATGGACTTTCTCTAAGTGGATCACTCGTAACAGATAATGGCGTCTTTACTACAAATACTGGTGTCACTCTCCACTCGAGAGATGATAATGAAAGTTTAATCATGGGTTCAAATACCTTCCAGAATCTCACTCTCGATACGGGACTTGTTTTATACCTCAAATTTGATGAAGGCGTAGGATTTACAACTTCAAATGCAACAAATCCATTATTTGCAGGAACACTAACCAATATGGATGATGGAAATGAAAAATGGAACACAGATGTTCCGGGTGTGCAATTTTATAATCCCTACAGCCTTTATTTTAGAGGAGCGGATGTAGATAATGACGATAACGTCTTAGTGTCTTCCATTCCAACAACGACGCTCTTTGCAAACCACGAGGCGACATTTTGTTCATGGGTAAAGCTTGATGCAGATGTTCCAGGAAATATATATTCAACTGGTGGATGGTATCTGAATGATAGTGATACCAATAACCACTATCCCTACAGCGATACCAATATTTATGATGGGACGTTTAAAACTGTTCGAGAAACAGTAGGAGCAGGCGTCGCAGACAAATCGCAGTGGCATCATGTTTGTGTAACGCGAGAAGATGGTACTAATGGTTGGAATATGTATCAAAACGGAGAGGTAATTTATACCACAGATGGAGGCACATGGGACATGGCGACAAGTTGGAAGTTTGGTCAAAGTAGAGATTGCTGCACGATGCAGGGGAGAATGGATGAAGTACGAGTCTACAATAGAGTGCTCAGTCACTCAGAAATTGCCACCCTCGCGAACGGCGCACCTGGTTCTGGATCTGGCTCGTACATTCTTGGCTCAGATTTGACAATCACCAATAACCTAAATATTTACGATTCTACTCTCGATGTGAGTGGAAGTGACTACGATGTAAATGTTGCAGGCAACTGGGGGAATTACGGAAACTTTGTACAGCAAGGCGGAACTGTATCACTTACTGGTTCCAATCAAACTCTCAGTGGAAGCACCACCTTCAATAACCTTACCAAAACAGTGAGTACTGCACGTACTCTTACACTGGACTACACAGCAAGGCAGAGTTCTTCTGGCACTCTAACTCTACGTGGACAAAGCTCCAATCTCCTTAGTCTTCGCTCCAATAGAGGTGGTAGTGGTGCGAAACTCGTTCTGGATGTTGCAGGAGCACAAGTTATTGATTACCTTGATGTGAAAGACATGCATTCTGATGGAGGAGATATTTTGGAATGTTTTTCTTCTTCGGAAGGATGTATTAATAGTGGCAATAATGTCAATTGGGCTTTCGCCCCTGTAGTTACTATTACAGGAATCGTGTTTACAGACGAGGGTGTTACGGTAATTGGAGCAAATAAAACTGTTGCAATTGCTATTAATGGGGCAGATCAGACTTCCGACGAAACAGATGCAGGAGGACAGTACTCAACTTCTGCTGGTATAGCAGTTGGGGATGTTTTAACTGTCTACCTGGAGGATGAAACAGAAAAAGCGGTAACTGTCACCATTGGTTCTGGGAGTTCTATGACTGGAGTGCATCTCTATCAAGATCATTTGCTTGTGCGTAATGAATCTGGCGGAGTTGTTTCCAATTCGCATCTTGCCACCGCAGACAATGTTGGAGATGCTGACGTAAGCGATTTTTATTCTGTAGATGGTTCCAATGACTTACATGTCATCAATCAAAAAGGATTATTTGTTTCCTCTGGGAATTTTTCTCCAGGAGGAAGAATAAAAGCTCATGACTTGGAAGTAGAAGGAACTATGACCATGGGAAACTATGGGCTTACACTGAGTGGATCGATGATTACAAATTCTGGAGTGTTTTCTTCGAGTACCGGAGCTCTCCTTACTTCTTCTTCTGACGACGAAACAATTTCTATGGGAACAAATTCGTTTCAGTCCCTCACATTAGACTCTGGCCTCGTTGGCTATTGGAAGCTAGATGAAGGGGTAGGATTCACTACAAAAGATAGCTCAAAATACGCACGAAATGGAACTTTAACGAATATGGATGATGGTG
>CAZLFU010000059.1:0-6737 GCA_964558895.1 uncultured Candidatus Peribacteria bacterium
TACCTCGGAGTGTTGTGCAGGGTTTTACTCTTGGGGTTGCCTTCATCATTGCGTTGGGACAATTGGGTAATATCCTGGGTCTTACAGTTCTTCATAAAACAGAGAATCTTCTGGAGAATGTTTGGATTACCATCCTTCATGCAGCAAATGTACAGTGGCTAACTTTTGGTATCTTCATTGTGAGTACAGTCTTTATTATTGTATGGAATCGCAAATTTCCTCGTGTGCCTGGAGCCATCTGTATTGCGTTTGTAGGAATTCTTAGTGCATATAGTGCGAGAGAACTCGGTATCCATTTTCCTCTCACACTTCTTGCAGATAAATATTCTGATGTGCATGGTACCCTTTTCAGTAATTCGTTTTCTACTTTTTCCTGGAAGATGCTCTTGAGTGCAGATCTGTGGATTATTTCGATTGCTACTGCGGTGATTGCTATTTTGGAAACACTCCTTTCTGGGCAAATTGCCGATCGCATGACTGGAACAAAATTTAATCGATCCAAAGAACTGCTAGCACTCGCAATCGCAAATATTGGATCGGGAATTATGGGAGGTATTCCCGCGACCGCAGCACTCGCTCGCACTGCTCTCAATATTAAAAGTGGAGCTCTGCACAGAACTTCGGGTGTAATGGGAGCGATTATTCTTGGAATCATTGTTCTCTTTTTCTTCACCTTCTTCCGATTGCTACCCATGGTTGCTATCGCTTCCATTCTTGTTGTGGTTGCTATTGGCATGATAGAGAAGAAGCATTTTATTCGCCTCATAGAGAATGAGAAAACCAATTTTGGGTTGGCTATTTTTGTGGCTGTCGTCACTATTGTGAAAGATCCGATTTTCGGTATTGCATCAGGGACGATCGTTGCATTATTGATATTTGTGAATAAGGTGGCATACGGTCAGACAGAAATTTTGGTATGGAAAAATGGAAAGATGATAGATTCTCTTTTAAAGGATGAATTCATAAAGAATGGCACGCACGATTCGGATCTCATCGTCTACAAAATTTCCGGTACCCTTACCTATATCAACATGCCAGCACACCTCCATGCTGCAAAAAAGATACAAGGGAACAATCATGTTATTGTATCGTTGCGTCATGCTTTTTATGCCGATAGTGACGGAATAGAATATTTGAAAGAAATAATCGAAGTCCTCAAAAAACATAATGGCACTGTCATCCTCTGTGGTGTAAATAAAGAAATTGAAAAACTGATTAAGCATGAAGATTTTTACAAGCAGAAGTTGATTGATGGAAAAATTTATGCACGAACCTCCGAAGCAATTCGAGCAATTACCGGAGAGTAACCAACATCTTTACTCGAGAGAAGTTGTGACGAGAAATGGGGTATGATCTCCGGGAAGACCCAAGGATTTTTGAGAGATTCTCTATCATTCGTTCACTTCGAAGAGTTAAATTTTGTTTTCATAGAGCCAAAATTTAAAGTATTGTCATGTTTCTTTTCCATTGTGTACTGAGTAGGTAAAGTTGACGTATGGAATCAGTGCAGCAATCATTGAAAGAGCAAAAAATGCCGAGTTCCTCTCGGTCTTTATTACATAGATTCGGCTACACTGCTACGCTACTAACATCACTCTTTGCACAAGAGGGGAATGCACAAGTGGTGGAACCACCAAAACAAACAGTACTCGAAAAGAAATTTCCTCCCGTGCTTGTGCAGCCAAAATTAGAGTTCCCCTTGCCACCACAAGTGGAAGAAATTTTGAAGAAAATTGAGGACTTAAGACCAGATATGATTCATGATGATTTCTTCAAAAGGGAAGCTGCCTTAGGTGCTGCAGTAAGTTTAGTAGCTCCAATGAAAGGTTATTGGAATAGTATGAATTTTCGTAGTCACGAATCTATGTATCCGCCTGATCCAGAATTGCGGTGGAGAAGAAGGCTAGCACTCAATCCTGTAATGGATACGAGAAAACCAACACGTTTCCCACTTGAAAGTTCTGGAACAGGACTAGCTGCCTTTGAGCAACTATCAAAATTCAGCTCTGTCGAAATATATATCGACGAAGATGAGCCAGGTTTTTTAGCACGACTTCGTGAGTCGCCATACGATTACCAGAAAAATTCTTTTGCAGAAATTATGTGCAGTGTTGCAAATGTAACAAATACAATCCCTCAACCAGGGAAAAGATCAGCTGGTTCTATTTGCTTTGTACCGCGACCAAAAGGAGCAGTTGTGCTTACAGAAGAAAAAAAATTTCTTGTTGGTTCTTTTATTCCAAAAGAAGCTAAGGGTAAAATGTCTGGTTACATCATAAGCGATCCTCATGTGCTCTTTGTGGGTACATCAAGCTCGTTTAAAGACCCAGAACAATCCGTAGCAGAAATGAATTCCATCATACCTCCAGAATATTTGACTGCTAGTTCTCATGCATCTGAGAGTGATGTGGTACCAATGAGTGTTACTGATCATCCTTCAGGAACATCAGTAAGTTTCCAAGCAATGCGTTGTACTTCAGAATTTGTACATCTCACATGTCCAGTGACAGAAAATAGAAGGAATGCAACAAAGCAAATAAAATCCATGCCTCCTCCGCGTGAGAATTATTGGCAATTGGTTCCGGGTGAAAGTGGTGTCACTGTCCAGAAAATCAGGACAACACCAGGCGGTCTATCTTTTCAAAGGGAATCATCGATCATGAGAAATTCCTCATTTCAATTGAAAGACGAGCAAGGAAATCCTATGGAGACAAGAGTAGTTGGATGTACGTATACGGTAAACAAAGGGGGTGATACGTATTCAATTCATTTGCAAGGCGAGGGTCATGTTTCAGGTGTAGTTATCAAAACATATGTACCTTCAAAAGTGGATGAGTCACTAAAATGTGAGTTTATCATACCAAAAAATGATACCAAATAACCATCCAAAAACTCGACCCCGCATCACGAAGGAAGGGAGTGCGTGTTCTTGGGGAGAAGTACTTCTTATGGCTTTATAAAGGGCTAAAATCCCAGGCCACCTAAGAAAGCTTTATGATTCTATGCCTCTTTTTAGGGTAGTCAAGAAAGCAAACAAGAAACTTGCATTCGGCATAAAAATGTTTACGATACTGCCGTGATCAACGCACGTACTTTCCTCCTTGGGATTACTCTCCTTCTCACATAAGAGAGGTAGTGTTGCATGATTCACACCCTTACCTCTCTTCCAAGCAAGAGAGTTTTTTTTATTCTTTCTCGATTTTTATGAGAACCCAGATCAAAACACCTGACCAAAGTGTTCAGAGACCTAGTACAGAAAAAGCGCCTGATAATCCTAATATTCTTTTTCCAGAGGCAGTCATTGATGAAACAAGACAGCAAGGCATTATTCAACTTATGCAAAGAAAAGGAAAAGATACAACTTATATTGGCAATGGTCTTGGTTGAAAGTATTAGTGCATCACTGCAAGCTCCATTGGAATATTCAATTTTGGTTCCCGAAGAATACTTTCCTTCATCTGGTCTACATTGGATCCAATCTGTCCAGCAACACGTCCCAAAAAAGTATCCTGAGTTGACCGCCACTCCACCTGTCCGCTATTTGGCAAAGTAGTCATATCTGGATGCTTGGACGAGATATAAGAATCTAGATCACCTTTCCAATCCACAACCTGAGTATTATCAAAAATAATATAGTGGTGAAAATTCTGTACGCAGAGTACAGCCATCTGATGCCAAGGTTCATACACTCTCTCATGCGTTTTTTTTGGCCAGAGTGAAACAAGGTACATGTCATAGCCCTGTCTCTCCCCCCACTCACATGCAAATTCTGCTGTATTATTACAGCACCCTTTCCATCCAGCTTTTTGAAATTCTTCAGATGATCTTCTGTAGGTACTCACAAAACCTACTGGAAAATTTGCATACTCATACTTTATGTTTTCCTCCATAAATCTTCTTACATCATTTGGTGTTTCTAGACGATACATTATTTCTTCTATAGGAGCATCTGGACTTGGTAGAATTCGCACTCCATATTTGTTGACTGGTGCATAATAATTACCGCGCTGAATCACCTCTGGTTCCCTTTTTGGAGGATAAATGTCAGTCACTCCCTTTGTAAGAAGGGAACTTATTGCGAGAGCGCAAATAGAACTGATTCTTGTGAATGATTTACGCGCATCACCCGAGTTACTAGGTAACCTTGTTTCTTTGGCGGCAGATGTATGCCTTTCCATAAGAGGAGAGCATAACCATAATCCATTATCAAATTCAACTACGAGGAGGTAGGAAGTCGTACCTTTCTCTTACCATTCAAGAGTTTTATGGAATAGTACTTCTTGGGTACCCGCAGAAATAGTTCCTATCTGGTAGCTATCGATTCCTTTTTTATGAAGATGATCTTGAATCTCCTCGCTTGTTTCTGGAGAGACAACCAGTGTTATGCCTACTCCAAGATTATACGTACGGAGCATATCATCATCTGGTACAGTTCCTGCTTCTTTGATGGCTTTAAATATCGGGAGAATCCGAATAGCATCCAAATCTACAATCGCATTGAGCCCTTCTGGCAGCACTCGGTTTAGATTTCCTGCGATTCCTCCACCTGTAATGTGTGCCATGCCATGGAGACCAGCATGTCCAAATAAGTCTTTGAGAGCGTGGTAGTAGCAGACGTGTGGTTTCATGATTGCTTCCATGAACGTCGTTTCATCAACATAAGTTTCAGCCAGTGATGTATCTTGCTCCATCAACTTACGAACCAGAGAATAGCCATTGGTATGAAGTCCATTGGAAGGAAGAGCGAGTACAACATCTCCTTCTTTGATCTTTGATCCATCTACAATTTTTTTTCTGTCTAAAATTCCCACAATACTTGCAGTGAGGATATATGTACCAGCATCTAGTACCCCTGGCTGTTCGGAAGTTTCTCCTCCGACCAACACGCAATCTTGTGCTTTGCAGGCATTCGCAAACCCGCGAACAATTCTTTGTACAATCTCTGGTTCCAATTTTCCGCAGATCACTGCATCTTGTACATAGTGCGGAGTGGCACCCATTACCACAATGTCGTTAATCAAATGATTGATAGTATCTTCGCAGATGGATTCCACTCTGTCTTGTTGAAATGCGAGCTTCTGTTTGGAGCCAGGTTCTTCTGTTTTGAGAACGAGGACAGGGTCTTCGTACCCAGGAAATGTACCTTCCACAAGAGAGCCAAATGCCCCAAGAGTATTGAGAACTCTAGGATCCCCAATATCAATGCTTTCCTTCATGGCGCGTTTAGTAGCATCTGCCTTGTCGATGTCTACTCCTGCATCTTTATAGCTCGTCATAGAGTGGAGAGAAAAGCCCAAACAGCATACGTGTTTTGAGGATAGTGATCTATTGGTAATTTTCATCAAAAACTTGGTAGTATCATCATTTTTCTTCTTGTAAGCTGCATCTATGTTCATCAAGCCGTTTCGCACACTGTCTTTCGCACTTCTTCTCATCGTGTTGGTGTGCGCAGTGTTTGCGTACCAGTGTATTTGGTACCCAGCATCTGTCCTCAGCTTTTTCTGGGTAGAGGATATGGATTACCTCCACCATGCACTCATGATGTACTTGGGTTTCTGGATGATTGTAACAGCGGTGGCAGCAGGCATAGCGCTCTACAATCCTCTCAAGCGAAAGGGGATTATTCTCGTCTTGATTGCAACGCATCTTTCCATCGCTATTGGAGATATCATTCTCCTTTCGCAGGGGCAGATACTGGGTCAGCGATGGTTCTTCTTCGAAATTACGTACATGCTCATTATCTGTGCACTTCTGGTACGATTCTTTCCAAGCGAACATCAACTCAAGCTCTTTCATGATGCAATGGAGCATCAGAAGACAGAGATCGAAAAAATGGCGAAAGAAAACCTTCAGTTTACAAAAGATGAAGACGAAATTCCAAGTAAGGAGATCTCTACCGATGGGAATCACTGATCTTTCGTTGAGCGTACTGGTGTAATTTTGATGGAAGAATGATGTGCTTTCTCTTTTGGTATGTGTGGACTTTTCTCTTCATCCACAAAGACATGATGCTTTGTAACTTGCGGAGAATGGTCTGTCGTTTTTCCACCTTTATGGTATCCGCCAATGCTGTCTCTGGTAATGATACCATCTTCCAGACGAATCACTCGCGTTTTGAGTGCATCTACCAGTGCAGTTTCGTGTGTGGCAAGAACAACGGTAGTACCTCCTTTATGAATTTCTTGGAGAAGCTTCATCACTTCTTCGGATTGCTCGGGATCCAAATTTCCCGTTGGCTCATCTGCCAAGAGAATCATTGGCCTGTGCGCAATGGCGCGTGCAATGGCAGTACGAGCCTTCTCCCCTCCGGAGAGACTATTTGCCATCACATCGGCACGGTCTTCCAATTTCATCTGCTTGAGTAGTTCCGCAGTGCGTTTGGAAATTGCATGTTCTGGAATGCCACATACCTCCAAAGAGAAGGCAATATTTTCTCGTGCAGTTCTATTCCAGAGCAGCATGTAATCTTGAAATACAACACCTACGCGCCTGCGAAAGAGTTGCATGGCAGGCACGGGAACTTTTTGTAGATCGATGCCGTCTACTTCCACATGTCCTTTGGTCACAGTTTCTGCCCCAATCAAAAGATGAATGAGTGTCGATTTTCCTGCTCCACTTGGGCCGGTAATGCAGATGAATTCACCTGGATCAATACGAAAAGATACATCATTGAGTACTTGTGTCTTCCCGTACGTCTTGAAGACGCTCTTCAGAACAATCATGGAGAGGAGTATACC
>CAZLFU010000060.1:0-6729 GCA_964558895.1 uncultured Candidatus Peribacteria bacterium
ATCCAAGCTCTTCGTAGAGCTCAATTACTTCCTCAAGCGGGTCAAAACGACTCCAAATGGGGATATGATGTCCATGATGGCATCCTCTTCCAGGGAAATTCGTATGAACTGAGAGATCCTGCTTTTGATGAAGAATACCCTTTCCCACCCACTATCAATACTTCGGGGTTAGAGGAGGTAGTCTTCTCTCGAGTGTACGGTATTCCAGAACAGACTGGAGAAATTATTTTAGAAGCTCTCAATGGAGACACGAGAATTATTACTATTAGCGCAGATGGAATTCTGACTGCTACCGGTATTCGGCCACCTGGATACGAAGACGAAGGTGATGATGTCGGAAGTGATGGTTCTGATGATGGCACAGATGCTGGTGATGATGGAACTGCTGATGGTGGAGATGGAGGAAGTGGTGGTGACGGTGACGATGGCGTCTGGAATGATGAAGAAGTCGATGAAAATGATGGTGGAGATGGAGGAAGTGGTGGTGGCAGCACTCCAACGTGCCAAGATCGATTCTTCGTATCATCTGATGGTACTGTTGAAACAACCAGTCCGGTTGATGTCACCTTTAAAGCTCTAGGATCTGCAATCACCTACGGTGCGGGTGGACCAGAGATTCAAGTGTATGTCTCTGCGAGCCTTGATAACGGTGCCACATGGATTTCTCTCTTCAATGGAGCAGATATCGATGGTGGCGAAGAGCAAACGTTCCAGAATATCCCATCCGGAACACGTGTGCTTCTCAAATACAATGGCCGTTACTCCTCCTTTAATAAGACATACATTACCAATGACAATTCTAATCATATAGAGGTGTTACGTAATGGGGATAATCCACCAGATTATCAGCCATTTGATAACCAAGATGATATTGTATCGTTCCTACAAGAAATCTTGGGTGATGATGGCAAGGTAGATATTGGTGAATTTGATGCAGTGGTTCTTGGAGAACTAGGAACACTCAATAGTGCTTCCTCCGACTTCCAAGACGCTGTTGTGCTTATGCAATTCAACCAGAAGGAAAATTCGTGTGCGAAGAAGGGCGCACCGAAATTCCGAGTCGTCTATGATCGTCTCGAAAACTACGGATCTGGTGATGTGAAGAAATTCACCTACGTTGGTCCAGATGGAATCGTGTACAACGACTCCGAATGGATTCCACTCACTGTAGAAGGGGAAGACACAGATATTATTGATGGATCCCAAGTGAAGAATGTACAAGGTCTTTCTGTTGAGCGTAGAGACGGTGCGATACGTGTTCATGCACATGGATCTCTTCCAACAGGAAGTAGTCGCGAAGTTGTCGATGCTCGCATTGAATTCCTCAATGCGCGTATTACAGACATTCAGAATGAATCTGGGGTAGATGCCACAGAAAGTCCATTTGATAGTACAGTGAACGATGGTTCCAATGGCGATGAAATTGCTGGTACTCCCGATAATAAATCTGCACTGTTCCAGACGCGAGTTACCACCGATAACGATGCTGTCTACATCTACTGGTCCGAGTACCAGAGTGCATCCAATACAGATGGGGGCACTGGTGGTGACACATCAGGACAAGATAGTGGTGATACCAGTGGTGATGATCAGGCTGGGGATGATCAAAGTGACGACGATTCTGCAGATAGTGGAGATGATTCCGGTGGTGGATCGATTGGTGACGGTTCTGACGTACCATGTGGTGTCAACTTCACGGTACAGGCCAATGGAAGTATCATTGTTGAAGAGGCTGCAGACGTTACTTTGAAAGTGTTAGGTTCATACTCAACGTACGGCGAAAGTGGTCCAGAAATTCAAATGCGTTTGAATGCCAGTATCAATGCAGGTGCATGGCAACCACTCTACGGGTACAAAGATATCGATGGTGGAGAAGAAACAGTGCTCCGTGATATGTCTGCAAATAGCACTCTTACACTTCGTGCAGAAGGTCGCTACTCTTGGCTTTTCCGCAGGACAGTAGACTCCAACGATGGGTCTGGTCGCATGAAGCTCCTACGAGGGGGCGATGCTGTTCCTGGAACTACTCCGTATGCCAACCCTGCATATCTCAAAACATTCTTGCGATCCTACATACAAAATAGCAAGATATCTTTGAAGGCTAATGAAGTAATAGTACTTGTAGAAATGCAAGATCTAAATGGCAGTTCCGATTACCAAGACATCGCAGTCAAACTCATCTTTGAGAAGCCTGCAAGTCAGGGTATTTGTGGAGCTCCAAATGACGACATAGATGTGTGTGCTACCACTTGTGCTCTTCTGGAATGCGGCGGTACATGTGGAGAGCAAGAAAATGGCATCTGTGGTTGTGAAGGAGAATACCCCGATGGCGGTGATGATTCTGGCCATGGAAGTGCTCCAGAAGATCCTAGTGAATACACTGTATGTCACTACCCTCCAGGAAATCCACGCAACGCTCATACATTGGTTGTCAGTCAGTCAGCCCTCGTAGCACATCGTGCTCATGGCGATATCATGGGTGAATGCGAGGGTGACATTGATGGAGATGGAGTATCAAATTCTCTCGATCTCTGTCCAGATACCTTCGTGCCAGAAGAAGTGCCGACTACTGGCAAAATGAACTTCAACAGTTACGCACTCACGCAAAACAGCTTTGTCTTCCGTGAGGGTCCTCGTAAAAAGGTAAGCGGATACTCTCTCGAAGATACACGTGGTTGTAGCTGTGATCAGCTCATAGATGTTGCAGAAGGAGTGGACAGTTATCGCTTTGATCAGTTCCCACAATTGGAACGTCAAATGCGCAGTCTCTTCCCATTCTACACAACAGGCGCTCGTAAATTTGGATGTGGCACGGCAATCATGCGCATGATTCAAAATTCTCAGGACGAGTAATACTAGTGAAATACCCCCTCCTCTCAAGAGGAGGGGGTATCTTCTTTCATTCCAATACTTATGAAGATCATTCAAGGACACCATCGTAGGCTTCGTACCAGAGATGGATTCTTGATGTTGGATGCGCTCCTCGGAATAGCTATTTTTGCTATATTTGTCACGGCTATTGTTCTTTCTCTTTTGTTTAGCCAACTCAGTAACAAGGCAGGTGGCGACCGCATGCGTGGCATTTACTTTGCAGAAACAGCCATGGAAGCAGTACGCAGTATCCGTGATGAAGATTTTGATATACTTGTAGATGGAACGTATGGAGTGCAAATAGGCTCCGATGGCAACTGGGAATTGACGCCAGACCCTGTGGAGACCATTGATCACTTTAGAACACAGGTTGAGATTACTGCTCTCAGTGATGATCAAAAGTCTGTGGTGGTAGCCACTACATGGAAAGGTATCGCCTCTCGCTCTGGTAGTATCGTGCTCGAGGGAGAGCTAACCAATTGGCATAAAATACAAGAAATTGGAAACTGGGGAGTAGTTTCTCTCCTAGGAAGTGATATAGACGCAGGTACGCCGCTCTACAATAGTATTGTTGTTGCAGATGATGTTGCGTATGTAACAAGTGAAGTTTCTGATGGGGGTGTTGGACTGTACATATTTGATGTGAGTAGTCCATCATCGCCAGTACGTATTTCCAGTTCGTTTCAACTTGGAGTCGCAGGGTATCAACTGGCAATCAACGGGAATCGCCTTGTCGTTCTCACAGGTGATCCCAATGAAGAGATTCGTCTTTACGATATTACTTCTCCAACCTCTTTCTCCGCAGCAAATTTAGTCGCGAGTATCGATGTCCCTGGGAGTGCAAGAGCCCGAAGCTTGGAGCTCTCTGCGGGAACGGTATTCGTAGGTGCTTTGGAACATGCTACATATGCAGAACTCTATGCGTATGAGTACTCTTCCGATGGAGATTTCAATCTTCTGGATAGTCATCATGATGTAGGTAATTATTTTGATATGAGTTTAAGTGATGGTTATGCCTATCTTGCGACAAGCATGAATTCATCCGAGTTACGTGTTGTGGATGTGTTTACTCCAGAGGATCTTTCTCCTGCTCCCGGATCTGGTTCCAATGTGACAGATGTACAAGACGCACTCAGTATTGCTACGGTGAGTGGTCTTGCATTCTTAGGTCGTGCCAATGGAGAAGTTATAGAAGAACTCGTTGCTTTCGATATCAGCGAAAGCCCAGTTCCCCCGGCAAGCCCAGCACCACGTTTTCATGAGATGGGTGGATCGGCCAATGCTATAGATATAGAACCAGGTGCGAGGTATCTGTTCGCTGCTTCGGATTTTGATGAAAAAGAATTGCAAATTATTGACGTCAATAAGTTCGTCATCGGACAGTCTGCAGAAGCATCGTTCTACAATACTACGACAGGCGCTGGCCGAGGTATAACCTATGATGCCACCAATGATCTTGTATACATGGTTACTAATACCGCTCTCCTTGTTTTTGCACCTGGTTCATGAAAAAACTCCGTACGAGAAACGGCTACATTTTTCTTCTGAGCGTCATTGTAACAGGAGTGATCTCTATGACCATTGTTCTATCGTTGCTCCTTTTGAGCATATCTGCAGAGCGTACTGGTTTTGCTTTGCAGGAATCTAGCCAATCCCTCTCTTTGGCAGAACTGTGTGCAGAACATGCGCTCCTTACCCTGCACGAAAATGCAGGATATCTGGGAGATGAAACCATCGAAAAGGACTACGGGGAATGTTATATTCTTTTTGTTGGAGGATCGGGGAATGAGAACCGTACTGTGTGTACAGAGGGAATAAGTGGAGATACCGTACGTCGATTAGAAATCGTTGTTCAGCGGCTTATTCCATCTGTTACTATTTATTCCTGGCAGGAAGTGGAAGAATTTACGATTTGTGAATACGAATGAGAACTCTCTTTTCTCGTCAGCGGCGTGGAGCAACCTTGATTGAGCTTATGCTCTTCTCAGCGTTCTTTCTTATTGCAAGCACTGCAGTTCTTGTTCTTATGTTCACTTCTAGTGAGCAACGTGCACGCCAACAACTTGTGGCCACTGTGGATCAAAATGGAGTTCAGATGTTGCAAACACTGACAAGACGTATACGAAGAGCAGAACGTATTATTGAACCCGTGATACGGGAAACAAGTTCTATCGGTTATTTTCAAATGGCAAGCCAGGTCGAAAATCCTACTATTGTTGCATTGCAATCTGGTGCTTTGGTCGTTGCAGAGCACTCCGATCTTAAAATTCTCAGCTCCGAGCAAGTTGTGGTAAGTGCACTACAATTTCGCAATACCTCTGTAGCAACCAATAGACAGAGTATTTTGATTTCATTTACCATTGAGCCATCTGGAAACTGGCCAAATTCTTTTGGATATTCACGGGATTTTGAATCACTGGTGACACTTTTTACAGACGACGATCCAGAGGGATCGAGTTGTGGATGTGCGATGCCGGAATGTCTGGGTGGTACCTATCTCTGGGAAGTATGCGAGCAAGATGTATGCGAATCATCTCCTATCACATTGCCTTGTTCCTAGAAAGAAGTCATGAGAATAAATTTTGTGCATAATTTATTTGCTCGTCAAGGCGAAGAAACGCTATTCTAGCTAAGAATTGTCTACAATTCATTCCTAGCGGAGTTGGACGTTTTCCAAGTTTCGCCCATGTTCCTTCCCCATTTCTGATTATGGATAGTATCTCTTCATCGAGGAAGCGTGAGGGTTTCACCCTTATCGAACTTCTCCTCGTCATCGGTATTATTGCCATTTTGGCGTCTATTGTGATCGTGGCTATCAATCCAACAAAGCAGTTGGCTGATGCTCGTGATGCGCAGCGCCGCAGTGACGTAAATACCATTTTGAATGCTGTGTACCAGTACGCCATTGATAATAATGGTAATCTGCCAACAGGTATTCCATCCGGAGTCGGTAACGCTCTCGAAATCTGTAAGACAGATGCAGCGAGCTGTACTGGATTCCTCAGTATGGATTCCCTTACCGGCACATACGTAGTTGCGTTGCCAACTGATCCAGGTGGACCAACAGACAATGGAACAGACTACACGATCTACCAGAATGCTGATGGACGTGTCACTGTTACTGCTCCAGAAGCAGAGAACAGCACAATTACTGTTACTAGATAATAAATCTGTAATTTTGTCTACTTTAGAACCCTCCCCTTCATACGGGAGGGTTTTTTAGTGTAGAAAACAGCCTTTTTGTGGTATAATTTACTGATATATGTCAAAACAAAAATCAGAGAACAATGTGCCAATTTATCACATAAAACAGTCGATTCTTCGTCGCCTTGTTTCGCAATCTATCGTGCTTTCTGGTGCTACTATTGCAATTTTGGCCGGCTTATCTTTTATCGTTGTTCGCTCACTCATGGCACAGGGAGCACTAGAGGAAGTATCTATTTTAGCCTCGAGCAAAGAGGACATCATCGAAGAAACTCTACAGTTTGATCGCGAGAGAACAGCGTTGCTTGCTCAGAAGCAGGAAATCCAACAAGCGCTACAAAGTGCAGTGCCTGATACAGCGGAACGTATCATGCAGCAATTACTAGAAGAAGGTCAGCCGATACAAGGAGTCTCCATTGCCAATGGAGACGGTACAGTAGTGCAGAGCGCTGGCATTCCCCAGGAGAAGGTGGAAACCCAACCAAGAACTGTACTACACCCTTTACTCGGTGATACAGGATGGGAATCGTATACAGTCACTGCCCCCATTCCTTCTCAAGATTCTGGCATATTGGGGTTCCTCATGTTGCGATATGATGCGCAACCCCTCATTAGACTTATTACAGATGTGCCAACACTAGGAGAAGGCGGCGA
>CAZLFU010000061.1:0-6649 GCA_964558895.1 uncultured Candidatus Peribacteria bacterium
AATATTGGTTCACTCTTTCGCACATGTGATTGCTTGGGAGTAGAGAAGTTATTCTTAACAGGGTATACGGCAATTCCCCCGAGACGAAAGATTTCCAAGACCGCTCTGGGGGCAGAGGAAACTATCCCGTGGGAATACAGTAGAGATCCAATAGAAGTCCTCAATGCCCTCAAAGCTGAGAATTACTCCATTGTAGCTTTGGAACAGACAGAGAATGCTGTATCTCTGCGAGACTTCGCAGTACCAGAAAAAACGTGTCTTATTATTGGGCACGAAGTATCTGGTGTTCCAAAGGAAGTACTGGAACATGCGGAGCATGTTGTGGAGATTCCGATGCTTGGACAGAAAGAGTCTCTAAACGTTGCTGTAGCAAGTGGTATAGCTCTGTATCAGTTTCGTCAATGATCTCTAAAAGAGGAATCTTAATTTCTTGTAATCCCTTTGCTCGAAGTTTCCAAGCAATTTCTCTTGGTGGATCCACAACTATTTCTGAACCATTAATTTCTCCTGTTATTTGGCCAAATGAAAATTGCGTATCGCAAGGTTCACCAGTTAGCAAATTTTTTAATTGAGATCTCACTACTTCTCTATTAAGCCCAATTTTTACTTTAGCAACACATCGTTGGTAAGGATCTGTTGGCAGTGTATCCAATCTTTGTAATTCACCTTTGCCTTTAGTAGTAGAATTCATCTTCGAATTTGGAAAGTTATAAAAACCTCTTGTAGAGAAGAGGTCTGATTGCTTGTTAAAGATGCATCAAAACTCTTCTCCCTAGAGGGAGGCAGCTGCGGCCGCTGCGGCAAGAGTCATTTGAAACATCAAAATAAGTATAAAAGACATTTTGTGCAATGCAAGAAAAAGATGAACGTTTACATTCTTTCTATGGAGATTTTTTCGTCTTTCATGCCAACTTTTACAGTATCTCCCTCAAGGATCTTACCTTCTATAATTTGAAGGGAAAGATCATCAAGTATTTCATTTTGGATAAGTCTCTTGAGTGGTCGAGCTCCATAAAGAGGATCGAGACCTTTTGTTGCCAGATACGATGCAGCCTCTTTACTCACAGAAAGTGTGATACCCTTTGCTTCCAATCGCTGATTTACCTTCGTAAGTTGCAAAGAAACGATTTCCGAAATTTGATCTGGAGTGAGCGCATCAAAGATAATAATGTCATCGATACGATTGAGAAATTCTGGGCGGAAGTATTCGCGAAGAATTCTGTGAACTTCTCCCTCCGGTGAGAAAACGGCAGAAAGTATCGCACTCTCATCTTTCTTTTTTTCCTCGGCAAACTTAGTGATAACATCACTCCCCAAATTACTTGTCATAATAATGACCGTGTTTTTGAAATCAACAGTTCTACCCTTGGCATCGGTGAGTCTTCCATCATCAAGTACTTGAAGAAGTATATTGAAGATTTCTGGATGAGCTTTTTCTATTTCATCGAGGAGAATGATGGTATAGGGATGCCTTCGAACAGCTTCTGTGAGTTGTCCGCCTTCCTCGTATCCTACATATCCAGGAGGAGAGCCCACAAGACGAGCAACAGAGTGCTTTTCGCTGTATTCAGACATATCAATGCGTGTGATCGCTCTGTCATCAGCGAAGAGAAATTCTGCCAGAGATTTTGCAAGTTCAGTCTTCCCCACTCCAGTTGGTCCCAAGAAAATGAATGAGCCGATAGGTTTACCTTCTTCTTGAATACCAGCTCTACTACGTCGAATAGCATTGGAAACTGCACGAACTGCTCGTTTTTGCCCAATCATTCTCTTCGCAATTTCTTCTTCCATATGAGTGAGTCTCTGTGTTTCCTCCATGAGCATCTTGGAAACGGGAACTCCCGTCCAACGAGAGACAATTCGTGCGATGTCCTCCTCTGTTACTTCTTCCTTAAGGATTGGATTATCTTTTTGGATAGCTTGTAATTCTTTTGTCGCCTTTTCAATATTTTTTTCTAGCTCCGGAATTTGACCATACGTAATTTCTGCTACACGTTGCAAATCTCCTCTTCTTTGTGCCTGTTCGGACTCATCACGAAGGCGATCAATTTCTTTGCTGGAATGCTTGATGACATCAATCACTTTTTTTTCATTGAGCCATTTTACCTCTATCTCCTTCTGCTTTTCCTTGTAGTCTGCAAGTTCCTTTTCAATTTCTTGTACACGTTTTTTCGAATTGCCATCTTTTTCTTTTTTTAAAGCTTCTCTCTCTACTTCTAGTTGCTGAACCTGTCTATCAAGGCGATCGAGATCTGTCGGTTTACTATCGAGTTCTATACGAAGTACCGATGCTGCCTCATCCATCAAATCGATTGCTTTATCTGGAAGAAAACGATCGGTAATGTATCGGTCAGAAAACTTCACTGCTGCTACGACTGCAGCATCTTGAATACGCACACCGTGATGTACTTCGTATTTTTCTTTAATACCACGCAAGATAGAGATGGCATCTTTCACGTTTGGGGGTTCTACCATTACGGGTTGAAATCGCCTCTCGAAAGCTGCATCTTTTTCGATGTACTTTCTGTATTCCTTTAAAGTTGTTGCCCCAATAGTGTGAAGTTTTCCGCGAGCGAGAGCGGGCTTGAGGAGATTTCCTGCATCCATAGATCCTTCTGATGCGCCGGCTCCAACGATAGTATGCAATTCATCAATAAAGAGAATGATCTGCCCCTCCGATGCCTCGACTTCTTTCATCAAAGCCTTGAGACGGTCCTCAAATTCTCCTCGGTATTTTGTTCCTGCAATCATGGCTCCCAAATCGAGAGCGAGCACCTTTTTGTTCTTGATCGGATCTGGGACATCTCCGTCTACAATTTTTCGCGCTAGCCCTTCCACAATGGCAGTCTTACCTGTGCCAGGTTCTCCAACCAGCACAGGATTATTTTTGGTACGTCTTGAAAGTATCTGCATAATGCGACGAATTTCTTCGTCTCTACCAATGACCGGGTCAATTTTTCCTTCGCGAGCAAGTTGCGTAAAGTCCTGTGTGTATTTCTCCAAAACTTGGTACTTACTTTCTGGGTCTGGATCTGTCACATGCTGATTGCCACGAATTGTAGTGAGCTTCTCCATTACTTCCTCCCGACTAATAGGAATGATACTTTTTACTTCTTTTTGATGAAGCAATGAAAGAAGAAGATGTTCAACTGAGATATAATCATCTTTTAGTTTTCCTGCTTCGGATTCTGCATCATCCAATACCTTTTTAAATTCGGTAGATGCATACGTCTGTCCTCCTGAAACCTTTGGAAGCTTGGAGAGTTCTGTTCGTATCTTCTCTGCTACAGAGTTTGGGGGTTGGCCAAGAGATTGAAGGATGGTTGGTACGAGACCTCCAGAATCCTTAAGGAGGACCAGGAACATATGTAACGGCATGATAGCCTGGTGTTCCAGCCTTCCTGCAAGTTGCATTGTTCCTTGAATAGCCTCTGCAGCCTTTGTTGTAAATCGTTCTGCGTTCATATTAGCACTCTCTAGTGTAGAGTGCTAATTAGATGCAGTCAAGAGGATTCACATCAACAATAAGCCTTGTAGTATCAATATTCTCGAGTATAGGGCGAATATGAGCACCTCGAATGATGACATGCCATACTACACCCCCACCAAAGAGAGTAGGGGAATGCGTTATGGTTGCCTGTAGCTCCCTCTCTCTCGCTACCTGTTCTAGCAGAATTCTGGTACTTGCAGCCTCTCTTGCAGCATCCTTCCCACGGAAGATACAGCGTGCCATTTCTTGAAATGGAGGATACCCCATGGCTTTTCGTAGTTTCATTTCTGTATCCAAAAAATCTTCCGTTGCGTGGTTTGCCGCAGCCTTGATTTCTACTGCATCTGGTCGGAAGGTTTGGATAATCACTTCTCCTGGAGCATGGCGACCGCTTCTTCCTGTAAGCTGAGTAAGTAGTTGAAAAACCCGTTCCCCTGCACGGAAATGTGGAAGTGACAAACCAACATCCGCAATGAGAACTCCTGCAAGAGTAACAAGTGGAAGGTCCAATCCTTTTACAACAGATTGTGTACCAAGCAAGATATCTGCTTCTCCATTTCTCATGGTTTGCAGGAGTATTCTCATCTCCTGTGGATCTGAGATGGAGTCACTATCTGCTCGGATAATTCGTGCATGTGGAAATTGCCTTTGCAGCACTTCTTCTAGTCCTTGTGTACCTGCACCTACTTCTTTGAGAGAAGGGGACTTACAGAAAGGGCACTCTGCAGGTACTTCTGCTTGTGCACCAGATGTATGATCTAGAAGGTACAACCTCCCAGAAGGAGAGCGATGGACAGTGAATGGCAACTGAGAAACAGGGGACACAATTCTTCTTCTGCATTCCATGCAGAGCAGTGCAGATGCTTTGCCGCGTCTATTGAGAAAGAGAACACATTGCTCTTTCCGCTCAATCCGCTTTTTGATTGCCTCCAGGAGAGGAGCAGAAAACGGATACAACTGTCCAAAGTTTACTGTCGCTAAATCGATAATACGAACAGTGGGTAGCACTGCATCTGCAAAGCGACTGGGAAGACTGGCAAGGTGATACGCACCCTGCTTTGCAAATGACCACGATTCAAGTGATGGAGTAGCAGAACCAAGTACAAGCTTGGCACCAGAAAATTCACACAGCTTCTCTGCAACTTCTCGGGCATGATACCGTGGTGTCTGCTCGTTTTTGTATGTCCATTCGTGTTCTTCATCCAAAATAACGAGACCCAGACGTTGTAGTGGAGAAAACAGTGCAGAACGTGAGCCAATTACCAAAGAGAAAGAGCCGTTATGTATTTTCTTCCAGAGGTTTCGTCTTTCACCATTTGTGAGCTTACTATGAATCACGCACACATGTTCTTTTCCTAGCAACTCCTCGAAACGGTCTATGGAATGTTCTGTAAGAAGTATTTCTGGAACAAGGAGAATAGCCTGTTTTCCTTCTCTGACAGCATCTGCTACTAGCTTTGCATAGATCTCTGTTTTGCCACTTCCTGTAATACCAAAGAGGAGTGAAGGTCTGGAATCATTTTTCATTTCCTTGTATTCCTTTTCCTGCCTTTCTGTTAAAACAGGCTCGGTGATGCGAGGCTCGTTTGTAGTAGACTGGGCCTCCACACGCTGCTCTGACACAAGGAAACCTTTGTCGAGCATGCTTTTGAGTGTTGTTTTACTGGCACCTGTTCTTTCGAGAAGTATTTTCTCTTCGCACTCATCTTGCGAATTCAATTCTTCCAAAAGAGCAATTTGTTTGGAACCTCTTGGTATCAGTTTACTGTCTCCACGCTTGTAATAGGTCAAAACTTCTGGAAGAAGATTTTTCCAAGGTGGGCTAGGAAGCCATACGCGAAGTACTTGTCGCAGAGAGCAAAAATAATACGAAGACATCCACTGCAATGTTTGAATTTGCGCTTTCGTAAGCAAAGGCTTATCCCCTAAAAGGGATGATACTTTCCGTAGCTCATATTCCTGTGTTTCTCTTTTGCTTAAAACTTCTAAAACTATGCCTTCTGTCATCATTTTTCGCAGTGGAACCAGAACATGAGCTCCAGGTTCTAGAGTGAAATCACTCTCGTAGGTGAGACCTTCTGCAATGCCAGAAGATTTGGATGTAGTAAGTACCTTGCACTGCATAGGCAACAATTATGGCACATCTTTGCTGTCTTCGCTCAGTTTACAGAGCAGTCAGCAGGGCATTCTGTACGCACAGTCTGACGGAAGCAAATACGTCCGTTTAGTAGGCACTCTTTTGCCACTCCCTTTTCGATGTCTTCGCAGATTCCGTTCCCACAAAGCGCACAGAGTTCTGTGTCGTGTCTATCTCGAATGACATTCACACACTGTTCTACAGGTTGTGGTTCACTTGGTTCTTCTGGCTCTGTTTGCTCTTCGCAAATTCCTTCCTCTACACAAGGATCATAGTTTGCATCACAGTCTTTCCTGCAAAAGAGAGCACCACAGTCATCACTACAAGAAATTCCACTGCACGTACTTGGCCTACACTGGCTTTCTGCTGCTTCACAAATGCCATCTCCACAGGTTCCTTCTATACAAACTTTATCAATTCTTGGGCCATTATTGTCACTGCGCGAAAAGTTTGCACAGGTACCACCCTCCTCAGGGTGTTCGGGCTCTATACAGTCAGAAGGACAAGTTCCTCTTCTTGTTATCATGCACCTGCCACTTGCAAAACAGCGTACGGTATCTTCTTCGCCTTCATTACAAGAATTGTTTCCACAGAGATTTTGTGGGTTGGCATTCCCAGGGTTTGGAACAGGAAAATTATTGAAGAAGTCAGGCAAGCTTGTCATAGCACTTGCATGATTTGTGTACTGAGAAGCTGCAAAACCAATGAGAAGGCCAGTGAGAATAGAAACAATAGTACGCATAATGATAATGAAAGGGGAGAAACGTACTATCTCCACCACTGGACTACAAGCAAGGAGTATTGACAGAACGCACTGAAGCCAGCTTAGAAATAACTTAAAGATCTATGTTGTTGAAGCGGTGGTTTTCTCTGCAACTGTTTTTGGTCGTCTGAGAGCGGCATAACTCGAACTTCTCCTAATCTTATCACAGGGAACACGGGAATTTCGGCAATCGGTACATTGAGGTCATCTGTGAGTTCGCACCCACTTATACCCCAAGGACAGACGCTGAATTAGCGAA
>CAZLFU010000062.1:0-6621 GCA_964558895.1 uncultured Candidatus Peribacteria bacterium
TAGATTGGTCCTCGTTGTGATAAATTTGATAGGAGAATTGGAATAATTATGGGAAATATTTACGGTGAAGAAGTAGTGACTGAGCCACGAGGCCATGAAATAGAATGGCCTTCTGAACCAACAGATAGAGATTATTTACCCAAAGGGGAGTATTTTTATTAGTGCTTTCTTTGCTCGACAAAAGTCAAAATCTAAGGAAAAATATCTCAAGCCAGGTTGTGATAAGGAATGGTTACAATCCTTTCATCAGCCGGATAGTTGTTCTTTATGTACTAGCTTACGTAGACCTCTGCCTGTAGGAATTTGCCCAGGCACGTCACTCGTGAGCGACGTGCCCAGGTGGCGAAATTGGTAGACGCGCACGCTTGAGGGGCGTGTAGGAGTATTCCTGTGGAAGTTCGAGTCTTCTCCTGGGCACCAGAATAAGTAAGCATGAAAAAACGTATTGAGAATTTGTTGTTTACGAAAGGAGAAGGCGAGAAGCCTGTCCTGAGCGAACGGAGCGAAGCGAAGTGAGACGAAGGGAGTCTTCTCCTGGGCACCATTCGCCCGCCTTTGGCGGGCTCATGGCAAGCCATTTCATTATTTCTCATAGAAACCCATATCTGTTAAGGTAGCATGCTATGGCTTTTTCAGTATATATTCTCGAACTTCAAGACGGATCCTACTACGTAGGGTTTTCAGAAAATCTAGAGAGGAGATTACTGGAACACAGTAAAAGAATTGCATGTGCTCATACCAAGAAAATACCAATGAAAAGGTTGCTTTGGTCTGAACTACAACCTGATCGACAGTCAGCCAGGTTACGAGAAAAAGAAATAAAAGGTTGGAGGCGTGAAAAGAAGGAGCACTTGTGGAATACTTAGGAAGTTCGAGCTTACCCTGAACATAGTGAAGGGTCTTCTCCTGGGCACCATAGATTCAGTGTTCATCCTTTCTTTTCATGGAGTGGAAAAACCAGTGACGACAAAGGGCATGGAAGTTTCAGGTGAATATTTTAGTTTCGATAAAAATTCTAAATAGCGTCAATACATACTATCTTGACCGAGTCAAATTAGCACTCTATTATGTGGAGTGCTAATTTTTATTTCCTACCCCATTTGTCATCATGCAACTCGTTCCACGTAAAAAACAGCAATCTGGCGATGTTATATCGCTGCGCGATGCTATGAATCAGATGTTTGATGAGTCATTCTGGGATCCATGGAAATTCTGGGATTCAGCACTACCGGCTATACAAGCCAACAATCAAATGTTCGTACCAAGCGTAGACATTTCAGAAGACGACAAGCAGATTACGGTCGTGGCAGATGTTCCTGGATATGATCCAGATGATATTGAAGTGACTCTCGATAACAATGTTCTAGCTCTACAGGGAAAGATGCAGACGGAAAAAGAGGAGCAGGACAAAAAGAAGAAATGGTACTGCAAACAGTGTAGTAGTGGAAGTTTCTACCAGAAGTTCACACTTCCAAGCTACGCCGATGCCTCTAGCATTAAATGTAAAGCTAAGAATGGCAAATTGACAGTGAGCATTCCAAAGAAGGCTGAAGAGAAAAAGCTAGAGGGGAAAAAATTGCCGATTGAAACTGAGTAAGAAATAAGGGTGGCACATGAGCTACCCCTCCTCTTGTTTGTTTGTAGTCGTATGAAGATTGATTCTGTCATTATTCGGCATAGTCCCATTGTTTTGCTCTATCGAATGCTGTTTCTGACATTTGGTATCGGCCTTCTGTACACACTCTATGGGCTATTTCAGGTGCAATTTGGTGGTCTCTCACTGATTGATAACTCGATCCGATCATTCTATTCTTTGTTACGGTTTTTGTAGAAGCTGTTGCTATGATTGCTATCTTCTTGCAGTGGGCATACACGACATTTGAGATTAAAGTGGATGAGCTTGTGTTTCGCAAAGGAATAATCCGTAGAAAGCGGACAATTCACTCACTCAAAAACATTCAATCTGTAGAGGTTGAACAGAGCTTTCTGGGACTACTATTTCAATATGGCAACATTCGGTTGTATAACCCTCTGCTCAAAGAAGAGATTTACATGAGGAGTGTTACAGATCTAGAGAAATACGCTCATGCGTTGCGGAATGCGTTGGATATAGAGCAAGGCACTATAGTGCCGTTGCATGGCAATTCGTAAGTTCTCTACTATTTGAGAGTGCTATTTCAACCAACACAATGTAGTAACCTGTAACTCCCTCAGCACCAGAATCAAAAAGTATGATAGAGTTTGTATATTCATGAGGAAATTTTCAATACTCATCGTCGTGCTGGCAATGTCTGTACAGGCATGTTCTTTTTTAGAAACTGCCACAGTACACAAAACAAGAGAGATAGCATTCGATATGCCAGAGGCTTCTGGTATTACCTATGCTTCCGATTCCAACACTTTCTATGTTGTCTCAGATAAAGGGGATATTGCTCAGATGGATACGGAAGGCGCCATTGTACAAAAAAATAATCTTGAGAACGCAAATTTTGAAGGTATCACTCGTGATGTAAATACAGGAATGCTCTACATCGTGATAGAAGGGAAAGATAGAATTCTCCAAGTTGATCCAAATACTTTGCAATCACTCGGCGAGTTTACTGTGAGTCGCAAGTTAGATGGTGATAAGGTGGTAAGTGGAGGGAAGCAGGGTTTTGAAGGAATTACATTTGTGCCCGATGCACAGCACCCAGAAGGAGGAACATTTTTTGTGGTGAATCAGGCAACTCCTGATCAAAAGAAACCAGAGCCATCTGCGCTTCTTCATATCGAATTGCCGCTACGTACCGCATCTCGTAATGATACAAAAGAAATGAAAGGAAAAATTCTCGGCGTATCACCCATGCCTTTTAGTGATCTTTCTGGAGTACATTACGATGAGCAATCAGAAAGACTGTATGTCTTGAGCGATTCAGAAAAGAAGATTCTTATTCTTGGTCTTGATGGAAAAGTGTATGCACAAATGAACGTTTCTGGAGCTAATATCGAAGGTATTACGCATGATGGCGAAAGGAATATTGTGATTGTGGAAGATCAGCCTAGTAGTGGACACATGTTGATCTTTAAGGAAAAATAATCAAAACTTCTTTTGATAGCTGTATGCGTGCGAATCATTCCATCATTGCTACCTTGTTTTGCATCTTCACTGTCATGCCAGTCTTTGCGCAGGAAGAGGCAACAGGCTTTGATGTGATGCGTATTGAAAGTGAGGATAAACTAGTTGTTCCAGAGGATATTACGGATGATGTATGGGAATTTCTTATCGCAACTTTTATAGACAATAGTGAGCAGTTGCCCCTGATGGGTTCTGGTAGCATTTCGGCATGGTATGCCATTGAAGATTTTACAGATACCTATTTTGACACACCTACATTGGATGTATTACATGAACAATCGGGTGTGCGTCTTCGTTACAGAGAGAGTCGTACCAATCCAGAAGACACCAAAAGTGAACGCCGTCTGATGCAAGTGAAAATCAATGGAATTGACGATAATCCTCTGAACAGAGCGGAATATAAATATGCCATTCTTGACGGAATTACGAATGAGAACATCAATGAGTTTGTTAATCCTGTTTCTATTGTAGATCCAGACCAGCAGGAAGATTTTCTATCGCGCCTTGCTGAATTTGGGTGGAATGGATACACCATGAAACCCGTTCTTACATTACATCAAGAACGTAAACGTATCTATTTCTTCAATGCAAGTGGCGCATTGATGTCCATCTCACACGATACAGTCTTATCCGAATTAATGGGACATTCAGTTGAATTTATTGAATTGGAGCCTGAACTTAGTGAGGTGGAATATACAGAGGCTTCCCCAGAACTTCGCAGAGAGATGGAAACGTTTCAAGGTGAGATCATTGCACTTATTCGACAAGAGTTTCCTTCTATAAAACGTGATCTCACTCCAAAGTACAACAAAGCCTACGATGCTTTTGATGAAAAAATACGCTTACTGAACTGGAAAGTACAATTTGGTATACAAAATTTCTATGTAATGATTGGAATTTGTGTGGCACTTGCTGTGCTGGTAATGGTTGCTCTGTTGAAAATACTTTTAGCAAGGCACAGAAATACTGTAATGGACACTATGAGTAAAAAATTCTAGATGGGATTGACGATATACAATCTAATCAAGAAATCAATTTACTATAATAGAGTGCAATATTCATTGGTAGCACAGGTAAATTACATATTGTCGCATCATCAATGCAGTTGGTATCTACTCATTTTTTCTCATGTAGAAGCCAAAATAATGCATTACAACACAATCGTCATCCTGCGCCCTAGCTAGTATTGAACGTATCAATAAGATGCCTCCAATATGACAGTAAGTCTGGATAAGAGTCGGCTACTTATTCTCTATACAGGGGGAACTATCGGCATGCAATTAGATAACCAAACAGGGGTACTCAAACCATTTCAAACTATAGATGCATTACTGGAAGAATTACTTTCTCATGCGCATACGCTTCGCGAAAAGTGTACATTTGATGCACGAAGCGTACTCAACATCGATAGCTCCAATATGCAGCCTGCACACTGGGAAATGGTCGCGAGTATTATCGAAGAGGAATACAATAACTACGATGGATTTATCGTGATTCAAGGAACAGATACACTTGCGTACACAGCAACCGCTCTTTCTTTTGCCTTGGGGAATCTGGGGAAGCCAGTTGTCTGCACTGGTTCTCTCATTCCTTCCAATATTCTTGGGACAGATGCTGTGACCAATTTTGTACTTGCCTGCGAGATAGCCTGTATGGATATTGCAGAGGTATTGATCGTATTTGGTACTACCATTCTCCACGGCAACCGCACAACCAAGATGAGTGAACGCGAACGCAATGCCTACGAAAGTCCTCTTTCGAGACCAGTTGGGACACTTAAGTTGGTACCAGAATTGAATAGAGAACAGGTGCACAAGAGGCATACTTCTCCACTTGCCATGCAAAATCAGTTTAAGGGAGTGGTGCCTGTTGTAACCATTGCACCAGGCTTGCCAGCATCTGTTTTGATGCAGATGATAGAGGGCGATATTGATGGTCTTATTCTTGCTTGTTTTGGATGTGGAAATTTCCCATGTCTAGAAAAAGAGAGTCTTCTTCCTGTGCTCAGTCGTGCACAAGAGAGAGGTATTCCAGTTGTCATCAAAAGTCAGTGTCCAGAGGGGACTACAGACCTACGCCTGTACGAATCGGGCGCCAAGGCAATTGGGCTCGGTGTTCTCTCAGCAAGGAATATGACTCTAGAAGCAGCGTATGTAAAACTTCTATGGACGTTGCCTCAAACAAAAGATGTCGTTGAAATAAAGAGAATTTTTGAAACGGATAGAGCGGGAGAATTGATGAGTGATAACGTGCAGAAAGGGGAACTTTCTTGGAAAGATCTGCGAACACACAGGATAGATCCAACCTATAAATCTGAAGATTTTACTTCTCAGAAGCATACGCTCTGATACTCTTTTACACTTTCCTACTGTATGTCACCCACTATTCTTTCCCGCACAACGTTTGCCAAGGAACTAAAGACTGGTTCGAATAGACTTGGGGATGCTTTTCTTGATACGTTAGAGCCAGAATGTGAAGTACAAGTAGTTAATACTTATGAGTACGGAGATGTAGATGATGCCAAGGACGCTCTGGGTTCTATCGCAGACCACCATTGCTATTCTCGTATTTTAGTAGGACAAAACGGAACAAAAAGAAATGTGATGTTTTGTTTTTTGGGTGATAAGAAAGGGCTTGGAGGGATTTCTGATAATGATGTTGCAAGAAGCTTAGGAGTGAATCATTCACTAGAACGCCATCCTAACATTGCTGATCTTGGTTTAGTATCTGGGCAGGTATCTCCTCTTGATGAGTCATTACCTGATGATTTTGAATTGGTATTCCACTTACCAAACTCCAAAAAAGAAAAAGTTGATCAGAGCAACCTGGCATTGATTCCTCTAGGTTCTCGTAGTCCACATGACTATGTAGCATTGCCAATAGAAAAATTAAGAGCAACTGTTGATAGTTTAGAAAGAGTTGGACTTGTCAAAGTTATTCGCGATGTACCACCTGTGAAGTCTGCGAAGATGGATACGGCAGGCGAGGATTGGGAAGTAAAAAACCCTATATTAAGTCGTAGCTTGGAAGAAAAACTTGGAAAGAAAATTTTACCAAAGAAAGCAGAAAAATTGAGGACGCCGATGCCTCTGGTAGATCTAAGAAACCTAGTTGGTGTAAAACCACGGTCGCCGCAGTTTCGGGAATTGCTTAAGGGTGCACGTTTAAGGATTCTTGAGGGAAATGCTTGGGATAGCAATGGTAGGCAATGGAAAGAGATTGTGCATTCTGGAGAGGTGCAGGATATAACAAAGCTCTACGAAGCTGAATTTCTTGGCTACATAGATGAAGAATAAACTTTATAAAGCAAATGGAACGATAGCACGCTTTTGTAAGTGTTCCTTCTTCTTAAAGCATTGCATCGATGCTGTACGTACCAGCACCCATAGTGAGGAGTGCTATGCACGCGGACAGAATCATAAGATCTAGTTCCCAACCAGCTTTGTCCATCGCATAAAGGAACCATTCTTGTGGAATAATACATAACTATACTGTCTCACTCGTTG
>CAZLFU010000063.1:0-6492 GCA_964558895.1 uncultured Candidatus Peribacteria bacterium
TCTGCTGCCCAAGACACTCCATACGCTTAAGACCCACCGCCTCCAACTCTTTCATAAGTTGCTGATCCACCGCTTGAATTCCCTTCACCCACTCATGAGAAGCAATATCATCTGGAAGATGGGCAAAGGCGCGTTGAAAGCTATCGATTGTCTTTAATAAACGCAATAACATTGATTCTGTCGCATATTTGCGAATTTCTCCTGCTTCTCTCTCTATACGACTTTTGGCGTTCTGCAAATCTGCCTGGGCACGTGCTGCCAAATCTCTCAAGCGTTCTAGCTCTGGCTGCACAGCTTCCAGTTCCTTCTTGAGAGCCTCCATTTCTAGTCGTAACACTTCGCACTCTTTTTGAAGCGCTTGAAGAGCGGGATCTATTGGTTGATGATTAGCTGGAGGATTTTTTTTGCTATCAGTCATATCTCCATGGTAACGGATCTATCAATAGTCTCAAGGTGGAGTTAAAAAAATACTATTTTATTTCAGAAAATTTTTATAAATCCCCTATTTCCCCTTCTTCGGGAGCTATACAAGGCACAGCAGGATCTGCAATACAATTCTCGGTCGGGGGATCTCCTCTCCATGGGCACGTACGAGAGTAGAGACAGGCTTCATTGGTCATATGATCGAGTTCTCTGGTTAGCTCTGCTTCGTCTGCACCAAAACTAAGAAGAATCTGATCCATATCATCAAACGGATACTCTGGATACAGAGGACCCTGTACACCATTTACGAGCATTACCCACTTCTCAGTTTCGGAGTCGCAATACTTCTCTCCTGTATCGGTTGTGATACAAGCTGGCTCCAACGTAAACCCAAGAGATGCAAAGAATTCTCCGATGCTTAAACCAGGCTTGTGACGATGCATCACGCTTCCATTGTTGTCATGCAAGTGCATGTACGGATGTAAATGCTCATGCTCTTCGTCGTGTGTCTCTTCATCATCCGAAAGTCCAGACATATATTTGGAATCAGAGAAATCCACTTGCTCCCCACGAATCCACACTGCAAAATCTGCATGAGTATGATTGGGATCTGGGTTTTGCACGTACTCATGCGAGCATGCAGCGAGAAGAGCAATGATAGCAAAACCTGCGAAGAATCGAGTAAAAGTCATCAGGAACGAGGGTAAATAATGACTTGGCCTTTCATAGTCGCTGCACCTTCCCCACACTGTCCAGAGCACTGATAGGTAAATGTACCGGCTTCATCTGTTGGAAGGAGAATTTCCGTTGCCTTGCCATGCTCCACACCTGCTTGTACGTGCAGCTCTGGAATCTCAAAAGAATAATCTGCATCGATGCCAGTCACCATCACCGTTACCTTCTCTCCTTGTAATACTTGAAATTGAGAAGGGAAAAACCTGGAACCCTGTGCTGCAATAGGAATGATTCGATTCTCAGCAACAATCTCATCGATGTCATCTCGTGTAGGATCATTGATAAAGACCTCTTCAAACTCGCCGCCATCTGCACTGTCTTCTACTTCTCCATATTCACTCTCGGTATCAGAATAAATAGTGGTAGAAGATGGAGCACTCACAAAGATATTCTCTGCATCGCTCAAATCATCTTCCTCCTCGTCTGGAACGGAAGATTGCTCCTGTCCTTGTGGAATATTCCCCTCTTCCTCTGTTTCGGATACCGGGGAACATCCAAAGAGGAGTACCGTAAGAAGAAACACCGATAGAGGCTTGGAGCCATTCATCCCGCATATTCTACTGGAAATAGCTCCCAATGAGAATGAGAAATCATCTTTGAAAAATTGCACGAGAAAGCCTTCATAATTCACTCTTCTTCATTCATAATTCCCTTAATCGATCTTTACACATTTTGCCACAGCCCTCCTCCGTCTGATGGACTCCGGAGGGTGAATAACACTATCATTAAAGAGGCAGGAATCTTGTTATTTTGTATCACAGGCCACGGTAGCTTCCCCCTACGTTCTTCGAACTTCGGGGGACGAGAAGTAGCTGCCATCAGGATCATCACAAACCTCTCTCTGTTCATTGCCACGGTAGCTCAGTTGGTTAGAGCGCGGGACTCATAAGCCCGAGGTCGCCAGTTCAATTCTGGCCCGTGGCACCACATAGGATTTTCAGGTTGGAATTCCCATCCAACCTAATTTATATGCAATGAAGGCAACGATTAGGCCGGCAATAACCGCACCAATGATAGCTTTGAGCATATTGTCGCCCTTGCTGATCGGATTGTGATGGTGCATGTCTCGGCCTGCCATATTCACATCTCGTCGAGCATTGATAGTAATAGGCGATGGCGTCGGTGCTTGGGTAGCCAAGTATTCGCGAGCACTTTCAGCGTTCCTGACTGCGATTTTCACAAGACCATAAACCTCGTTCCAGTCCTCTTCTCTATCAAAGAAGGCCTGACTGAGCTCCCAATTATACTTGAATTTGTCACCAACACGCTTTAACAGATGCGACGCTTCGGGTGAAGCTACATCCGCTTTCACAAGCATATTCACAAGGCGGCGTGCATGAAGAAAAACAGATACTTGGAATCGCTGAAGCATAGTACTGACCGTGCAACCCTGATCGAAAAACTTCTGACCCCTAAGAATCTCAGCAAGATCATCTGCTAGGACAATGACCTGCTCCGCGTGTTGGTTCGAGCGGAATAGATAGATACCGCGATCACCCTGCAGGGTAGGAAGGATAATCTCTTGTTTATACCAGCCTTCAGGTGCTTCTTTGTTCAGGATCGGATTGAATATCAACTCAGTCGCATTGCCGAAATCTCTCATCTTCTCATCAAGAATATGGCAGCTCGTTCGCAGATCCTGTTCGGCGAAGAGGAAGAAAAACATGGAACCCTTCTGTATCTCCGGCAACTTATCTGGTGACGGATACTTGAAGATCGAACGGTTCTTATTACCGTTACTGTCGCGGTGATCGGGAATTTCGGAATACAGCTCCATATGCGTATTCTACACCAGATTTAAGATATAAACTGTAACCCCCGCGTCACCACGTAAAATCGCACAGCGGTGCACGATCACGTGGCACCGCCATCAACTTCAATTTGAGAATAACTTCCAAGCGAGTTGAATGACTCTGAGCGAACGAAGTGAAGCGAAATGAGTCACAGCCGTTCCGTTTTGAGTGTCTGTATTTTAGCCATATTTTTCGTACATAACTGCAGTCTGACACAACAAGTCCCCCCCCCTCAAATATCTGTCGCAAGCTTGTGTGCACGAGAGAGAATTCCCTTACAATGCAGGAGTAATGACCCAATCCCCTCGTTATCTCCTCCTACAAATCCGCGATGCGGATGATCCTATGAAGGCACATGAGCTGGAATGTTTCGAACGTGCTCTCCAAACAGGATTGCAAGGAATACGGGTGTTTGATCTTCTTTCTGGCTCACCTACCAAAGAAGACTTTGCAGAGAGCGACATTATTCTGGTGGGTGGAAGTGGCAAGTACAGCGTGACAGATGACGGTGAGTGGCTGGAAAAAGCTCTAGATGTACTGCGAGAAATTCATACACGCAAAATTCCTACATTTGCCTCCTGCTGGGGGCACCAGGCTTTTGCTAGAGCACTCGGTGGATCGGTGGAGACAAATTTGGACTCTGCAGAGATTGGCAGCAAAGAGCTCTGGCTCACCTCCGAAGGAAAGGCAGACCCTCTCTTTGCTCCTCTACGAGACATCTTCTTCGCACAGCTAGGACACCAAGATCTTGTTACAAAACTTCCCCGCAATGCAACACTCTTGGCTTCTTCCAAAAAAACAAAAATTCAGGCATATCGCTTTGATGATGCCCCTGTGTACTGTACACAATTTCATCCAGAACTAGACCGCAAAGGATTACTCTTGCGGCTGCGGACGTATCCAGAGTACGTGGAAAATGTACTAGGAATCACCCCGGATGAATTTGGCGATGCGGTAGAAGAAACTCCGGAGACAGAGGCATTGCTACTCAGGTTTGTGGAACATGTTTTAAGAAGTTGAACTCTTTGTAAGGAAACCAAGGATGCCAAAGATTCCAAGGAAACCAAGGAGTGACCCTGTAAAAGAAACAACGTACACTACCTTACGTGAGAAACAGAAAGCTTTTCTCGGCGTGTATCAGCGTAATCCTGCTGGGATGCATCATCAGAATTGCAGGTATCTCCAGTGAACTCTGGATTGATGAAATTTGGTCACTGGATATCGCATCACGTCTTCAGTCTGCATGGAGCGTGTTTACCATTCATCACGATAATAATCACTACCTCAATACGCTGTACCTGTACTTCGTGGGCTCCAATATGCCCTATGCCTTGTACAGAATTCCCACACTTCTCTTTGGATGTGGCCTACTCATTTCTGTAAGCCTGTGGGGAATGAAAAGAAATGCGGTAGAAGGAATCATCCTCACCGTGTTCATAGCGATGTCCTTTCTACTCAACCACTATGTGTGGGAAGCGCGAGGGTACACCACCATGCTCTTCTTTGGATTTCTCTCTTTTGTCTGCATGGAGCAATTTCTGCAGAGACAACAGAAAAGATATGTTCTGTACTTCTGGCTTACGAGCATCCTCGCATTTCTGGGGCATTTGACCTACCTCCATCTCTACCTGGCACTTGTGGCGTGGTCCGCCTACGTCTTGCTCTACAGAACACAAAAGCTCAAGCAATTTGTTCTGCTCCACTGCCTACCAATTCTTTGTACTATCCTGCTTTATTTCATAGATATTCGCTGGATGGTCTACGGCGGAGCAGACGGACAACTCACAGCAACCGATCTTTTTGTCCAAACAATCGGCAAAATACTCGGAACACCAGAGACCAGTTGGATAGGCCTCGCGATAGCCATTGCCTGTATTGCACTGGTGTACATCGAGTTTGAAGATTTGATGGAAGAACACAAACGAGACAAACTCATCTTCTTCTTTATGATTCTTTTTGGCTCTCCTCTTTTTGTGGTGCTTGCATTTCAACCACCACAGCTCTTCGTACGACATCTGCTTCCTTGTATTCTCTTCTTCCTGATTTTCACCAGCCATATTCTGGGAAAGTGGTTGCAGCAAACAAGAACGAAACAACTTCTCGCTGCAGGCATCATCAGTGTGTATATTCTTGGAAACACAGCAAACATCTCTCTGGCTTTGGAACATGACCGCATTCGTCACATGCCAGTACTGGATTTTCTGGCTCAGAATACAGAGGGAGACATCATCACTATAGGAAGTAATTTTGATTTTCAAACCATGCTCTTTCTCTCGTTCTATGTCCCCCGAATAAAGAGTGAAAAAGATGTTACATACGTCGCGAGCGATTATATCCAAAACGAGCAACCAGAATGGTATTTGGTGCAATCTCCTAGGGGGGGAGAGTTTCCTGCTTCGGAAATCTCGGTGGAAGGATTACCGTACCAACGCATCGATTGGACAGAGAATCCTGGCATGCGATGGACAGTATATTGGAGGCAGAAAACCGAGAGAAACCAGCGATAATCCATCTCACTTTCTGTACACTACCAGTATGAGCAAACCAGTACTTCTCTGTTTGCATGGATGGGGTGGATCCAAGGAATCCTTTACGGAACTCCGTCAGGCGCTCAAAGGTACGAATATGGAAATCTGTACCCCAGATCTTCCAGGATTTGGTGCAGAGCCAGAACCAAGTACACCATGGTCTGTGGATGACTATGCCAACTGGGTAGAGCAGTACATCACTGCAAATCACCTAGAAAACTTTCAACTACTCGGGCATTCACACGGAGGTCGTATCATCATCAAAATGATGACGAGAGGCACAGTCCATCCTACTCATGTGTACCTCTGTGCAGCTGCTGGCATACGGCATCCACGACACTTCAAACGCATCATTGGACTCAGTCTTGCGAAAATAGGTAGAGCTATCTTCTCTCTTCCTGGGCTCCACCTCGTGCAATCTCATGCTCGCAAGTTTCTCTACAAACTTGTCCGTGTACACGACTACGAAAAAGCATCACCACTTATGCAAAAGACGCTGCAGCTTGTTTCTGGAGAAGATTTGAGACCACTTCTCAAGAATATCAAAGTTCCGACCGATATTTTCTGGGGAACCGAGGACAGCATGACTCCGTACTCCGACGCACTCATCATGGAAAAAGAAATTCCAAATAGCAATCTCCACTCTTTCCTTGGAGTGCGCCACCGCGTGCACCGCGAGAAGGCAAAGGAAATTGCAAATGTGATTACGACTACTCTCAAGTAATTATGAGAATGAATGTTGTTCATAATGGGCACGATGTAGTTCGCAGGTCGAAAGTCCTACCATTAAACCTGCGACTTGTGACTCTACGACTTACGACTTTCTGACCTGCGACCTGCGACTTTCTGACCTTTTGACTCCATGATTCATTTCCTTCTCATCTCCGCCTCCCTCTCTCCCCTGCTTACTGCAGCGCATCTGTGGCAAGTAAAGGAATGGCGCATCGATAGAATGCGCGAACACCTGCGAAGAGAAGGCTACGTACGACAACTCTTTGGACTCAGTCGTCCTG
>CAZLFU010000064.1:0-6332 GCA_964558895.1 uncultured Candidatus Peribacteria bacterium
CCTCTTGCGGCACCACCTGCGCCCAAAACCAATACCTTTCTGTCGTGCCAGTTTCCAACTTCCACCAAGGAATCACGTACGCCAATCCAATCTGTATTATCAGCAAGAATCTTGCCATCAGTCATGCGAGTAAGAGTGTTGGCGGCACCAATATGAGTGGCAATACTTGAGGAGAAATCAGCTTCTCTTAACGCTATTTCTTTATTGGGAATCGTAACTGCAAATTGTCGAAAATACCCATCACGCATTTGTCCAATTTTTGTAGAAACTTCTTCTTTTGGCACATCAATCTTATCATAGCGTGCTTCAATCCCAAGATGCGCAAATGCAGCGCCGTGGATAACAGGGGAAAGAGAGTGGCTTATAGGATGACCAATAACTGCAATATTTTCTTGTAGTTGCTTATTCATATTGCTATATTAATAATAAATTCATTTATGTCAAATATGAAGTCGCCAGATTCTTGCATCACAATAATCGGCATGCCTACATCAGGAAAGACGACGTTGGGAATGCAACTAGCAGATGCACTTGGCCTATCATTTTCTGACAGCGATCAGCTTTTTGTAGCTAAACAAGGAATTTCCATCAACGACTATGTGGCAAAGCATGGGTGGTCCTCTTTTCGCACAGACGAGGAGAAAATTATTGGGGAATCAATTCAGCCAAATACCGTATTATCCCTTGGCGGAGGAGCTATAGAATCTGTAAAAACAAGAAATGTTCTTATGGTACAGACGCGTGTAGTTTGGATTCGTGCGAAGCTACAAACAATCTTAGAAAGATGGAGAATAAAGCAGGAGGGTCAAGAACGCCCCCAACTCACAAGCTATTCCTTAGAACAAGAAACTATCGAAAAGTTTAATAGAAGGAATCCATTATTTGAAAGTATTGACGATATTATTGTGGAAGCAGAAGACTCGACAGAGAAGCAAATAGATGTGGTAAGATTCCATGTTGGATTGTGAGCTGATTCAATGCTTGCTTGCAAGCAAGAAATGGAATTCGTGGTGATAACTTCTGCTAAATCCTAGTTTAGCAAATACTTGTAACTCAAAGCTTATAACAACTTACGCCTTCGCAAGCTTCCTCGACTTCATCCATCCAAGCAATCCTCCTGCAAGAAGCACAGCAACAGATGCTATACCAGGTCCAGAATCGGAGAGTCCTCCACTCTTGCCAGGTTTCATGGTACTAGGCTGGTGAATGATTGGCTGACCAATCGGAATAGTAGTTGCAGTAATCGGACTCGTCACAACTTGAGTAAATGCATCGCGATTTCCTGGGAGTTGAATGGTCTGGAATACACCCTCAGAAAGTTTTCCTGCTTCATCGAGAATTTGAATCTTCAATCCAAAGAGGCCAGGAACAACTCCTTTTATTTCGATACCTCCAATAGCACCAGGAAGTGCTTGTGGTTCGCTAAAGGTTTTTCCATCGTCCAAGCTCTGGGTAAAGATGTACTGTACAGGGAGCTTTGCCAGAGGGTTTCTGTTCCATGTTCCTACTACATTGTACGTGCCATCTGCATTGGGTGCTGCGTAGAGCAAATAACCGATAGGATCTTCTGCAGAGCCAACAGGTGGTGGGTTGGAACTTGTAAGTGGGAACGAAAACTGTCCAGAACCATTTGCGGCAGGGTGTCCTGTAAAGAACGCATTCCTATCCACAACATGCAGTGGCATAGAAGGATATCCTTCGAGTGGTTCACTCAATGCAATTTCGTAGAGGCGATTACTCTGTTGTTCGACAGTGCGAACAAGAATAGTTGCGTTATCGATAGTGATGCTTTGGATAGCAAGTGTGCGCCCAAAGGTATCTCGAATCAAAAAAGCGGAAGGCGCATCCTTGGGTAAGATTTGGACTGGATGAGAAAATGTAAGCAGTACTTCGGTTGGAGAGACCGCTTGTGCTGTCATAAGATGCACAAAGCCATCAGTGAACGCAGGTTCAAGAGGCATCGAAGATGCAGAGCTTTCCTGTGATCCAAGAGATTGCTGCCCTCCAATTGTTTCTTCAATTGGCACATTGACTATTGCTGTAGAGTCGCTGGTTGTAGAGGAGCTTGTCGTTGCAGATACAGAGGACGAGCTGGAAGATATCGACTGCACAGAAGAAACAGAGCTAGAGGTTTTTACACTAGAGCTCGAAGAAGAGAGAGACGAAACAGAGCTGGTACTTGCAGAAGATACAGAACTAAATCCATCAGTTTCGTTGGGAAGATTTTGACTCGAAGATATACCACCTGGAATATTGAGCGATACTTCTTCGACGAAAAATTCGCTCTCTTCTCCATCATTATTTACTGCAAGTACAGCAAAGTAGAGAATGTTTCCTTCTGGTATTTCTTTAAAAACGTATTTTCCAACGGGTCCTTCTGTAATTTCGAAGTCGTCGTACTCACCATCATTTTCCAAGATTGGTTCCGAGCTATAGAAGACTTCGTAGAAGTCGATATTATTGCTCTGTACTTTATTCCATCGCACCACAATGGTGTTGTTTTCGACCTCTGCACTCAACCCAGTAACATTGGGTGGCACAGCAGCGAGTACTTGCAGAGGCATCAAGAGAGCACTGAGTGCGAATGATGCGAGAGAAAAATTACGCATAAGGTTTTGTGTATGTTTCGTATCATTGTAGCAAATTTTAGTTTATTTGACAAGTGTGCAATGTGCACAGGACTACGATCCCTTCAGGTTTCTCATCAATTTGGTCATATACGCCAATATTCCTATAAGGACGAATCCTGCCAACAGCCCCGCAATAGTCATCAAATTACTCGTAAGAAGTGGACGGATGCCTACAAGTCCAATACCAAGAAGCACAGAAAAGCTTATCCAGGAGAAAGTGTACGAGGCAGGAAACTTTGCAGGCAGAAGAAGCAAGCTCGTAGGAAGGAGCACGCTTACCAAGAGAATATGTGTCGCGATAGAACTGATGTTTGCACCCACAAACCCAAGTGATGGGATGAGGAAGATATTGAGAGCGAGAGAAAAGAGTGCACCTATTCCTAGATACAAAACCAATTTCTTCCAGGCATGTTTGGTAAGGAGTGTGTAAAAACTAAAGGCGACTAAGCCATTGAGCAACATGGGGATGCTCATCAGACGCAATGCAGTGTCCGATCCTGCTCTGCCAGGAATAGAAAGATATGCATCTGTGGTCAAAAGTTGAATGAGTGGGCGAGACCACAACACAGAGAAGAGAAGTGAGATAGACCCCATGGTGAGAATAATCAAAAGTGTTTTTCCAAGGAGAAGTCTTGTGTCTTCCCCTTTGGCATCTCGCTCGGTAAGCATTGGCAGAGTCGAATTGAGCAGGAATGTCGGCAGGATAAAGCCAACATCTGTCATGCGCAGCACAAAGCCGTAGTACGCATTCTGCAGTTCAAAATCTGGTCGGAGAAGTGCAATCAGTGTGACATCAAATTGCCTATAGAGAGCCATGCAGAAGAAAGCCAATCCGTATGGTGCAGCTTTTTTGAGAAGCTCAATAAGTAACTTTTTTTCAATCTTGGGTCGCAGTGGAATGAGTCTATTCCCAAGGAATGCAGAGAGGAGAAAAAGAACCAGCGATCCAACACCGCCAGCTGCCAAAAAGATGTAGCAATAACGCGGGTCATTACTCAGGCGAATGCCAGTTGCAATAAATCCAGCAATCAATGCAACTGTGATGATCCGCTGTAAGACTTCTGCGACGAACACGTACTGCATTTTGTATTCTACTTGGAACACAGCACGGATCATTCCTGCAAGGAGTGTGAAAAACGGTACAAACGCTGCAATCGATACACTAAGAGGAAGTGGTGTTCCTTGCCACTGAGGTACGATCCACACAAAGAGGAGTGCAGTCCCAAGCGAAAGGCAGAGAATCATTCCACGTAGGAAGAGGAGTGCACCCAAAATAGACTCCTTTTCTTTTGCTTTGCTGATTTCCCGAATGGCAACTGCGTACAATCCAAAGTCGGCCAACACGCCAAATACCTGCAAAAATCCATAGGCAGAGTTGTAATGTCCTGCAAGTTCTTTACTCAGCCCTATCGCCACAAACTTCACTGTAATGATGCTGAGTGCAGCCATAGTGATTTGGCTGCCAAGTTGCCAGAGGGTGGAGGTGGCGATCTTCCGAGTAGACATTCCTGCAGATACTAGCATGTTCTTGGGTTACCCTCACCCCAACCCTCTCCCACTCCTCGACTCCGCTCGGAGTGACAACGGGAGAGGGAGCACTATGAATCACATCATGAGTCTGTAGATGCTCAATAGTGCACCCTTCTCCCTCGCAGGGAGAAGGGACGGGGATGAGGGTAGTGAGGCATAACCATTTTCAATAGACAATCCCAGAAGAGACTGCTACATTTCCTCTACAGAATGCCACTTCCATTCCAGCATCTTATCTCCGCTGAGCAACTCACCCCAGAGACTATCAGCGCAGTGTTTTCTGTAGCAGACGAAATGGACAAGATCTGGACGAGTGGAACGAGGTCAAAACTCCTAGAAGAAAAAATTGTCGCACTCCTTTTTTACGAGCCAAGTTCCCGTACCATGCTCAGTTTTCAAGCTGCGGCACAAGGCTTAACTGCTGGCACCATCTTGGCACACGGTAGGCAAAATAGTTCCATGCAGAAAGGTGAAACAGTAGAAGATACCATCCGCATGGTTGCCAGATATTCCGATCTCATTGTGATGAGACATCCAGATGCAGGTTCTGCAGAGCAAGCAGCAAACGTAAGCCATGTTCCGTTTGTAAATGCAGGAGATGGTGGGAATCAACACCCCACTCAAGCACTGCTCGATGTGTATACCATCCAACAAAAGAAAGGCAGATTAGAAAATCTTCATATAGCGTTTGCATGCGATCCCAAACAGTCTCGAACCATTCGCTCACTTGCGATGGTGATGAGCCAGTACGCTGGATCGCGGTTTACATTTATTGGTCCAGAAAGCCTGCGTGCATCACGAGACCTTCTCGATATCCTCGACGAGCGTGGAGTGCCATACGAGGAAGCTTATTCATTGGAAGCTGGTTTGGATGCAGATATTCTCTACATGAATCGCCTGCAGGAAGAACGGTTCGAAGATCCAAAGGAATTTGAAAAATATAGAAAGCAATTCATCCTCACGGCTGATATGGTACAAGGGAAAGAAGTACTCGTGATGGATCCCCTCCCTCGCATCGACGAAATTCATACCAGTGTGGACTCACTTCCCAATGCTGCGTACTTTGACCAAGCCAGAAATGGAGTGATCACACGTATGGCTCTTCTTGCAATGCTTCTCGGGAAAGCATGAACTCTGCCCTTTTGCGCCAGATTACAGTCGTGAAACCTTCCGGACAGGAGGTACAGGATGTATGGATTCAAGATGATCTCATACAAGCAACTGGTATGAACCTGGCAGTAGAAGGAGAAGAAGTTGATTGCAGTACTGCCATGCTCTTTTCCGGCTTCATCGATTGCCATGTGCATTTCCGAGAACCTGGCTTTCCACAAAAAGCGGATATGCAATCTGAAAGCTTGGCTGCTAGAGCAGGTGGTATTACTACGGTGTGCGATATGCCAAATACCAATCCTCCTACTGTCACCAAAGAAGCCTTCGAGAAGAAAGTCGCGCTCACAGAACGAATGCATGGTTGTGATATTCGACTCTTTTTTGGCATCACAGAAGCTTTTCACATTGAGGAATTGAGGAGTGTGTGTGCAGAGCCAGCTCTCCGCGAACGTCTCTGTGGAGTAAAGCTCTATCTAGATCACTCCACAGGAAATCAAAAAGTAGATGGTGGCATCGTGGAAGAAATTTTCCGCACGTGCAAAGAGTTACATCTTCCTCTGGTTGCACACTGCGAAGATCCAGAAATGAACGAGAAGGCAGCAAGGAGTGTGAATGCTCAAGATATTGCTGCACATTCGCTGAGGCGTCCGCCAGAATCCGAAGTCTCTGCCATTGCCTACGCAATTTCTATCGCCAAGAAATATGGCACACACTTGCACATTGCACACCTATCCACTGCAGGTGGTATCGATCTTGTTCGACAGGCCAAAGCAGATCATCTGCCAGTTACCTGCGAAGTGGCACCACATCATCTGTTTTTGAGCACAGAGGATTACGATTGGCTTGGCACGCTCGGGAAGATGAATCCGCCTCTCCGCTCGCCAGAACATGTGGCAGCTCTCTGGCAGGGCATACAAGATCATACTGTCGATTGCATTGCGACGGATCATGCTCCGCATACTCTCAGTGAAAAGCAGAGTGGAGAACCACTTCAAGCCCCGAGTGGTGTACCTGGTGTCCAGACAATGATTCCTCTCCTTCTTACAGTGGCAGCAGGAAAGT
>CAZLFU010000065.1:0-6258 GCA_964558895.1 uncultured Candidatus Peribacteria bacterium
ATTAACAGCATTGCACGGATTGGAATTACTAGATGCGGCAATTGCGGAGAAATTTACGAATCGAGAAGAAGAAGAAAAAATTCTTTTGATCGAGCGAAATAGGATTAACAAAAACAAAGAAATGCCCCCTGTGCAAAAAAAACGATGGGAATGGGGGCAAGCTGAACATGTTCACTTGATCAATTCAAGTCGAAAGGCAAGGTTCCTTAGGTTATTAGTAGAAACTATAACTTCTGGGGCACGCCCCCGACAGGCATCGGAGCAAATAAGACAGCAGAGCCGAGAAGGGATTGAGTCCCTTTTACAAGGGCAAATATTACGTATGGAAGAAATGAGAAAAGGAAAAGTCAAAGATCTACCCAACTGACCCCTCCATTCTTGAACCATTTTAAACTACTATGAGCTACTAAGATCTACATCAAGTCATCGTGTGGATCATACCCCCCTCGACTAACATCGATGAGATTTCGCTCTGAAATTCCAATCTGACGAAGATATGCTTTAAAGCGAATAGCTGGCATGTCTAATATGCTATCCACGCATTCGTCAGGAATGTCTAAGTCGAGAAATTCTTTTGGTTTTTGTTCGCCAAACAATTGTTTCATTAAATCTCTAACGTTAAGTCCTGCTTTTTCTACAGCTCTCTTACTTTTTAGGTACTCTCTACATCGATCAGCCATAGTATGGATAGCATCCAATGTCTGTTCTGCTTTCCTCATAGGAGCCAATACTATCAAAATATATTGCTGACACAAATAAATCATCGCTACCCAACTGACCCCTCCATTTCCAATTCTATTAAACGGTTCATTTCTACCGCATATTCCAGTGGAAGTAAGCGCACAATAGGCTCTATAAACCCGTTCACAATCATGGCTCTCGCCTCTTCCAAGGCAATGCCTCTGCTCTGCAAATAAAACAAATCTTCATCACTCAATCTCCCAACGGTAGCCTCGTGTGCGATAGTTACATCATTATTGCGAATCTGAATATCGGGGATGGTATCTGTTCTACTTAGCTCATCGAGAAGCAATGCATCGCACTCTACATTCGCAATGCAGTCGTGTGCATGTGGAGCAATCTTAAGCGAGCCTCTGTACACAGCAACTCCACCACCCTTGCTAATAGACTTACTCACTACCTTGCTACTGGTGTGTGGTGCCATATGAAATACTTTCGCACCGGTATCTTGCCATTGGCCAGCATTTGCAAATGCTATAGCCATGTGGTCACACCGTGCGCCTTCTCCAACCAATACCGAACAAGGGTACAACATAGTGACGCCACTCCCCATATTGCCACCAATCCATTCCATGGTTGCATCTTTTTCCACAATGGCTCGCTTGGTATTGAGGTTGTACGTATCGCGACTCCAGTTTTCGACAGATGAATAACGAGCTTTGGCTCCTTGCTTCACAAAGATTTCCACCAAACCAGCATGAAGGCCTTGGCTCCCGTATTTGGGAGCGCTACATCCTTCGATGTAATGCACATCTGCACCTTCTTCTACGATGATGAGGGTATGTTCAAACTGACCCATATTTTTCGCATTCATGCGAAAGTAAGCCTGTAGAGGTTCGGATACTTTAATGCCCTTGGGTACGTACAAAAATGTACCACCAGACCATACAGCTCCATGAAGAGCTGCAAACTTGTGATCGTTATTGGGTACACACTTCATAAAGTATTGCTTCACGAGATCTTCATGCTCCACCAAGGCATTATCCATATCCAAAAAGATAACACCCAAATCTTCCCATTGCTCCTTGAGATTATGATAGACCATCTCACTCTCATATTGCGCACCAACACCGGCCAGCATTTTTCTCTCTGCTTCTGGGATGCCAAGTCGATCGTAGACAGAGCGAATCTCTGCAGGAACTTCTTCCCAATTGTCCGTCTCTTCTGCCCCAGTTTGTACGTAATAGATAATATTTGTGAGATCGAGTTGATCGAGGTTGGCTCCCCATGTTGGCATTGGCTTCTCGTGAAAAATTCTGAGTGATTCCAATCGATGAGTACGCATCCAATCTGGTTCATTTTTATCGACACTGATCTGACGAACTAGTTCTTCTGTGAGGCCTTTTCGAATACCATCTGCATAGGGAGACGGGTTGGCTGTATCAAAAATATCTCTATTCAGGCCAGCGAAAATGGGTGTATCAGACATCGTAAAACCTACTATAGAACGTTTTGACCTACCAAAGGAGTAAAATATGCACATTGTTTGGTAACAATAAAACCGTGAGAAATGCTATTTCTACCAATCCAGAAGACTCTTTTCATGTAAGTAATAAGAACATATACTACCAGTATGCAGGGAGTTCTCACCGATGATGCAATAGAGGCACTTCTATCAACACAAAACTATGCACATATTGGGTGTCAGAATAACGGAGAAATATACATTGTTCCTGCGACGTATATCTACAAAGATGGATATATCTATAGCTACACACACGAAGGAAAGAAGATCGAGATGATGCGTAAAAATCCAAATGTCTGTTTTCAGATAGAAAATGTAACCAATGCTCACAAATGGCAAAGCGCTATTGTGTGGGGAACATTTGAGGAATTATCCAATGAGGCACAGAAGAAAGAAATTAAATTGGAACTTGCGGCACATTTTGGAGAAGAGAACATCAAAGGTCTGCCATTTTTTTCTCCACTCGTAGAAGATAATTCCAAGACTCATACGGAAGATATACACCCTGTAGTGTATCGAATTGTTCCAATCAAAAAAACAGGGAGATGCTCAGAATAAAAAAAGTAGCCCCAGATTTCTCTAGAGCTACTTCGTTCACTTTGCGTTATCGCAGTTCGTATGTGAGTGTAACCATTGCACGAATTTCTTGCTCTCCAGAGGGAACCGGCAAACCCATATCACCTCCACCACCATATCCTCCACCTGCTTCCATCATCATATCTTTCCGATAGAGAATTGAAGGGGAACCTCCCTCAGCAAAATCTCGAAGACGACCCAGTTTTTTACCTAGTTGCATAGAAAGAAGCTCTGCCCGCTCTTTTGCATCTTGAATTGCTTCCTGACGTGCTTGATCTTGTAATATTTTGGGGTCATCAATAGTAAAATTGACTCCTCCAATTTGGTTGGCACCAGCAGAAGTTGCAATGGTGAGAATCTCGCCAATAATACCTGGATCTCGTACCTTCACCATAAGCTGCTGATTCGCTTCGAACCCACGAGCAATTTGCTCACCTTCAATCCAGTCAAAAGCCGGGTACAGAGAAAGTTGTTGAGTTTGAATATCTCTCTCCTCAATACCTTTTTCTTTCACAGCAGCAATAATTGCATTCATATTGGTGCTCAACACTTTCACAGCTCCATCTGCAGTTGCTTGTCGACCTGTTTGTACACCAAAATTCACCTGAGCAATATCTGCACTTGCATAAACTTTCCCTTCACCAGTAACAGAAATTGCGGTGGATCGCAGAGGTCTTGTTTCGATACCTTTCCCTACAACATATCCACTTACAACGATCACCGCGACGAAAATAGGAAGCCATGCAGGTGGGCGCACCTCAATTGTTCGATCATTTGCCATAAAAATAAAAAGGAAAGAGTAGATACCATTAAAGCAGGTATTTTTTTTACAGCAATGAAATCACCGAGAAACCATATTGCTACTGCATATATTTTTCGTACCCACTCTTCTCCAATGCAGCAGCAAACTCTGGTCCACCGCTCTCTATGAGAGAACCCCTTGCCATAACGTGTACTTTATCTGGCTTCACATACTCCAAGATACGTGTGTAATGCGTCACGATAATGCAGGAAAACTTCTCCGATCGCAGAGAGTTGATTCCTTCTGCCACAATTTTGAGTGCATCAATATCGAGTCCAGAATCTGTTTCGTCTAGCAGTGCCAACTCTGGTTTGAGCAACTTCATCTGCAAGATTTCCGATTTTTTCTTTTCTCCTCCACTAAAACCTTGATTAAGAGAACGCTCTGCAAAAGAGGTATTCATATGGAGTTCTGCCATGCTTGCTTCTAGTTGTTTTTTAAACTTGATAGGCGAAACCTGTTTTGCACTTGTGTCTCTCACAGACATCTGCGCGTTGTAGGCCGCAAACAAAAAACTACGTAGCGTGACACCAGAAATTTCCTTGGGATATTGAAATGCCAAAAAGAGACCAGCACATGCACGTTCACTTGGCTCGAGGGCGAGGAGATCTGCTCCTTTGTACGAAATACTTCCTTCTGTGATAGTGTAAGCAGGATGCCCCATCAGCGCGTTTACAAGTGTAGACTTCCCCGATCCATTGGGACCCATAATCACATGCACTTCGCCTGGTTGTACCTCTAGGCTCAAACCATGGATAATTTCTTTCTCTTTGACGGAAATATGAAGATTTTTGATGGAAAGAAGGGGTGCCATAGACAAGAAAATTGAAAACAATGTGTAGTAATCAGTAGCCTACTACAAAGAGACATCTTACAATGAGAAAAGGTACGAAATCTCCATATATTTTTCATCCATCATGCCAAAAGTTACCTTCCATTACGACGATCAGATTAAAGAAGTTGCTACCGAAGAGAACCAAACTCTGCTGCAAATTGCATTGGATCATGATATCCCTATAGAACATGCTTGTGGTGGAAACGGATTCTGTACAACCTGTATGTGCCATGTAAAAGAGGGTATGGGGAATCTAAGTCCTCGTAATGACCGAGAGGAAAATATGGGAATTATTGATGACCCAGAAAGATTGAGTTGTCAGGCACAAGTACAGGGCGACGTGACAATCGAAATCCAGTATTAGATGTGCACTGGTTTTTAAGCCATAGAAAAACCCAATAAAGAACCTGCAACTTTTAACCTAAAAAATCGTGTCTTGGTAGAGAAGTAAACTTTCTTATACCTCTGCCATTGCCTTGAGTTTGCTCTTCACATCCTCATTGTAGGGTTCGAGCTTATTAATTTTGCGATACGCATCTTCTGCCCCATCTGTATTGCCAGTCTGGAGATAACACTCTGCAAGCAAGTGTAATAGACCAACATCACGCGTCATCCTACTGACTGCCTTGGAAAGCAGTGGTGCAGCCTCCTGGAAACGCTGTGCAGCAATACAGGCTTTGCCAAGAGCAGCGTATCTCTCTGCATTTGCAGAATCTCGATTGAGAGCTTCTTGATACGAAACACATGCTTCCATATATTTTTTCTGCTGATAACAAGCAAGTCCAAGATTGGCATGAAACGACACGTCATCTACCTGCTGGAGAATCTCTCTGTACATCGCTTCTGCTTTTTGTTCGCGACTACTTGTAAGGTAGAGCTTCGCCAAGGCTGCTTTTACTTCATAGGCCGATGGATCTACCGTCAAAGCCTGAATGTACAATCGCTCTGCGTCTTCTATGCGTTGTTGAGAGAGAACTTTATCTGCTTCTCTCAAGAGAGACCTCACTTTTTGTAACTGGATAGAAGTCGTACGTGGGTTGGTTTTAGGCTTTTCCGAAGGGGAATCTGATATATACATTCCTCGCTCTTCCGCAGAGTCTGACCTCTGACGCACGCTACGTACAAAACGACGAATACTACGATTGCGCAAGAGTACCCGTACACCCAGAACGGCACAAATACCCAAAAATGAGCCGAAAAGGACAAAAATGTAAATCAACGGCAATCGAGGCTATCACTCATTCAGAGTATGAGCAAGAAACCACTCAAGAAACCGTGAGGGCAAACTGTTGAGCAAGAAGCTGTCTATGGGCATTTGTTCGCATAGAACGAGCCATTTCATGAAACGCCGGGGAATAGAGGGGAGAAAGATCCTTCTGCGATCGCAATGCGAGAGCAAGATGAAAAAGGAACCTTTCGGATTCCTCGCCTCGTTTATGCAGTGGCTGAAGTAGGGCGAGCCTTGTTCCTACGCTAGAAGACCTCCAAAAATCTAGTGCCTGTGCATGGAGGGTACGATGCATACGCAGCACATCTGGATCATCACGAAGTGCACACAAAATCCCCGGTGCACCTTGGGCAATACGGAGAATAAACAATTGATCTTCCTCGGACATATTTGCAACGAGAGGCAACAATTCTGCACGCGAAAGTGGACGAAATAAAACAGTACGTGTCCTGGAAACAAGTGTAGGCAGGAGTAAAGAAAGATGTTGTGTCGTGAGAATAAATACTACTCCCGTAGGAGGCTCTTCGAGAATTTTGAGGAAAGCGTTGGCAGCAGCGTCTTGCATACGCTCCAAGCTACGAATAATGCAAACACGATGCGTTCCTGTCCCT
>CAZLFU010000066.1:0-6200 GCA_964558895.1 uncultured Candidatus Peribacteria bacterium
AAATCGTTTGTGCGAGTTTAGGTCGAGTGCGCGCAGAAGCAGCGAAGAGATTTTCACTTATCGATACAACAGTGCATAGTCTCTTCTGGGTCACAGATTTCCCGATGTTTGAGGAGGCAGAGGATGGTTCCACTACATTCTGTCACCATCCATTTACGAGCCCAAATCCAGAGCAATGGAAGAAGAGAAAAGAAGATCCTATGTCAGTTCATGCATTCTGTTATGACTTAGTATTGGATGGCTATGAGCTAGGCTCTGGTTCTATCCGTATCCACGACTCTGCATTGCAGCAAGAGGTCTTTGACATGCTCGGTATCACGAGAGAGGACGCCGAGAAGAGATTTGGTCATATGCTGCGTGCATTTGAATATGGCGCTCCTCCACATGGTGGTTTTGCCTATGGTATCGATCGCGTCGTGATGATCATGGCAGGAGAGCCAAACATCCGCGAAGTGACTCCATTCCCGAAAGATCAAAAGGCGAAGGACTTGATGCTCAGTGCCCCTGCAGCCCTTCCGCCAGCGCAGGTAGCTGAGCTTGGGATTAAGATTTTGGAGGTATAATGCAACGAGAGATATGAAGACATTTTTGACGCCCCGGCTCGAACAGGCAGTGGAACTTGCAATACGGGTTCATGGAAGCATGAAACGAAAGGGTGATGGTCAACCTTATTTAGTTCATCCTATAAGTGTTTTAGCATTGCTAGTTAGATGGGATGCAAGCGAAGACACCTGCATTGCAGGTCTGCTGCATGATGTGATCGAGGATGCAGACAATGATGAACAAAGAGCAGAATATAGAAAAGAGATAAAAGAAAAGTTTGGAAAGGAAGTACTATCAATGATTGAGGGTGTTACAGAGCAGGATAAGTCTCTTCCATGGAAAAAACGAAAGGATCTCTATCTAGAACACATGAAAACAGCATCAAAGGAATCACTCCTTGTAAGCTGTGCGGACCGGACGCACAACGTCGCCTCTCTTATCAAGAGCTACAAGAAAGATGGTGAAAAGATATGGAAGCGATTCAATGCGCCAAAGCAATTGCAGGTGTGGTTCATTGATCAAATAGAGATAATTCTCAAGGAACGACTTAATGATAAATATACAGCGGAACTTTATCTCCACATCAAATGTCTCAATGAACTTCTCTCGCCATTATCCAAATGATACTTTTTGCAATCATTAAGGCTATCGTTAGTTGGCTTGTACTTGCATTCATTATAACAAACCTACTTGGCTTTGCTGCGAGAAATCAATCTAATTTTGTAAATGTTATATCTATTTTTCTAATGGGTTTCTTCTTCTATTTATTACTACGCTACTTGCATCCAGGTTTTATGATAGCAGCTGTAATATTATCATTAGGACGAATCCCTGATTTAGTTTGGGAACTAGAGCACCGACAGCAAATTTCTTATAAGAATATGCAGAATAAGGCAATCAATATTATCAGTTCGATGTTACTTTGGGGGGCGTTGCCAGTTTTGTTTTGGGCGTTTTATGTCTCCTAAGCAAACCCCTCTGGGGGGATGGAGTCAATCAGGCGCGTGCCGGACCAGCGGAGCTTGCTCTGAAGAGAAACTACCTACGTAAACTAGTGGTACCTTCAGTAAGAATTTCTGGCTTTCAATGAAACGATGACCATAATAATTATTGTCAAAGGGATGATTACCACTTCCCAATCATTAACTCTTCCTAAAATTGTAAGAACAATAAAAATAAACATGCTGATACTTTTTCTAAGTCCGCATTCAACCGCACAATGGTAACTAGAAACAAAGATCGCAAGATATAATAATAGTTGTACTATTATCAAACACCATAAAAACCAAAGTGGTGCGCTGGTACGGATTATATTGAGCCAATAAGTTATGGCTACATAGCCAACAGTTACTGCAACGATCTTAAAGGCAAACGAGATATATTTCGACAAACATCTTGTCTGAAAAAATGACATCAGATTCATATTACTGATTTTGGCAGAAAAGGGTATAGAATTTACATTATTGTTTAATTCCGTGCAATGACTGCGAAAGCAATTTCTCAGTCTCTTTCCCAGCTTTGTAGGATGACATACAGACTATCACGTTTTATGGCATTAATGTCTTTTTGAATGATAGAGGAGAATTTTAATCAAGAAGGCAATGTTGAGCATTAAAAGGCCGTACCAAGGATCGAATAACTGGACAAGTGGTGAACCTTCTCCGAAGGAGACACCAGTGGACGGCATTACGGACAAACCAATAATAATCGAGCCAATGTATTCCAAATACACAACCAAACCTTCTAATCGACGGTCGTTTAAGATGCCACGACGGAGTAAAAGGAAGAAGAGTATGTTGAGTACAACCGTGATTAGCACACGACTCCACGAGAACCCAATGCCGAGTTCAAAGTTTCCGAAATGAATAGTCATATATGAAACATATTTGGAGCAAGTATAGCTGCCTCACCGAAATTGGCGACCCAACTTCAGTTTTGGGAACTCCAACAAAATCCCCACACAAAGCCACCTCTTGTATTTGCGGAGACCATGAGCGAGCGAAGCGAGTCGAATGGTGGAGCTGTGGGGAACGATTGGGAACTTTTTGGAGGAAAGACTAGTATGCTTGCCAATGAAGGACTTTAGTGGATTCAAGCAAGTATTCGGCAGCAGCTTCTGGAAAACGATCACAAAAGATTCGTTGATTCCATTGCCATACAAGATCACGAAAGATCAGCTGCTACGAGAAGTCTATGATGCAATCACACAAAGAACCTATTACCCCTCTGTTCCACGTGGACATGTAATCGCTGACAAGGGAAGTGGAGTCGCTCGGGTCATTCCTGTGTTTGAACCGAGAGATTATTGCGTTTACTTCTATTGTATTAAAGCTCTCGAAGACAAAATCGCCGTCAACCGAACACCAAATACTTACGGTGGCTGGTCTTTAGGTGGCATGCTTCGTGAGTCAGAGGATCACGAAATTGAAGCGCATAAAGCTCAGTATGACGAATTTGAAAGCGAGATGGCTAGCAATTTCGGACTCTCTGCCTATGAGTCTTCATTCGATCCCAACGCATGGCGCAGAATGTTCGGCGATTTCAATGCCAAGCTGTATGCCTCATTGAAACTCGTTGCACCGGAAGAGGTACTGGAGTTCGACATCGCTAATTTTTACGACAACATCCGTTTGGACATGCTTGAGTACCGCATTCGAGAAATTGCAGAGAGTGGAGTGGCAGAGGAGGTCAGTGTTCTTTTCCATTTTCTCAGTTACTGGAATAGAAAATCGAACATCTACAACCCTCAAACAGTCGGTCTACCACAGGATGAAGTGGCAGATTGCTCTCGTATCCTCGCCAACTTTTACCTACAAGAGTACGACAAATATTTGTTCGAGGAATGCAACAAGGTTGGTGCTACCTATTTCCGGTATGCCGATGATCAGATTATCTTCGGCAAGGACAAATCGGTACTGCATGCAATTCTGTATAAGGCTTCACTGAAGCTTTCCGATCTTGGGCTGAACATCAATGGGAGCAAGGTGCATTACTTCACAAAGGAGGCATTCCTCATGAACAGGGCATTTACCATCTTCGAGAAATTGGACAGCTGCAGTGATACTGCAACTCTCGAAGGAGTAGTTGATGAATATCTCGCAGCAAATAAAGACCAGTACAAAGATGCAGGACGAATGATCCTGAACAAGGTTCTTTGGAAGAAAATCGATACACTTCCGCTACATAAGAAAAATCGACTACTGTCGGAATACACAGATCCCAGCTATCTCACTCACAGTAGAATAAAGGCAGATGGCTTGGAGCGGATTTACGATCTTTTGCCAACCCCAGACAAAGCCTTTTTTGTAAAAACCCTGAAAGATTTATCTCAGAAAATCCTCCACAATCGGTTCCACTACACCCTCAAAAAATTCCTACCTCTTGTTGGAGAACGAACTGATGATATTGATGCCAGGATTGTATCGCTTAATAGCCTCAACTTTTCTGTTGAGAGCAAACCAGAGGCTGCTAATACAACCGAGTCCCATCCTCATCCACTTTCAGCACATTCGGATCATCCAGCGGCTCCTGTTCCTAAATCTCTTTCATCAGTAACAAGAGTCCAATCGCATTCGTGAAGTCGTAGTTCTTCCATTTCTCAGGAAGCTTATCTCTGAAGTCGGAAGGCATAGTGGGCGCACATTTGATCGACTGCTAAATGAAAGCAACGAGAGCGGCTGGACTCAATCGCAAGAAAGAACTGTGAAGTCGTCACTTACATGCACCTCTTGAGGCACCGGCGTAAGGGCTTCCCATATTTCCAACCACTGCACGGGCAAAGATTCCCGTCTCTTTATCAAGAGTAATCGAGTCGATACTTCCAGCAGGTGTAGCGAGCTGAATCGTAAGACTGCCTTCGTACTCACCAACTTTCTTCATTGGCGAGTCAGAACCACTGGCGAATAGCGCTCGTGGGTGATCAGTTTCCAAATCCATAAGCGTTATAATTTTCCCAATATCATCTTTCTGGGTTGAGACCAAAATTTCGCAATGGAGATTATTGCCGAATACAAAGGATGAATTGGCCTCGATCGGTTGATCGAGTGCTGACTGCCGCATAGAGCATGCAGCGAGCGGTAATAGAGCGAGGAGCCAGAGTTTGTTCATTGCCCATTATCTTACATTGTGGGCAAAATCGCGCAAAGTGTGCAGACTCGACCTAAGTGCAACAAAAAAGCGCCAAGTGGCGCTTTCTCGAGAGCGTTCGATTTCGGGTGTCTGGAAATAAATTTCTGTAGCATAGGGAAGCCCTTTTCCCCACTTTGAACATGTTCACTCCCAAAAAAACACTCCAAGAAGCCGTCGTCTAATATGTAAAAATTGTAGTAGCAACAATACGAAAGGTAACGGTTCAAGAAATGGTCTGAAGCGATATCGTTGCAAAGATTGTGGCACAAGTTTTAGCGTGGATTATCGTCCAAGCGAAGAACCTCTTCTCCTCCGGCATCTTAAGGGTGCAAGCATTCGTACGCTCGCTCGGGTGATTAATAAGAGTGTCGACACGGCATACCGAAGAATTATGCAGGAGCTTTCAATACTTCCTCATAACAACGAGATAACACTCAGCCATTGCAACCCCAAGCGGTTCTGTGGGTTTCTTGTTGTTGATGGAAAGTTTGTAACGGTGAAAGGTTATGACCGCAAGATTCCCTTCATTTACGGTATTGATTATCTCACACACGATATTCTGATTTGTATGCTTGCTCCAAGCGAGAATTACCAAGCTCTCGTGCAATTCTTCATCAAACTCAAGAATACTGGCTATGAACTGTTAGCGCTCATCTGTGATGATAATGAATCTATTCGCATGGCAGCTCTTCATGTCTATCCTTCTTGCGTCGTTCAGCTCTGTCATGTGCATTTCTTAGAGAATATTCGCAGGACACTGAAGACGAGAAGTGAAGAAACATATCGAGGCTTTCTTGCTGATCTTGAGGAGAAGATTTTCGATCTTCCATGTCTTGGTCAGAAAAACTTGGAACGACATATTCGATGGCGTGCTCCTCGTCATTACGATGATCCTTTAAAGATTGCAACACTCCAACATATCTTCAACTACAGTGATCTTCTAACAGGGTATGTCAAAGCTGAACATCTCTTTCATAATGGCTGCCCAAAAACAACAAATCTTATCGAGAGCTACAACAAACAACTCAATGGAAGATTGAAAACCATCCAAGGATTCCAGAGTTTCCAATCTGCAGAACGTTGGCTATCCGCCTGGATTCTCGCTCGCAGACTGACACCATTTACCGATTGTCGTGGCAGATTCAAAAGATTGAATGGCACTTCTTCGCTAGAGAACACGCGGATGACGAAATATCGCCTCCCAAAACTCTTCTAAACTCCAGACACCCAAAATCGAACGCTCGCAAGTTGAGACAAAGTATGGTGGTCCTGGCGGGAATTCCTGCCTGCCGGCAGGCAGGGAACCTGTATTTGCTAACTTTTGAGATTTTGAGAAGAGCGTGGTGGTCCTGGCGGGAATTGAACCTGCATTTGCCCCTTAGGAGAGGGCCGTTCTATCCGTTGAACTACAGGACCATCGCTTCTGCGAGGATACCATACCACTTCGCATTTGATCTGTTATGTATGCGATAGAGAAGATGTTTGTAGTATTTTGATAAATGCTCTGCGGTATTCGAGGGTTTCTATAG
>CAZLFU010000067.1:0-6054 GCA_964558895.1 uncultured Candidatus Peribacteria bacterium
CACGGTTAACTGCCGATTTATTAGGAGCATATCAAGAACTTCTGAATTGGAAGAACCAATTGCCACCTGGAATCCAAGCTTCAATAGACCATGCATTATCGCATCCAAATCGAGAACAAGCAGATGAGCAGTTAGAGAAAATGTTTGCGGGAATTGAAAGAGCAAAAACGGAACTTTTGTTAAGGTATGCACAAATTCTTGCATTGAAAAAAGCTATAGAAGGTATCAATAGAAATCCTCAACCAGATCAACCATCGGAGGATCCAGATGATGCTTTTGGAACAGCGCTCGATGAGTGCTTAAGAAAAATTAAAGAATAAACCTTCTCCGTAATGCTACAGCCATCAATATCCATACTGTGTAGGCAATGGCAGCGTCTTCCCATGCGTGTAAAAAGAGAGCGGCAGTACTTATTCCAAGCACAATACTAAACACGGGTACAAGCTTAGCTTGATCATGTGCAAAATGGCGAAGGAGGAGCGACATCAAAAAGAGAAAGAGGAGAAATCCTATCACTCCCATTTCTACTCCTATCTGCAGATACCAGTTCTCTGGCAGGAAAGGACAACTGCACGTTCTATCGAGTGGTTGCACCTGCGCATTGTTCACAAATACACACAAGTCTGGGTGCTCCAACGCCCAGGTAGGATCGGAACCAATTTCCAGAAACACACACGAATCACTGATGCGATTGCTCGCTGGACCAGCCATACCAAGACCCAAACCAAGTGGATGCTCTGCCATGGTATGAAGCGCCTGTAATGGTCGTACAAGATGATCACGAGAGGATGCAAACCGAAAGAGAATGCTTGGGAATACAATTCCCAGAAGCATGAGAAGCAACAAAGAAGCACCAGCCAAACGAATACTTGCCCTATAAAATTGCTCACGAGAGAAATGCATCCATACACACGCACAGAGAACTACAATGCCTGCAATCCATGCAGAGCGAGAGAAGGTGAGAAGCATGGCAAATCCTATCAACAAGAGATACAACAGGGGCGTGGCCACCTGTGACCGAAGTAAACGCACCACGCGCGAAAAGAATGTTCCTTCTGTTCCGAGGGAACGCAGCAAGGCAGTGATGCCAAGGGCCCATGGAATGAGAAGCCAAATCCCAAGCTGATTGGGTCCACTCATGGTGGATTGAATACGCCGAAGGCCAATGCCTCCAAGCTGATGAAAAGCTGGAAGTGGCGCACCAGGGCGATAGAGAGAATGTAGGTCGCTATACCCCAACCACGTAAAAAATGTTTGTGGGAGAAAAAAACTGACGATGCCATAAGCTGCAACAATTCCTCCCATCACCATCAGTTCTTTCTTGATGGATTGCACCGCCCAGTCCGACCACTGCACTCTGCGAAGAATGAGAAATGCAACAATCGGAACAAAATCGTATTTAAACCCAAAGGCAAAGAGCTCCAGCGACCTGTGAGTGAACATAGTGACAACAACACCAAGAGCTATGAGTACTATCGCTGTGCCATCTATGAGATCCAAACGCAGGACTTCTTTTTTCTTTACAAAAAGAAGAGAGAGAATTTCAAAACACGCAACGAGAAGGATGATTCCCAACACAGCTTCTTTCCAAAGAGCAAGCACAGCCCAGGGCGCATGACCCGAACCAAGTAACACTCTCGTTCCAATAGTGACAGCAAGCGCATGTAGCGGAAGAGCTGCAAGAAGAACAATACTAAGTAATTCACGAAACCGTTGAAGCATGAGATTAGAATACTTGAATATTGAGGTATTGGGGATTGGAATATTGGAGTAATTGTCACACTGAGCACTGTCGAAGTGTGACAACTTGTGTCTATCCTTCGACAAAGCTCAGGATGACACAAAAAAACCCAGACAAGCTCAATCACATCTTCAAACGTTCTCCCTCCGACCGAAACACCTCACCCTGTGCAAGAACCTTCTCCACAACATCAATACACTTTGCACTCACGTTTTCTCCATAAATCTTTGGTGCATTTCTCATATCCTGATTATCCCAAGCATACTCAATGATTGCTGTAATGGTGGATGCATCAATGGGAGGGGCAATGATGTTGCCTCCATTCATTGCAGATTCACTTCTGTCGGATCCAAAGCGAAGGGTAACACAGGGCACTCCCATCACATTCATTTCTTCCTGCATAGAACCACTATCTGTTGCACAGACTGCAGCCTTGCTCATGGCAGCAATCACATCTCCATATTCCGGCCACACATCCGAGAGAATGAAATTGGGATAATTCTTCGCAAGTTGAGAAAGTTCTTCTTCTAAACCAAATCTTTCAAATGCTTTCTTGGTTTGAATCATGTTGATAAGTAGCACCTTACGACCAGATTCAATGAGCGACTTCATCGCACCGTAAATGCACATAAATCGCTTCTCCGATACACAGTTCTCTCTCCTATGAATGCAAAATCGCACAAAGTCTCCATCTGCAAGTTCTGGATGCCTATCAAACACTGTAGATTCGCCTATTCGCTCCATCGCTTCGTGCGTGGCATCTGCTACAGAATTTCCAACCACAAAAATTCGATCTTCTGCAAAGCCTTCATTGAGCATAAATTCTCGATCGAGTTCTACAGGGGCAAGATGGATGCCAGTGGCTGCTTCGCTACAACGTGTATTAAATTGCTCTGGATATGGCTCTTGGCTGCCAGCTTTCCAATTGGAGCGATCTTGCAGGAATTGATGCCAATCCGAAGGATTGAATTTTGAATTTTGAATTTTGAATCTGGAATAATCTGGCGTCAATGTTCTTATCCCTGCTTCTACATGTACAGATGCAAACATGTGGCAGTACCCTGCATTGCTTGCAGCCATAGCAGTGGTGGTATCTCCATGCACATATGGGATCACTATTTTCCCTCGCTCCTTTAGCTCTCCTATTACGTATCCAAGTCTCCCAATAATCTGGCTCACTACTTCGTGCATTGCACCACGAACATTCAAATTAAAATCTGGTTCCACACCAAATTCCTTCAGCATTCCTCCGCTCAAATTTTCATCGTAATGCTGGCCAGTGTGTCCAAGTACTACCAGATGCCCACGCTTCTGCAACTCCTTATACAGAGGAACTTGCTTGATAATATCTGGCTTCGTTGCGATGAGAATGAGATGTACGTGCTTTGATTGCTGCGCTGCAATATCATCAAAAAATGAGGCTGATCTGTACGAAATATCTTGCATGGAAGAAGAGTAGCGTAGTCACCATGTATACGGCCAGAAAATACCTGCTAGACCCTCCCTCCTTCGACTGTTTTTTGCTCTAAAGAAGCACCTTTTGTCACTATTCCTTCCACTTCGATCACGCGCTTTCCTGTTATTTTTTCACCTTCAAATGTATAGACGTAAGGAGTACAAAGTCCAATTTCGAGTGTTGCAACAACTTCTGGATCGAGATTTTCCAAATATTTCATAATAGGACGTAGGCTATTGCCATGAGCAACAACAAGGATGTCTTGTCCTACTTGTACAAGAGGAAGAATGTACTGGGTAAAAAATGGCACTGTGCGTCTTTCGCAATCTTCCATACTTTCTCCGTTGGGCGGCCGAGTAAAGTAACTTCTTCTCCAGAGTTGCACTTGCTCTTTCCCAAACTTCTCTACAGTTTCTGCCTTATTCAGTCCCTGCAAATCTCCATAATGACGCTCATTGAGAGCAGAATCTTTTTCGATTGGCATGGTCAAATTCAATTCTTTTACTATCACATCCAATGTTTGATTTGCACGAAGTAAACGCGATGTAAATGCAGTAGTAAAATGAAAGCCTGCGAGTGAGTGAGCACTCAAGGAAGCATCTTTTTGCCCTTGTTCTGTGAGTGGCACATCTGTCCAACCAGTAAAGCGGTTTTCCAGATTCCACTGCGATTGCCCGTGGCGAATTAATACAAGTGCACTCATTGTAAACATGACATACACTACCACCCAACCCAATGTTATGCTACAATAGTACGATCTATGGACATTCAACTACTTTCCAACGGACGATATTCCAAAACTATTACGCTCGCAGTAATCCTGAGTGGACTTGTAGTAGCGGCTGCTGCTCTCCTTGGTCGTGCAACACTCAATATGAACGCAGCACTCATCGATAAACCAGATCTCGCAATTTATCTTCTCTTGCCAGAGGAAGGCATTGGCAAAACAACCTTACTTCGCTCAACAGAGACAACAAGAGATTATCTTGCAGAGACAAAAGAAGGCGATAAGTTGGTTCAGCTCTCCAACGGAGAAAACGGATGGTACGTTGAGAACATGGAGATGTTGCACAATTAAGTTACGGGTTGACTGGTTTCGGGTTGCTGATTATTGGTTGATCGGTTTTTGGGTTGCTGGTTTCGGGTTTCAAACTGTAACTAGAAACTCGTAACTCGTAACCAGCCACCCGTAACCAATTCATTAAACCTGCTTCCCATACCTCAACACCATGAGCGGAAATACGAAAACCGCATTCCAAATTCTTCCAATGCGCTTTGGCTCTTGCATAAGCCTCCACAACCATTCCAGTCCAAGTTGTTGAAAAGCTTGCGGTGCTCTCCTTTGCTTTCCTGCAATAAAATCGAATGCACCACCTACGCCCATTGCCACTTTGATGTTTGGCATATCTGCAAGATGCTTTGCAATCCAGAGCTCCTGTGCTGGTGACCCGTAAGCCACAAAAAGTACACTGGCTTTGGATGCCTTGATGCGTTTGATACTCTCTTGTGTATCTTCTTCCCGTGGAGAACCAGCAAATGTTCCTGCGATGACAAGGTTATTATTTCTACGCTGCAATTTCTCTGCTACCTGCTCGGCAATGCCTTCTGCTGCACCCAGAAGAAATACTGGAGAAGATGCATCCAATTGCGAACAAAGCTGCTGCATAGTATCCACACCTGTTATGCGTTCTGGAAGATGCTGTCCCGTCCATTTGGCGGCCCAGACAATCCCAATACTATCTGGAATATTGAGTGACCCGTTTTTTAAAACATCTGCAAAATTTGGATGAGACCTGGAAGCAACCATCATTTCGCTATTGGGTGTATTGATCTGGTGCTGCTCCTTGCTTTGTAACAAGGTACGAAGATACTCATTCACCTGCAACGATGTAAGCGAATCGACGGGAATACCAAGGAGATGTACTCTCTGCATGAGTTGATTCTAGCGTACTTGAATAAAAAACGAGTAATTCGTAACTAGCAACTCTGCCCCGTCCCTTTTATAATCCGTCCATGGCTGTACTCAAGAGGTCTCAACGCATATGGCTCGCATCGGGTTTCTTTGGTACTGCAATTCTCTTGATGGCTCTCCAAACTAGTGTGCTTCCTGCACAGGTTTCAAATCAGCCATACCTCACATGTACCAAGAATGATCAATGCTCTGGCAAAAACGAAGTTTGTGACAATGGAGAGTGTAGAGAGCTCGCCGATGCTGTCTGTACTTGTAGCCAACCACAGGTACTGCAATGTACTACCGCTTCCAGCCGTGCCAAACACACATTTTGTGACAAAGGCTGCGAAGCAACCGAAGATGACGCAGATTGTATTGAATAGATTTGATTGCTGTATAGTACGGATATGAAAAGATACTTTTCTTTGTATGTTGCAATACTCTTAGCTGCATGTGTGCAAGCACCTCTGCCAGAGAAAAATCTGGATACGCAATTCAGCGATGAGTCTTTGGGTGAAATCGTGTCATCAAGCCCTGGAGAAGAAATACCAGTAACCGGCTCTGGTGCTCTCCCCGAAAGAATACTTGCCAATGGTATTTTGGAAGTAGGAAATCCAAAAGCACCACTTACGTTGCTCGAATTTACGGAATACCACTGTTCGTACTGCAAAACATTTCACCGAACTCATGTACCAGAAATTTTGATACCTCTGATCAAAGAGGGAAGACTTAAGTATCAGATTGCGATACTCACGTTAGAAAAATATCCCAATAGTGCCAGTACTGCACTTGCAACACTGTGCGCTGCAGAGCAAGAACAAGGCTGGAACATGCATAGCATGCTCATGGACCGAGAAGATACAAGCAAGGAGGCAATAAGCGGCTATGTAAAAGAATTAGGGCTCA
>CAZLFU010000068.1:0-5956 GCA_964558895.1 uncultured Candidatus Peribacteria bacterium
TTCTTCCAAGACTGGAAGTGCAACTGTGATCATCAGTGGTCTTGCACTTGGATACATGTCTACATTACTTCCAGTGCTGTGTATCACCATCGCTATCGCGATTGCCTACTTCAATGCTGGTCTCTACGGTATTGCCATCAGCGCAGTGGGAATGCTTTCTACTCTTGGTATGACTCTCGCTGTCGATGCCTACGGTCCTGTGGCCGATAATGCCGGAGGTTTGGCCGAGATGGCTGGCCTGCCAAAGCAAGTTCGTGCTCGTACCGATGCTCTTGATAGTGCAGGAAATACAACAGCTGCAATTGGAAAAGGTTTTGCTATCGGTTCTGCGGCTCTCACAGCGCTTGCACTCTTTGCAGCGTTTAGCGAAGCAGCAGCACTCGATTCTATCAACCTGATGAATCCACTCACCTTAATTGGTCTCCTCATTGGAGGAACACTTCCATATGTCTTCTCTGCACTTACTATGAATGCAGTAGGTCGTGCAGCATTTGCGATGATCGAGGAAGTACGTCGTCAATTCAAAGAAATCAAAGGACTGATGGAAGGAACAGCAGAAGGAGACAGTGCTCGTTGTGTGAGTATTGCAACAGGTGCTGCCATTCGCGAGATGATGCTTCCTGGTCTCATTGCAGTCGCTTCTCCTGTGATAACAGGTTTGGTACTTGGTTCCGAGGCTCTTGGAGGTCTCCTTGCTGGTTCTCTTGTCTCTGGAGTGCTTCTTGCGATCTCTATGGCAAATAGCGGTGGAGCGTGGGATAACGCCAAGAAGTACATAGAAGCTGGTAACTTGGGTGGAAAAGGAAGCGATGCGCACAAAGCGGCTGTGGTGGGGGATACAGTAGGAGATCCATTTAAAGATACATCCGGTCCTTCCATCAATATCTTGGTGAAATTGATGACCATTGTGTCTGTTTTGACGGTAGGAATGTACAGCGCGAGTGGGCTCTTTAGTTGAGTATAGAATCTAGAATTTTGAATCTGGAATCTTGAACGAGATTCCAGATTTAGGGTTTAAGGTTTTGGATTCTGAATATCTTTCACTACGTCTTTCACAGAATACAAAAGCCACACGCCATTGAGTATAACAAAGGGCCAAGCTTTCCCGTCTATAGCGTAGAGAACGAGTAATAGGCCTCCGATGGCATTAGTAAGGTCGTACGAAAGGCTATTGCTTTTCCACTTTCCTCTCTGGTTGAGGAGAAATGCACTTAAGATGCAGAACATGCCTAGAATGCCCATAAGGAAGTAGATGTTGAAATTTTGCATGGAGCAAGTGTAGCAGCAGAAAGTCTGTCGTTTCCTTGCGCGAAAGGTGGATTTAGATTCAAATATTCAACCACTATGAGTGAATCTTTATTCAATACAGATGTTGCATTGACATTTTCGGACGTAACTCGCGTTCCGAATAACCCAATGTATGCAAGGCTCCAGCCTTTTCTGAGCCAGGATGAGAAAGCTGAACTGCAGCGTCTTCGAGATATTCATATCAATACAAACAGGGATGTAGAAGAAAGGGTATCACGTGGTGAAGGCGGTCTTGAATTGCAGCGGGTACAGTGTGCAAATGGACAAGCATATAGAGACTACAAGAAGTATGAGCTTGCCATGGCAGCAAAGTATCCAAAGGCTGAGCCGGTAAAGTCCCGGGATTTGGTCAGTTTAGTTCCGAATGATCCTAATCCTCTGGGTTCTATTCCTATTATTTCTGCTAATCAAATCGGGTTGGGTCCCAGGCTTATAAAGGCGGTGGCACGATATGGAATGACTGGAATTGTATTTCAGGGTATCCGCCAGGGAAAAAGCACATCAAATGAACACCGCAAAATGCAGCTGAAAAATATAAGAGATGATATGCGCACATCTCATCCCTGGCACAGAGAGGTGGCAGTACTGACTCCGGATGCAGAGGTAACTGACTGGTACCGATGGGTTCAGCAGTATGAAGATGATGTTGCAATTATTGTCGAGGGAACCCGTAACAAATTTGACAGAGACGCTGAGTGGCTCGGGCTTGTAGGGAGAAATGAAATTAAAAAGGCAAAAGGCAGGAGTTTTGAAAAGATGTCAGAGCTTATGAAGTCTGCAGAAGATGTAATTACTGCCCCGCCAACAATTACAAGACGTGAGGCAATTGATATTATGGACAGAAATACTTCGGATGAAGTTCACAGACATCTTCTGCCTATTGTTGAAGGAAATAAGGTATTGGGCATTACATCGCATGCCTCTGCAGGGTATGGACTTCGTTTTCCTCCACATATAGATAAGGATCATGATAATCAACTGGCGTACTTAGTTGCTATGCGCTTGGGTGAAGATATTGAATTTATCCGCGAGTGTATTGCTGAAAAATTGGTTGGACGTGGAATCCGCCTGGATCATCCAAATGCTTATCATGGTACAGATCCAGAGGTGATTGTAAGACAGGTTCGTGATTTAATTGATGAACTTGATCCTACTCTCGATCTGCATGTAGGAAATGTTGCCAGTGTTGACGCTGCTCTTGCATTTGCTGAAGCCGGTGCTAAAAAAATTGTAGTTGGAGTTGGCCCTGGTGGAGGTTGTACGACACGGATTATGACTGGAACAGGTGTTCCACAAGTAAGTATTGTAAATGAAATACGTACTGCTTTGAATAATCACGGATATCATCATGTTCTCGTTGTTTCTGATGGAGGCGTCAGGAAGCCTGGGGATTTGGCGAAAAATGATGCAGAGTATTTCTATATGGGTACTCCTTTTATGAAAACACGTGAAGCTATGCCTGCCATTAATAACTTTCACTTGGACAGAGGCAAATGGACGACTTGGACAGGTGGAAGTGCATCACCATCTGCTCAGTTAGGAGTATCAAAAAAGAAAGACGAAAAAAATCCGGAAGTGTACCGTCGTACCCAGGGAACCCGCGAAGAAGGTGATTCCAATGAAGAAACTCCTATGGATCAAAATTATTCAACTGTAAGAGAGCTCGGAAAGTATTTTACTGATGGAAGAACCTCATCGGTTACCTTTGCTGGTGCAGATAACATGGAAGAAGATGGTCGGTATGCTGTCTATCGAGAGCAATCTCAGTCAGGAGCAGAAGAGGGTAAGCCTCTGAATATTAGATAGCTCGTAACCCTCTCACTCCGCTTTGAATGTAGGTGGCTGCTTTCTTAGTACTTTGTATTGAATAGCACGAGTGTCCCTATAGTTTTTTACGTGCATTCAATTCAGTGATATCTACGTTGTCTAATAACGCTCCTTCCTGTTCAACAACCTTTGATGCCAATGCAGCACCGAGCTTACAGGCATCTTCAAGTGAGTCATTATTGTATAAACCAGAGAGTAATCCAGCGCGAAATGCATCTCCAGCTCCTGTGGGATTAATTGTTTGCAATGGCTGACAGGCAGGAAAATGTTCATTTCCTTTTTTTGTATGAACATCAAAACCATCTTCACCCTTTGTAACAATTATAAAATTTACTTTTTCAATAATGTCCGTATCTTTTAAATTTGCACGCCCCTGAAGAATGTGCCATTCATATGTGTTTAACACTATCCCTTCACATGTTTCTAGAACTTTATGAAGCTGAGTCTGGTTATAGTCTAGTATATGTTGTCCTGGGTCGAAAATAGCAGGGATATTTTTAGCAGCAGCCCATGTAAATATAGGCAATGAAAATTCTGGTTGCCAGGGTCCTACTAGTACCATACGAATATTCTGGCAGTTTTGAATTTCTCGTAACCAATCCATTTGTAATTCCACGCCAGAATCAAATAAAGTAATCTGCCTTAATTCATTGTCCGTTGCGATAACGCAATGGGGAGTGGCACCCTTTTCATATACAATGATATGTTCAGTATTTACACCTCGTGCCTCTAGTATTGTTACATATTCTTTCGCATCCTTACCAACTACACAAAAAAGTGCGACGGGGCATTCCAAGAGTGCTAGATTCCATGCAATATTTGCCCCTGCCCCTCCTTTTTGAATGGTATGGTCCGTAACAGTGAATGATATAGATAAATCATCTAGTTTGGATGTATCTATACCATCCAAAAAAGATCCCTGGTGTTTATAGAGGTTATCAAATGCAAGTGAGCCAGCGACCAGGATTTTGTCTGACATTTGCCGTAACAATAGGTACAAACACCGTTGTTTACAAACTATTTTAAATTTGACATATCAATGTTATTAATGAATAATCACGCCAATGGCTTCAGAGAGATTAATACAAAGAGAATCACAATCTGGTGAACCAGAGGTAGAAGTCGTTATTCCTCGTTATGGAGATATACGAGAGAGATTACGTGGTTTGATTGTTTCCAATTATTGGTATGACGATGCAATCCACCCTTCGCGTGCTATTTTTCGCCCCTCTCATGATAAGACCTTTGGTGAGGGAAGTACTCTCCCAATGCCATTAGCAGCTAGTTGGATGTCTTGCGGTCCCAGTGCTGACAAAAGTGAATCTAATATTATTGCATTTCCAGCCAAGGTGGATCGTACTTTTTTGGATTACATGCGTCGTATTGGTGTGCTTGGTGAGTATGCTCTTATGGATAAATTTGAAGATTTTCCACATTTAGCATCACGATATCAAAGGCCTATATATAATGTTGATGATCTACCTGATGAATGGGATCACTGTAGTGTCAATAAAGCTTCGACAGTACGTACTATTAACACAAAAAAACATCTTAATGCCATTAGTTCATATGGCGCACCTTACGAAGTAGTAGATCTCAGGTCTGCACATGCGGATGATTTTGAACGGATTGCCGGTGCAGATGGTGTTGTTTATGTTAAAAAGAACAATACAGAAACCACAAGCAGTGGAGTATTAATTTGTAGAAGCCCAGAAGAATTTCAAAATATTGTAAGGAGATTGCTAGAGGAAGCTCATACGTATGAACTGGATATGGAAATAGTTGTGCAGCCTAGAATTCAGGGTGAAAATAGAAGTTTTCAATATTTTACTTCTCCAAAGGAGCCAGATCGCATACATGTATTAACTGTAAGCAAGCAGTTTGTAGAAGCTGATGGCAAAACATATGCTGGCAATGAAAACCCCCCGATGAATCTGGAGGTAATCGATGGAAATGTGAGGTTGCTCATGACTGATATGCATCGTCGTATTCATACAATAGATCCGCAGACATTTGGTTTTGTGATGTGTGATTTTTTTCAGAGAGAAGATAACACTTGTCTTACATTTGATCCTGGCTTGAGGGTAAGTGGCAATACACCAACAATTTTAGCGCGTATGTTTGTGGAAGAGCAGACAGGCGAACACGGCCAATATACCAGTGAATTTTTTGGAATGTCAGAAGGAAAGTTTTTTACCGATGGCTCAAAATCTGGTACGTCATTCGCAGATTATACTCGCCCAATAGATGCACTAATGGGGCCCAAGGCTGCTATGAAAGATGGAAGCTGTGTGCTGCCTTGGGGATATAATCAGTATAAGGGAGAAGGATTGTTTATTGCAGTTGCAAAATCTCGTGCAGATCTTGTAGAAGTCATACAAGATACAAGAAAGGTGATACAATCTTCTTCATGAGTAAGAAATTACTACTCCTGCATGGCTTTGGGTCTTCTGCGGATAGCTATTTTTTACCAAGTCTACGGGAACGTTATGAAAAAAATGTTGAGGTATTTTCTGCGAGTTGTCCCAATCCGGAGGAGCCAGATATTGACGATTGGACTAATACCATCCTTTCTCTTGGTCAAAAAAATTTCGATCTTATCGTTGCGCATAGCTTAGGGGGAACACTAGCGTTAAGTATGCTTACTCGTGGTTTAATCAGAGCTAAAACACTGGTAACAATTGGCAGTTCCCATGGTCCAAAACATAATAAATATATGAATAGTTTTCTAAAATATCTTCTTAATTTTGAAGGAATTCGAGAACAAGGAACGCAGATAATCGTTATACATTCATTTGATGATCCGTGGACTCACCCGGAA
>CAZLFU010000069.1:0-5898 GCA_964558895.1 uncultured Candidatus Peribacteria bacterium
TTACCTTAGATAGCCTTTCCACAGTGGTAAAAGCCGGACGCAGTAATTGTATCCTTAGCACCCAAAAACTGGAGGAAGAGGGGATTCATCTTCTTCCCATACACGAAGCTGTAAAACAGGCACTTATAGCCTATTCTGAGGCCAAATCTTCATAGTACTAAGTCTTGCTAAGAATTTAAATATATTGTATAATTTAGTTAATGACTTTTCGATCCATTTTGCCCTTTTTCAGGCGTCATTGGCTTAAGATCCTCATTATCCTTTTGGTTGTATTACCGCTTGGTGCTGTTCTTGCCTTTATTTTTACGCCAACAGCTCCAGAGTACGTTACCGCAACGGTGATTCGAAAAGACCTTACACAGACTGTAGAAGCAGTGGGAAAGGTGATTTCTGAGCGTGATTTGGAGCTCAAATTCCCCGTATCGGGAATTGTCTCCGTTGTTTACGTAAAGGAAGGAGATCTTGTAGAACAAGGAACGATTCTTGCAGAATTGCGTGCTGATAATTTGAGGGCAGATGTTGCATCTGCATCTGCGAGATTGCAGGCTGCAAGAGCAGATTTGCAAGCGCTTGTAGAAGGAACCCGTGAAGAAGAAATTTTTATTGCAGAAGCAGAGGTCGAAAATAGACGACGTGCATCTCAATCTGCAGAATCTTCACTCAATACTGCAATTGCTAAATTGCAGGATGCCGAAGATAAATTGAAAATATTGCAGCAAGAATCGAGTATTGCTCTCTCTGGATTGGTCTCCAAATCTAGCAGCACAGTTTCCAAGGAGCTATCTTCTGCACAGACCAGTACAAAAGTACTCGAGGATTTCTTCAATGATGTGAATATTCAAAATTATGTCGATATCCAAGGACCAGCAATTGTGGGGTTATTGAAGCGTGCTCTTTCCGATGCAGAAGTATCTATTGAGTCTGCATTGCGTTCTGGAACTGTGTCACAAAACTACCAGGAAGCATTAGTCAAAATGAGATTGGCACGAGAGGCAGTATCTCTTACGGCAAATCTTACAAGCGATGTGTATGATTTTATTGCAACACTTCCTGTAACCGGAGGGAACTTTACCTACGCAGTGCGAGAAACCCTCAAGGCGACTATTGCAACCGAGAAATCTACTATAGGGACTTCTCTCTCTAGTTTGGATACAAGCATCAAAGAGCTACAAGATGCATCTGCATCGTACGATACAAGAATTGCTTCGGAGCAATCCAATCTTACTTCGGCGAAGGGAGAAAAAGATCGTGCAACTGCAGATCTTCAAACCGCTCTCAGTGCATTGCGAGTTACAGAGGCGCAGTTGCAGCTCAAGCGCTCCGGTGCACGTAAAACAGATATCGATGCTGCACGAGCACGTGTCAATCAAGCAGCGGCAGATTTGCAGAAGTCGCAGGCAGGTTACAACGATACCATTCTGCTTTCGCCTATCGATGCCAAGATTACGAAGGTAAATTTGAAACCAGGAGAATTTACTCCAGGTCAGTTCTCACAAACCGATGCAGCAATGACCATCTTGGGAACCACACCCTATCGCATAGAAATGTACGCATCGGAAATTGATATTCCAAAGGTAGTGTTCCATCAAACAGGATCCATCAGTTTAGATGCATTCCCAGAGAGAGAATTTGCTCTCTCTGTTTCCGAAATCGATCCTGCGGCAACTCTTATAGATGGTGTGCCAAAGTACAGAATCATGCTGGATTTTAATGAAGTAGAAGAAACGATGAAAATTGGCATGACTGGCGATGTAGATATCGTCATTGAAAGAAGAGATGAAGTGCTCACCATTCCTGGTCGTGCAATTATACGCAATGCAGATGATGAGAAGATTGTTCGAGTTCTCAAAAATGGAGAGGTAACCGAACATGTTGTAACGACAGGTCTGGAAACAGATACGGATATCGAGATACTAAGTGGAGTGGAAGAAGGGGAGCAGATTGTCGTACTCATCAAGGCTCCTTAAAGATATTTGACGAAATACCTTCATGGGTCACATGGGTTCTGTACCATATCAATATCATGACAAATCCATCTCAACCTCCACTCATCGAGACCAAAAAACTTTCGAAGTCATACACTACTGGAGATGTAGAAACACGTGTTTTGCACGAAGTTGATTTGAAAATTTCCAAAGGAGAATTTGTGGCCATCATGGGTCCTTCTGGTTCTGGTAAATCTACACTCATGCATATTTTGGGATTTCTCGACACCCCAACTTCTGGTGAGTATTTATTTAATGGCGAGAGTGCAAAAACATTTGATGATGATGAACTGGCTCATATTCGTGGTACCAATGTGAGCTTTGTGTTCCAGGCATTTAACTTACTTCCGCGTACCACTGTGTTAGAGAATGTCATGCTTCCACTTCTGTACCATCCAACCATTAAGCCGTCTCAGCGAAAGGAACTCGCACTCAAGGCAATTGCTTCTGTAGGTTTAAGTGATAGAGCAGAGTACTTTTCCAATCAGCTCTCAGGAGGTCAACAGCAACGTGTGGCGATTGCTCGTGCACTTGTTACGGAGCCAGAAATTATCTTTGCAGACGAACCCACAGGAAATTTAGATTCCAATTCTGGTGCACAAGTTATGAAAATTCTTCAGGATTTACACAAGCAAGGTCACACCATTATTTTGGTAACGCATGAACAATCTACCGCTATGCATTCCGAACGAATTCTCCATATTCTCGACGGGAAAATTCAGAGTGATTCCAAAGATTTCAAGCGGATTATTGCAAGTGGTGTTCTCCAAAAATAATCAAGTATGAAACTCTATGATACAGCCCGAATGGCAAAGATTGCAGTGCTCGCAAATAGAAGCAGATCTATTCTTACCATGCTTGGTATTATTATTGGAGTAGGTTCTGTTGTTTTGATGACGGCAGTTGGCCAGAGTATGGAGGGTGTCATTCTTAGTCAGATCAGTTCTCTTGGTTCTAAAAGTATGGTTATTTTTCCAGGACAAGGTGATAGTCCTCAGGAGAGCATTGCAGCAGAAGGATTCGATAGCCTTACCTTTGATGATATACAAGCTTTAGAAAAGCTTACTACCGTTACACAAATTGCACCCATTGTATTCGTGGAACAGTCTGTACATTATGGTCGAGAAGAAGCATATCCTGCAGTAACAGCTACGGTACCAAATTTCTTTCGCAATCAAAATGTAGAGGCGGAGTTTGGTCGTCTTCTTGATGATGAAGATATTCGGGGAGCCCATTCTGTAGCTGTTTTGGGCCCTGATACTGCAGAAGATCTCTTCGGTAATGCAGATCCTATTGGTCAGAGCATCAAGATTGGAGATAGGACATTTTTGGTTGTAGGTATTCTCAAAGCTGTGGGAACACAATTCTTCCAAAACTTTGATGAGAGAGTCTACATTCCTCTTCCGGTTGGAAAGAGTATGACAGGCAAGAGATACGTCAATTATCTCACCATGGAGGCTGTAGACGATTTCGATATTGCGTTTGACGATGTGAGGGCACTTCTGCGTCAGCGTCATCAAATAGATAACCCAGAAGATGATGTGGAGAAAGATGATTTTATTGTTCGCAGTTCTGCGCAAGCAAACGAAATTCTTAGTACTGTCTCTCTAGGGCTCACACTCTTTATTACGACTATTGCGGGTATTTCTCTCATTGTGGGCGGTATTGGGATTATGAATATCATGCTCGTGGCTGTGACAGAGCGTACAAGGGAAATAGGATTACGCAAAGCAGTTGGAGCAAAGCGTAAAGATATTCTTCGCCAGTTTTTGTTGGAGGCCATTGCACTGACGCTCCTTGGGGGTGTTATTGGAGCAATAGGAGGAGTAGCTTTCGCTGCGTTGATAGCAGGTGTGATTGGAAAGTTTCTTGCAGGGTATCAGTTTGCTGTGTCCATTCCTTCCATCTTTGTTGCACTGGGAATGGCAGCAGTAACCGGTCTAGTATTTGGTATATATCCTGCAAGACAAGCATCAATTTTATCCCCAATAGTAGCTCTAAAATATGAATAAATTATTTGTTCTGAATACATTATTTATACAATGAGAATACTTGATACTATCCAAATGGCAGCCAGAGGCGTGACGGTAAACCGCATGCGGTCACTGCTTACCATGCTTGGTATTATCATTGGAGTAGGGTCTGTAGTGCTCATGGTTTCTATTGGAAAGAGTTTTGAAAATTATATTCTCACTCAGGTGCAGCAGTTTGGAGGAAATGTGATTGATGTGTATCCAACAGGTTTTGAAAAATTTGGACGCAACGTGGATTCCCTTACGTACGAGGATTATCTTGCTGTGGAAAAACTGACGACTGTGGAAAGTGTTGCTCCCATTATTTTGGTTACCGAGGCAATCAGTTTTGGCACTGAAGAAAAATCTCCACCTATCTTTGGAACGACAGGAGCAATTCAAGATAACTATAGCCTTAAAATTGATCGTGGTAGATTTCTCGATGAATCGGACTACAAAGGTGCAAAGAATGTGATTGTACTTGGGAGCCAAGTTGCAGAAGATCTTTTTGCCAATAGAGACCCTTTGGGTAACCGAGTGAAAGTCGGTTCCAGATTTTTCACAGTAGTGGGAGTATTACAAAGTTTTGGGTCACTCCTTTTGCAAGATTTAGATAGCGCAGCGTACATGCCATTTACCACTGCCAAGGCAATGACAGGACAGAAGTATTTGTCGTATATCAATTTGCGAGCCAAAACAGATACAGAGGTTGCCATGCAAGATATTACTCAGCTTCTGAGGCAGAGGCATGGCATCGATAATCCAGAGAATAATCGCGATAAAGATGATTTCCTTTCTCGTAGTGTGGAACAGGCTACCGATATCATCGGTACTGTTTCCCTTGGTCTCACTGCGTTTATTACACTCATAGCTGCTATCTCACTTGTGGTAGGAGGCATCGGTATTATGAACATCATGCTTGTTTCTGTCACAGAGCGAACCAAAGAGATTGGCCTGCGCAAAGCTGTTGGTGCCAGAAGTAGAGATATCCTGCTTCAGTTTTTGATAGAAGCCGTCTGCCTCACACTAGTCGGTGGGATGATTGGTATCATCGGTGGTACAGCAATAGGTTTACTCCTTGCTGGAATCGCAGCAAAGTTACTAGGATCCTTTAGTTTTGCATTTTCTACAGGAGCCTTGTTTGTTGCAGTCTTGATGGCAGCAGGTGTAGGACTCGCATTTGGAATTTACCCTGCCATGAAAGCAGCAAAGTTGAGCCCTATCGAAGCGATGAGATGGGAGTGATTACACGTTAAATCATCTCGTTGAATATTCTTTTGTCCTTTGGAGGTGTGTGAAGAATATGGTTAATGATGGCTTCTTTTTCATCGATAAGATAAATTAGTGCGTCAATGTGCCGTATGGCAATGGGATAGTCTAGGACTTGATTGTCTGTGCGATATAAAGCTGCCTGCATTTTGTACTCCGTACAAAGATTTTGAAATTCTATAAAACTAATATCTCTCTTTTTAAAGTGGCTATCGATCTCATGGTACATTCTTACAGCGTCTCTCATAATTACTTCAACTTCCTTCGGTAGTGATTCATTTCCTGCATCACTTTGCACTGCTGCGGCTTCTGGTACATCAACACTATCACGAAATCTATGAGCGAAAATGGCTGTTGCAAGAAGTAAAGCTGATCCTATCTTGAGCACGGATCGAGAGGAGCCTTCTTGCGCTTCTGGATTTGTATCAAGTTTAGCCATAGTAAAGAACTTTCTCTATTTTTACGTCAAAGGTCAAGAAAGTAGACGAAAAACTTTGATTATAGCTTTTGAATGCAAAAATTTCTGTATACAATTGCCCGGACGTGGGTCGGTACCGAAGCGGTCAAACGGGCCTGACTGTAAATCAGGTGTCTCAGACTTCGCTGGTTCGAGTCCAGCCCGGCCCACCAGA
>CAZLFU010000070.1:0-5755 GCA_964558895.1 uncultured Candidatus Peribacteria bacterium
CGAAGAGAGGTCAAACCAGTTCACTTAGATAACATTGGAGCAGTAAGTTCTCGTACGCAGTTCTGGGGGTTGTTTCCTTTTGGAAGACTTCAGTTAAATTTAAAAGAAGGATTGGGTGGAGATGACATCACTAAATACTATGTTCCTTCTGTGGAAAGAGTAGCTTCCATTATTTCCCAGGCACTTACAGAGTATCAACGACGCAATATACTCAAGCAACAACAGATATTGCAGGCATCTACCTCCACACCACCACCTTCATCTACTGCTTCCAATACTCCCGTAGAGCAGCCAGCTGTGGCTGTGTCAGGATAGTTTTCAATTCTGCGTCACTCGCACCACGTACTCCTTGCACGGAGTGAAATTGCTGCAGGAGTTGCTGTTTTGTTTTGGATCCCAAGCCAGGGATTCCATCCAATTCCGATGTAAATGTTTTCATCTTTAAGCGTTTTTCTCTATGAATATTTGCGAAGCGATGTGCCTCATCACGCAAGCGCATCAAGAGAAATCTTCCCTGAGAATCTTTCCCAAAGTGAACCTCTCCCAATCGGGGATGAAATACCTGCTCTTCTTGCTTTGCTAAGCCAATCACAGGAATATCTATCTTCAATTTTTCGAGCACCTTCTGCACGGTACTCAGTTGTCCTTTTCCACCATCAATCATAAGCAGATCTGGTCGCACAGTGAGAGAACTATCGGGCTTATTGTGTGCCACTTCATAGGTCATCAAAAGTACATCATCTTCTGTATGCTTCATGATGACAGCGGGTGCTGTGTGCACAGGTCGAAATCCAATATCCATGTATTGTTCCTGTGCAGTACTTTGAGTGCAGAGATACACTTTGCCTTTTTTCACCGATGACAACATTTTGCGAAGAAGAAACTGAAGCGCTGCCTCCTGCTTTTCTTCTGCCCACTGTGCCGCAAGTTGTACGGTTCCTTCCAGCGATTGCAGTGCTGCACAGGCAACGATAGCTTCCTCTTTTCGGGCGACGAAGAACTCTGTCATTTTGGGTCGAGGTTCTGGGAAATTCTTTTGATGCTTCTCGATCATTTCGCCGATTCTTTTCTGCTCTGCTTTTCGTGCCTTTCCAAAAGTAATGCCAGATTTCTTCCATGTTTGCTCTTCTACTTTCACATTGCGGGTGATGTGGAGCAAACGTCTTCGGAGCATTTCGTACAGAGCTTTGTAGTCATCTATTTCTCCTTCTTTTATGGTGCGAAGTGTAAACGATCTGTATTGATCATTGGCCGGTTTTCCATTCTTCATCACCACCATACTGCCGACTGTTTCTGTTCCTCCAAGGTGAGAAATGTCGTAGCCTTCTATCCGCTTGGGGAGATCTGGTAACTTCAATACCTTCTGTAGCTCTGTAAGTGCAGTCTCGATATTACGAGCTGCTGCTTCCCATTTCGCTGCCTGCTGAGCTAGTTTCTCCTGTGCATTCTTTTGTGCCATCTCTAGTAATTGCGCCTTTTTACCACGTTCCGGCACGCGCAGTTCTACTTTGGTACCTTTTTGTTCCGATATCCACTGTGCAAGGAGTTCCTGTTCCGCAATCTCCTGTGGAATGACAACTGTATCGGGAAATTCTGTCACGCTCGTAAAATATTGTGGGAGAAACTGCACCAGAATTTCTTCGATAGTGTCTGCTTCTCCTTGCAGCGCCATACTCGTTTCATCGATTACTTTCCCTCCTCGTTCGTGCAGAATCACCACCTGTGTTTTTCCGTTCCCGGTCGCAATGCCGATGATGTCGGTATTTTCTCCTGTGGTATCGGATACAATTTGCTTCTCGTTGAGTGATTGTACATAGCGAACGATGTCTCGCAGTTTTGCCGCACGTTCGAACTTCTTGTCCAGAGCTGCTTGCTTCATTTGCTCTGTAAGAACGTGCATCACAGGTTTGTAGTTTCCTTTGAGAAACGTTACGACATTCTCGATGGACTCTCGGTATTCCTCTTGGGTTACTTGCTCAATGCAGAGGCCGCAGCATTTTCCTATTTGAAATTCTAAACATGGCTTGAGTGGTAAGTTGCGAGTGGTAAGTTGCGAGTTGCGAGTCGAATTCAGTCGATCGAGCGATCGCTGACAAGCTTTCCAATGATAGACATCGTGCAGCATGTCGAGTGTTTTGCGGATGTACATGGCTCCAAGAAAGGGACCAAAGTACTTGGCACCATCTGGCTCCATACGTCTCGTTATCTCAATACTTGGATAGGGGTCTTTTATGCTGATGCGAATATACACGTAATTTTTATCGTCTTTCATCAAGACGTTGTACTTGGGTCGTATTTCCTTAATAAGATTTGTTTCCAGAACCAGTGCTTCTAGTTCCGATTGTGTCACAGTCATATCCAAGTCTGTGATTTGTTTCACAAGTGAGAGCTTCCAGGGCCCCAAGCTTTTATCCGGTTTTTGAATGCCCTTTGAAATCCCTCGGGGTAAATAGCTCTTCAATCTATTTTTTAAATTCTTCGCTTTCCCTACGTAGAGCACAGTGCCATCTGCAGAGAGCCAACGATAGATGCCCGGTTTGGTCGGAGCTTGCGCAACACGCTTTGCGAGCTCCTCCAGATGAGGATTGTTGATAGATCTTGATGCTTTTGGCATGGGAGTATAGTACCTAGGAATAGCTGCCATCCCAACTTTCTCTCGTTGTGATTTTTGTGAGGGGTGGGAACTGCCCTCACCCCAGCCCTCTCCCGCTGCGGGAGAGGGAGCACTATTGACGAACTCAATATCGTGTATCAGGAAAATAGTGCACCCTTCTCCTCTTCGGGGGAGAAGGGACGGGGATGAGGGCAGTTACAAAAAGTCATATGTCTTTCTTGTGAGTAGACCTGCGACCTGCGACCATTCGACTCTACGACTTCTGACTATCTTTAGTGATGTTCTCCGCGAAATTCAGGTATCATCACAATATGAAGACGCCTCTGGTCTCTGCCATAGTTCTCAATTATCGTCAGCCACAACTCACGGTAAAGTGTGTGCAATCCCTTCTGGAGCAGACGGTTGCATCCAAGTTAGAAGTTATCGTGGTGGAGAATCATTCTCACGATGATTCTATTGGCGTTCTGCGCATTGCGTTTGCACAGAATGATCGAGTGCGCATCGTAGAAACTAGAGATAATCTAGGCTTTGGCAAAGGAAATAATACAGGGGTGGAGTGTGCGAGAGGGGAATACATATACATCACCAATCCAGATAATGATTTGGAGCGACAAGGCTTGGAGATACTTATCAATGCACTGAAAAAAGAGGAGAAGATTGGCATTATCGCCCCACGACTTGTACACGAAGATGGTTCTGTGCGAGATTCCAGTCGCAGGTTTCCTCGTTTTTCTGATGTCTTCATCAAGCGTACGTTTCTGCACAAGTTCTTCCACAAGCGTATGCAGCACTATTTACGGCTAGATCAAGATGCTTCGGTCGTACAGGAGACAGATTGGGTCGTAGGAGCATCTCTGCTTCTTCGCAGATCTCTCTACGAAGAACTAGGGGGGTTTGACCCGCGCTTTTTTCTTTTTTTTGAGGATATAGATCTCTGTCGTCGTGTGCGCCAGTCTGGCAAGACAGTTGTCTATTACCCCATAGTGACAGCAAGTGACCAAAAAAAACGATTGAGCGAGGGGGGAATAGGCTCACTTATTTTCAAAAAAACAGGCAGAGCGCATATTTTGAGTGCCTTTTCTTACTTCTGGAAGTGGCGGTAAATGCTAGGTATTCAGCAGAATACAGGAGATTTTCTAGCGTTTTCTTCTAGAAATCATTGACCTTCCTTCGGGGCTACCGTACCCTTTTCGGGCTTCTATGAGCGCTATGGATACAATTTCACTCACACTAGCGGCACGCAATACAGCAAAAACTGCTCGAGGCCTTCGGCTAGAGGATGTTGTGCCCTGTGTTGTGTATGGAAACGAAGTCGAGCATCAATTGCTCCAGTGCCCACATAATGAGCTTCTTCGTGTCTATACCAAAGCTGGAGAGAGTACATTGGTAGAGTTGGATGCAGCAGGAAAGAAGGTTCCTGTACTGTTTCATCAAATTGATTTTGCACCTCTCAGCGGCAAAATTTTGCACGTAGATTTCTACGCTGTGAACATGAAGAAGGAAGTAGAAGCTCGTATTCCAATTCGCTTTGTTGGAGAAGCGCCAGCAGTGAAGGATCTTGGTGGTGTGCTTGCAACCGATCATGATCACGTCAATGTTCGTTGTCTTCCTTCCAATTTGCCACACGATATCGAAGTTTCACTCGAGAAGCTCGCAACGTTTGATGATACCATTACTGTTGCAGACTTAATTGTGCCCACAGGAGTTACCATCGAGGATGCTGCAGATACACTCATTGCGAACGTGCACGAACCTCGTGCAGTAGAGGCAGAGCCTGTACCAGTGGCAGCAGCAGAAGGTGAGGTAGCAGCAGAAGGAGCGAAACCAGAAGGAGAAGCAAAAGAAGGAGAAGCTGCAAAATAATTTGTTTCGCCTGCATACTTCATGAAATTCATACCAGTGGTTTTATCCGGTGTTGTCTTTGTCCTTACTCTCCTCACGGGTGCTTTGCTCTTTGCGAATACATTGGGGCAGGGTCATTTTCCAGAGGCATCCCAGGGTACCGAGGGTGTGGAAGATGCACCTACAGAAGAAGAGGGTGGCATTGCTTCTTTTGCAAAGGGCATGCTTTCCAGATTGTCTCTCACGCCATTTCGTGCGAGAGAGCGATCTTTTGTGGGCATTATGATCGAGAATCATGAAGATGCCAGACCCTACCATGCAGGGTTGCAAGGTGCAGTGTTGGTCGAGGAGTTCTATGTGGAAGGATACATCACGAGGTTTTTGGCTCTGTTTGAAGTGGATCGTCTTCCTAAAAGTATTGGTCCTGTGCGGTCACTACGACCTTACTTTATCGATGCCATGCTTCCGTGGACGCATCTTGTTTTGCACGCAGGTGGTAGTCCAGAAGCTTTGGCACGTGTGCAGGAAGATCCCAATGTCGATTCTATCAATGGGCTTCTGTACGATCATTATTTCGAGCGGAATGATTCTATTGCAGCGCCTCATAATTTGTTCCTCACCGATGAAGCAGTGAGGTTTCTTGTGCGTGATGCAGAGGTACATTCGATTGTGTGGCCGACGTACGAAACTGGTCGTAATCCTTCCGACACGCAAGTACCAAGTGTCTTTGTGAACTTCTATAACCCTGCAAACAACATCACGTTTACATACGATGAATGGGCTGGTGCATACACCCGTGAAAACGGAGGTATCATCAGCGATGCACATCCACACAATGTGGTCATTTTTGAACTCCCAGTCGATGCCGTGGGTGAACATGGTCGCTTGAGTATCAACATGCATCAGAGTGGAAAAGCTCTTCTCTTTCGAGGGGGAACGTTGCAAAAAGGAACATGGAGTAAAAAAGATGCATCAACACCATTTAGCTTTGAGACCGAAGAAGGTGAACCATTTGTGTTTTCTCAGGGGCAGACGTGGTTGATGGGAGTAAGTACGTTTGAGAGGGTGGAGTATGAGGAAGAAGGAGGAGAGTAGGATTGTAGGGGGTAGCGAGTAGGTTGTAGATAGGTAGTTTGAGCAATTTCTCATCCATCCCTGCATACATTCCGCGGACATTCCTTTCCCTGTTATCCTGAGCCCCTTTATTGCCCTCTCAAGCACCACCCTTTGTCATCCTGAGCCCTGTCGAAGGATGACAATCCTTTCCACTTTCTTTTGACGCAAAAGAAAGTGGAGAAA
>CAZLFU010000071.1:0-5731 GCA_964558895.1 uncultured Candidatus Peribacteria bacterium
TTCTTTGAAAATGCTCTCCCTGAATGAGATTTTAAGTATCGTTCAAATTCTTCAGCTCGTTTTCGATCTGTAAATGCTGTATACGATTGCAGTCGCCACGGCTTGTGCTTGTTGATATGAATACTTTTACCAGTGTTATGTTCTTCTAAACGACGATCTATGTTATTGGTGACACCAACATACCAGTGATTACCGTCTTCAGATTCGAGGGAATAGACAAAATGCATAGTATGTGAATCTAGCGACTATGAATATCTATGCCTATTAATTGCCCGGCTTCGTGTGGCTTCACTGCGTTTCGCCATCACTACGCCGAAGCACCCTCTCAACAGTTCCGCATCCACCACGGCGAAGTTCGCAGTAGGCGAACGGAGACGGGTGGAGCGGGTAACGGGAATCGAACCCGTATGTTCAGCTTGGAAGGCTGACGTACTAGCCATTGTACTATACCCGCATAAACTTTGGATGAATGATCAGAGCCATTGCTTGCCCTGAGTGCTTTGCAAAGGGCAAAGCATCGAAGGGTACTATACCCGCAGTTGCAAAGGACTTGTGGCAGGATACTGATCCAAAGCCCTATTGTGAAGACCTAGACACAATCTTCATGATCTTTTTCTGGGAAGGCTTGGTAAAAGGATTGCAGCTTAGAATCCGCTTTACCATTGGAAAAGTCGCACGAATGACCCCTTTTTGCTGTAGAACCTGCTTACAGTATTCCGAGCACGTTGGTTCATGCCTGCAAAAACCGTAGGGGTGCAGATGTTTAAATGGGCCGTGATCGGGAGAGAAAGTATGTTGATAGAAGGTAATCATCATGATAATTGTTTTCCTGGGAAGAAATCGGAGAAAATTTGAAATTTGCCTGTCTGCCGGCGAGGCAGGAAATTTATACTTAATAATTTTTCCTTTGGAAGAATCTTCTCTGTGTTGGTTCTTGGGATTGCGCATATGCTCGTTGGAAGGTACTCTCAGTATACCCTTTCTCAGACATCATATGGTTTCTGCTGCCGATATTCTTCTTGGACTCAAAATTGCCATCTCTGTGATGGCTATTGTGTTTCTCTATCATCTCCTCTTCATCGCGGTAGATTTGCGCAAAGTGATGCGTAGAGTAGAAGAAGTAACCAAAGAGGTAGAGCAGATGATTCTTAAGCCCCTTTCTGTTGCAGATCAAATTTTGGCAACAATAATGGGTTTACTGGAGCATTCTCAAAAGGAGAAGTCGAAGGGTAAGAAGTAGTAACTTCCTTTTTGTGTTATGCCTTCTTCTGTATCATCGAAAGATGCCTCCAACAAGCACGTACAGGAAGCAGATACAAATCTTACACAGTCATTACAAGATTTGGAGCATGCAATGAAAGAGCTCACTCAGAAGTATGAGCAGCCAAATTTTTGGAAGATGTTTCGTATATATTTAATCCGAGGTATTGCCTATGGTTTGGGAATTATCGTTTCGTTCGCAATTATCATTCCACTCGTTATTGCTCTCATGAAACAAGCGGAGTGGATTCCTCTCGTTGGGTCCTTTATCAGTCAGTTGATCGAATGGGTAGAAGGTAGTAAACAGTTTTCACCATAAAAATTCATCACCTGCTCAGAGAATACTCTGATTACATTTTCTACCCTCATCCTAACCCTCTCTCATCCCTCGACTCCGCTCGGGATGACAGCGGAAGTGGGGCACTATCAATGAACTGATGGTATGTATTTGTGAAATAGTGCACCCTTCTCCCTCTCAAGGGAGAAGGGAGGGGGATGAGGGTAACGCCTTACATTACCTTCTGTTTATCGATAAACGTACGAATAAAGAGTCTCTTGATAACATCGTAGGATGCTTCGAAAATTTCGGAGAGTAATGAGTTGAGCCTGCGGATGCGTGAGTAGAGTTCGTTCATCTTGTACGCGGCGCCGGGCTTACTTGCTCTATGGGCAGATTTGCGTACCTCTTTTCGTAGCAGCTTTATTTCCTCCTTAATCTGACGAGTGAGCTGTACTTGCATACTTATTTCTGATGGTAGGCTGGCAATCGCTTGATCTCGCAAGGATGTCTGGGTTGTATCATCTCCTTGTGCACTTGCGCCACTACGAGAACCACTCCATTGCTCACCTGCATTCCCGGTAACCTTCTCGCTTATTTCTGCCATTAAATTGATGGTTTCCAAAATACTGCCCAGCTTCTCTGGCTGCTTCACTACCAAGCTTTTTAGCTCTATGGAATTCGATGCCAGTTCCTTCCCTTTTTCTGGTGTGTTTTGGACTACCATACCCTCTATTGTCTCTTTTTTTAGCCAAAAAGTCAATCTAATGGCTTATACAAGCCTTATAGGAGTGTAGGTAAGTAGGCGAGTAGGCAGGTAGGCGAGTAGGCAGGTAGGAAGGTAGGAAGGTAGGAAGGTAGGCAGGTAGGCGAGTAGGCAGGTAGGAAGGTAGGTAAGTAGGGGGTAGCTAGTAGCTGCTACTAGCCTACCATCCTACAAGCTACTAGACTGATACGTATGGAACGTACAATCTTTCACAAGATTATAGACGGGGAGATCCCTGCGTCTGTCGTCTACGAAACAGACGATGTTCTGGCCTTCAAGGATATTCATCCCAAGGCACCGACGCATGTACTCTTCATTGCCAAGAAGCCAGAGGACTTTGTTGCCTCCATTGCCGATGTCACAGAAGAGACAGCGCATGTCCCAGGGCTCCTTATTCGCGCAGCACAGGAGTTTGCAAAGGAGAAGGGGATCGATGGCTACAAACTTACCTTTCACGTCGGCAAAGGCGGAGGACAGGAAGTATTTTATCTCCACCTGCACTTCCTCAGTCAGACATTGCTTAGCTCATAAGTGTATCGATATCCAAATCTGCAAAATTTTCTATGATGATGTCTGCTGCCGAGAGATCAAAGTTTTGATTATGTGTTGCACGATATCCAATGCAGTACATGCCTGCAGCTTTTGCAGATGTGACGCCATTCACAGAGTCTTCTATCGCAATACACTCAGCTGGTTGCACAGCGAGTAACTCTGCTGCTTTGAGGTAAGGATACGGATGAGGCTTGCCCTTCCCCTCTGGAATTTCTTCGTTGGAAACGATGATAGGAAAAAGATCGATGGAGAGCTTATTTTCTAATCCTGCTTCTATCCATTTCCGTCTGGAAGACGAAGCGATGGCAATGGGAATATGTTTCTCCTGTAGGTTTTGAATCAGTTCTTCTACACCTGTGATAAGCGAGCAGAGTGGGTACACGGTGTCGCCAAATGCAAAGAAGTACGAAGTAAATTTCTCTAGGGTCATTTGAAGATCGTGATTTTTCTTTAAGAAGAAGTATATATCCCGAAAAATCATACCCGTGATCGCATCGTTATCTTCATCTCTCCATGTAGGAATAATGGCCCGAAACGATCTGTTGATCGCATCAGGCCAGTAGTTTTCACTATCGACGATTACTCCATCGAAATCAAAGATAACAGCTTTTCTCATGCAGTATATCCGGCAGCTTCCGCTTCTTTTTCATTTTGGAAGTAGATGCGCTTCTCTTCTTTGATCTTCTGCCCCTGCGCAGAATCTGTAGCATAGAACTTCTTGCCAGACGTCGATGCTACGAAGGCTCCACTCGTTGCCCCTTCTTCCTCTTTGGACTTCTTGGCATCCTTGGAGTCTTTGGTCTCTTTGGACTCCTTGGTTTCCTTGGTTTCTTCGCCTTCCTTGGACTCTTTGGAATCCTTGGAATCCTTGGCATCCTTGACCTCTTTCGTCTCCTTCCCCTCCTTCTTCGCCTTTTCCCCAGCCTGTGCTTCCTCTGCTGCTTTCTTCGCCTTCTCTTCCTCTTCCTGCTTCTTGATCTTCTCGAGTGTGGCTTTATCGATTGGGAGAAGTGCACGAACAGAGAGGCCGATACGACGCTCATCTACATCTACGTTGATCACCTGCGCATCGATCTTCTGACCAATCGTAAGAACCTCGGATGGATCTTCTACCTTGTGATGTGCAAGTTCAGAGAGGTGCACAAGACCATTGATGTCTCGTTCTAATTTGAGGAATGCTCCGTAATCTGCAAAGCGAACTACTGTACCCTGTACGCGTTTTCCAACAGGATACCTCTCGATAATCTCTTCCCATGGATCCTTGGTGAGTTGCTTGATGCTGAGAGAAAGCTTGTCACTATCGATGCCGATTACCTTTACCTGTACCTTATCTCCAACTTCTGCATATTCTGCAGGGTTTTTGACATGTCCCCATGCAATCTCGGAGATGTGTACCAGTCCTTCGAGTCCTTCGAAGGAAACAAAGAGACCAAACTTTACGACTCCTGTGACGATACCATCCTTGGTATCTCCAACCTTGAGGGTCTCCAAAGTCTTGGAACGCTCTTCTGCCATTGCCTCACGCTCGGAGACAACAATCTTTCCTGCCTCTTCGTCCATGGTGATAATTTTGACAGTAAAGGTCACACCAAGGAGTTTGTTCAAGCGGTTCATAATCTCGCTCGCATCTGCATTGTTGACACGTGGGTAGTGCATTGGTGCGAGTTGGCTTACTGGGAGGAAAGTACGAATACCATCGATATTGGCAAGGAGGCCTCCTTTGTTGGATTCCTGAGCAGTAAATTTCATCGTTCCGCTCTCGCCAATGAGAGAATGGAAGCGATCCCAAGCCTTTTGCTGGCTAGCCATACGCAAGCTCAAGATGATCATTCCTTCCTCGTTTTCTTCCTCCAATACCATACACACAACACTGTCACCTGTTGTGAGGTTCTTAAAAGTACTGAAAGAATCGCGCAATTCTCGTCCTGTGACGATGCCAGTCGCGACTCCCTGCAAGTCTACAAGAAGCTTATTTTTTCCACGGAACACAACAGTTCCTTCTATTAATTCTCCTGGTTGTACCTGCAAAAAAGGAGGAGACTGCTCCAAAAGCTTCTCCATCACAGGATTAATCTGCTGTAATATTGCCATACGAAAGGGGTGAGGCGAGTGGAAAGAATAAAAAGGGAGAGAAACGGCGCCCTCGCACAAGCAACGTCCATTTCGCAGTGAGTTTCACAGGTTCTCGGGTTAGGGTCAAGAATTACGGAGGGAATTCGGGGATTTCTGATGGCAATCAAGGATTTCAAGGAAATCAAAGAACGTAGAAAGTTCAGGGAATTCAGGGATTTTAGAGAAATAAACGAAAAAAATCATCTCTGAATTCCCTGAATTCTTTGATTTCCCTAATTTCCCAACTTAAAGCACCAAATTCTCCGTATTGTAATCTCCATTCAGGTTCTCGGGTTAGGGTCAAGAATGTAACTCAGGAAGTCGAAGATTCTTTAGGTTTTGTTTTTTCTTCTACTTTCGTAAACAGTTGGTGCATTCTGTCTATCAGAGGTGAATTTTTAGGGAGATGATAAGCACCAGAAAATAAACTAAGTAGTCTATTTAACACCCCATGTCTTGTATGTAATTGCATGACCGCGGGAGAGAAGAAGTCATTTGTATCCATTCCATAGATTGCAGCCACGGTTGCAAGTGCATCATGAGTAGATGGGTCTTGGAGCTTTTCATTACCGTTTTGAATTAAAGATGCAAGACTTGATGACGGAGTCTCTCGAGAATCATGTATCTGCTGTAACGCAGTTTGCAGATCAGTTACCATTTGAAGAACATAGTCATAGTTATCTGCTGCTAAGCCGTAATAATCAGGAACATCTATTTCAGCCATGAGTATATTAAATCATTATTTATTTATCTTGTCTATTTAT
>CAZLFU010000072.1:0-5644 GCA_964558895.1 uncultured Candidatus Peribacteria bacterium
CTATCTCCGCAGCAGGAACTGCCGATGGAGCTGGCGTTGGTGCAGGAAACGATCTCTTTGTTGAAGGATCTCTCGAAGCAGATGGAGAATCTTATATCGATAATCATCTTGTCATCACACTTGCTGATACGACAAATACAGAAGGCCTCACTATTAATTACAATGACACTACAAATAATTTAAATGCTATGGGTATTTATAATGCAGGTGCAGGTTCTGCAGTGTATATGAATAGTACGTACGACACTGCGGGGCCTATCGTCACTTTGTATCACAATGCAACAACTCCTGGAGACGGAGATGAAATTTCACAATTTAAATTCTTTGCAGATACCGATGTGTCTTCCGAAGTGCAGTACGCGGAAATGAGTGTCATTGCCAATGATGTATCGGATGGCACCAGAGATGCAGAAATTGCATTTAGCGTTGTCGATGAAGATGTATTGACGGAAGTTATGCGCATTACAGAAAACTCCCACGTTGCAATTGGTGCTACCTCGGCTACAGATGGACTGCTTGAGCTGACAGTACAAGACACCAAGAACACGATTGGTCTTGTGATCAATCAAGATGACGTTACAAATAATCCAGATGCATTGCGTATCGATAATGCAGCTGCATCCAATGGCATCTTTATTGACCAAAATGGTAATGGTGTTGCTCTCAATGTAGATAGCGAATCTACCACTGCGGATATAATAAATATTTCAGCGACTGCATTGACAACTGGTTTTGTCTTCGATGCAGCAGATTTGGACTCGCTTACGACTGGTGGCGGTATAAGAATTATTTCTAACTCTGCTACGACAGATCAACGAGTACTAGCACAGCTAACGAATAATAACACCATGGCAAGCAATACGACTGTACTAGCAATCCTACAAAATGCATCTGGCACTGGCGTGTTGCTCGATCAAAATGGTAATGGTGTTGCATTGCAAATTGATAGCGAAGCGACAACAAAAGCAGGCGTAAGTATTAGTATGAACACACAAAATGCCAATAGTAACCCACATATTCTTTTTGGGTATGATAATCTTTTTGATACCAATCTTTTCCGCTCTGGAAATAATCAACTTACAACAAGTGGTAGCTTTACTGTCAAACCCCCAGCATTTGAATTTGTACAATACTTCGATGGTGCGACCTACACAGACGATACAGCAGAAGCAAGAACTTCTTCTGGTGCAGATTTCATACTATTGAGCGTGGAAGGTACGAGTGATGATGAATTCTATGTTGGTTCTCCAACGAAATTTGGATCGATATACATCGATATTGCACAATTGGGAGCTGGTATCACTCTAGAAGCAGAATATTACAACGGGGGTTGGGCCAGTCTTACAATCAATGATGCCACGAGTAATTTGACAGTTGATGGTGTTGTTGACTTCATTGCTCCGGCAGATTGGCAACAAGTGGCTGTGAATGGCCAAACCTACTACTGGGTTCGCTTGCGTTCTCCTGGTGAGAACATCACAAGCAATCCAACGGCATATTCCATTTCTCCAACTGTCGAACATCGTTTCCAAGTGTATGGCGAAAAAGATGATAGTGATCCTGCGTTCTTCATAGATGGTAAGCGACGTGTTGGATTTGAAACAGCAACACCACACGAGCTATACACTGCAACTATAAGTGGTGGATTGTTGCTCACCGATTTGGATGGTCGCAATCGTCCTTCTATTACCATTGATACCGAAGAGAGTACTGGCGCACAAAATGTATTTGAGATCTACAGTGATGTATCTTCCGATGAGAATTTGGTCTTCCGTGTTAATGCAAGTGGTGCTGTATTCTCCGATCAACCATACTCCTCCGCAGGTGCGGACTATGCGGAATGGTTCTATTCAAAGGACAGTTTGGTTTCTGGAGAAGTTGTCTGTATCGACATTACTCGTGCCAATGCTGTTGAACGTTGTATCAATGCTGCAGACGGTAATCTTATGGGTATTGTTTCCACCAATCCTGCATTTATTGGAAATGCAATCACAGGAGCAGAGGGACTTCCTGTTCCTCAGTACTATCTCATCGGACTTATTGGACAGGTACCTACAAAAGTCACAGATGAAAATGGTGCAATTCGCCCAGGAGACTCTCTTACGGCAGCATCTAAGCCAGGATATGCAAAGCGTGCGGAGCCAGGAGATTCGACCGTAGGTGTGGCACTCGAGCCACTGCAGAGTGGAGATGGTGTCATCAATGTTCTTATCTCTCGACGCAATTCCTCTCTTACGGTTGATGCAGTCGAAGAACAGATTCTTCAGACAGTTGCTGCAATGGAAATAGAAGATGAAGTGCAAATTCTTATTGCAGATGCAATTGCGTCCTTCAACTTAGATGAAGACATTGCAAGCGAAGTTCAGAATCAGTTAAGTAGCATCGACCTTACGAATCAAATTCAAGAAGTTCTTTCGCAACAAGATAGTCCTCTCGATGGATTGGAAATCAATGAAAATGGCGAGCTAGTTTCTACTGCAGATGTACGTATTCTCAATGGTTTGTCGGTCAATAAAGATCTCACAGTTTCTGGTGTATTGAATGCAATTGCTGGTTTGAAAGTAGGAGCCGCTGCAAGCCTTCAATCTGTACAGGTTCTCGATACTCTCACTGTAAGTGGTTCTTCTGTCTTCGTAGGAGATATGTTTGTCGGTGGCACGCTCGATATTCATTCCATCAATGTAGAACACGATCTCATCGTCCATGGAAAATTGACTGCTCAGCAACTCGAAATTGCGAGTGGATCTACACTCCTTGGTTCTGTTTCCATCGATGGTCAGCTCACTATTAATGGTCAGTCCATGGAAGAAATACTACAAAGCATCCAAGGAAAGGGCTCAATCGAAATTGGCACAGGTGGCGTTCTCGATATTGCTCAACTGACAGTTCGTGAGTCACTTGCTGTGATGGGTGAAATTACTGTAGACGGACTTGCACAGTTCTTGGGAGACGTAGAAGTCGCCGGAGACCTCTCTGTACAAGGTCAGTTGCGTGTAAATAACAAGCAAGCTGGATATGCAGTTATTCCTGTTGGTGGCAAGGATGTTACAGTTCGATTTGAACCAGCTCTTCGTAGTACACCAATTGTCACTGCAACAGCAGATATGCCAGTGCTCTACGCGGTCTCCAAAGCTACAAGTACAGGTTTCGTTATTAGGCTTGCAGCTCCAGCAGAAGATGAAGTGACCTTCTCATGGATTTCTCTTGCCACTCTTGGAGACATCGAATCGGCACATGGTTCTGCAGAATTCAATCCAAGCTCTAGTAGTAGCGAAAAATCTGTCATACTATTCCCAGTAGATTCGTATGGCGTTCCACTTTCTTCAAACGATGCGTGGAATGCTTGTATCCGCAATCAAGTAATGCTCGATGCAGACGGCCAGCCACTCAGCTGTAGTCGTTACCATAGTAATACGACGTGGGAACACCCAGATCTTTTCATTGAATTTACGTGGGACTTGGAACGTGCAGTTCCACTCGAACTTCCAGAGGGATATGAGGCATTTATACGGCAGGGTGCAGAAGAATCTTCTTCTGTCAGTAGTGATTCTTCGGAATCCTCCGAAAGTTCCATTTCTTCTTCTGTTTCTTCGTCATCTTCTAGCTCCGAGGAAAACTCCGAGGAGAGCCAAGAGGGGAGTAGTTCTTCCGAAGAAGTAGGAGAGGAAGAAGGAGATGAGGAATCTTCTAGTTCTTCTCTCAGTACATCTTCTTCATCGATCACATCTCAATCTTCAGAATCATCGGAAGTAGTTGTAGAGTAACATCATAGTAAAACACGGAATCATGCATGTTTTGGCAAGTAGACAAAGTTACGTGGATTCGATAGGGTATTTCTTGAATTTACCTTTCTTTCCCATTGTTTTTCATGGATACCGATACATCAACCTCTGGCGAAGTTTCTAAAAAGAAGAAAAAAAGTGGCATCAGTGGAAAGCAGTTTATGGGTCTGATGGTTGTTGGACTTCTCGTGCTTACGGGTTTGCTCGAATCCAGCAGGAGGCAGGCGTTTGCGCAACTGAAGGCGATGTCTGTTCGTATGGAGCAGGTATCTGGAGGCAATACGTTGCAGAATAAGCAGGAAGCAGAGCGTGTTGTTAATTTGCTTCGTACCCATATGTTCATTCCAGAAGATGTGCAACCAACTGTTGCTACCATTGTAGATGTAGAAAAATTGAGGGATAGAAATGTATTTTATAAGAATGCCAAAAATGGAGATCATCTTGTTGTCACACCAGAACGAGCAATCTTATTTGATTCAAAAGCAAACGTGATTATTGATGTTGTTCCAGTACAAGTAAAGCCAGCGGCTGAACCAGCGCCTGCACAAGAAGGTGAAGGAATTCCAGCTCCAGAAGGCGAGCAGCCACCAACAGAAGGGCAGCCAGTACCAGCGGGTCAATAATAGATCGCTTCCTCTGAAATTCGTACCCTCCCCACAAAGGAGGGTTTTTTCTTTGCTCACAAAAAAAGCAGCGCTACAGTGATCTACTTTGGCTCAGAAAATCACCAATAAGCAATCATCGAACTGGCAGCACACCACTTCGATCGCTTCGGCACTTCTCCTTGCTGTCTTACTAGGGTACGGCGTTGGTCGGTTAGTGGATAGCAAAGCATCACAAGCAGATGCAGTATTGCATCTTGTACAGGATACAAGATCTCCTGTCCCCACCGTACATATTCATGGCATTGAAAATGGGATGATACAGGGAAGTATTACAGGAGTTGCTCGTGTATTTTTTGGGGATGAATTGGCAGTTTCCGATGCTTCTGGTTCTTTTCTTCTCCCAGCAGACATTCTGACAGTAAACGAGATTACTGTGCCTGTTCCAGAAGGAATGCTCTACGTAGCATCCAAACAGGGAGAAAAATACTACTCGGTAGAATCCAGCGGGGGAGCACGTATCAAGCCAGAAAATCGTGTGTATTTTCCAGATAAAGAATCTGCAGTAAAAGCAGGTTTTAGGCCTTAGTTTTCCTCCTTTCCACTTTCTTTTGACGCAAAAGAAAGTGGAGAAAGAAAACAGTCGCTTGAGAACCCTGGAATGAATTCCAGGGTTAACCGCCGAATTCATTCGGCGGTTTCTTGATACTTCCTAAAAACAAACAAATATGTTATAATATATCTATAAACACACACAATGCACCAGAATCGCAACTGCCTCCTTTTGAGGAGAAGCATCTACGTGTTCTACGATTAGAATCACAGCCTTCGCTTATGCTGCGTATGTACGAGCGATGCAAAAATCCAGTTGTGCTTTCTTACGCAATTTTTGTTCTGCTGCCATGGGCATTTCTTGCTGCGATGCAGTTTTATCAGGGTACATCCGATGTTCTTATTCTTGTAAGCCAGTCTGCTTTTTTTGGATGGATTGTGGTTGCGTACATCTTGGTCGACCGCTTGGCACCTTGGACTTTTCTCAATACTCTCGCACGACGCATTCTCTCCATTCTTGCGGCAACTTGTTATCTTTCTGTGTATTTCTTGATGGGATATTGGCTCTACACAGGTCACCGATTCGATCCGTTTTTCCTCCTCGATTCCTACAGAGAAGTATTACCAACAGCACGAACAATTTTTGGAGAGGGAACGCTACTCAAAGGCGTAGCAATATCCCTCTTTCTTTGGGGTCTCTCTTATCTG
>CAZLFU010000073.1:0-5624 GCA_964558895.1 uncultured Candidatus Peribacteria bacterium
GAAAAAGCCCCAATAGAGCAGAGCATGTACTCTTGGAATCTCTCCGAAGAAATGCTCTCTATGGTGCGTACTTTCGGCGACAACGCCCAGTTGCAAACTACATTTTAGATTTTTATTGTGAGGAAGCGAAATTGGCAATAGAAATTGACGGAGTAGGGCATCTTCACAATGAACAAAAAAGTTATGATGTAGAAAGAACTGCTGAATTAGAGGCAAGAGGAATACAAGTTGTACGATTTAAGAATCAAGATGTTTTACAGAATCTTGAGACTGTTTTAGAGGAAATCGCAGCACTTCTCCCTCAGAAAGAGAGTACTCCAGGTATTCTCCTTACAGTTCATATTCCCGATGACCTCCTACCATTTATTGTTCAAAAGGGTTCTATTACACTCGATGGCGTATCTCTTACCGTTGCTTCACTCGATGGAAATGCGTGTTCAATAGCACTCATTCCTCATACGTTGGAGAAGACAACTCTCGGCTCTCTTCAAGGAGGAGATGCCATACATATTGAGACAGATATCCTTGGTCGATATGTCCTGCATAAGCAACTCTCTAGTGAGTACACCCCTTCTGTATGAAGTCTTCCGCACCCCTTATCCTTCCTGAGGAGATAGATCCCAATTGGAAAATTGGCATCGTGAGATCATCCTGGCATGCAGAGATTACCTCTGTACTCGAAGAACAAGCCAAGAAAGCTCTGCTCGAAGCAGGCATTCGTGCAGAATGCATTTCTGTATACAGCGCGCCTGGTTCTTTCGAAATTCCACTTATTGGAGCAGCTCTTGCAAAGAAAAAAAGTGTCGATGCCCTCATTGGGTTTGGTGTGATTCTCGAGGGGGAAACGCATCATGCTGCATTGCTTGCAGAACAGGTTGCCAGAGGAATGATGGATGTACAGGTGCAATATGTCCTTCCATTTGCATTTGAAGTTCTTTATGTACGTAATCTCTCTCAGGCGACAGAGCGTGCATCTGGAGAGAACAACAAAGGAAGAGAAGCGGCACATGCCGTATTACATTCACTTGCACAATTGAGCGCAGTCTAGTCTCCCTCTATTGTCCTTATAACAGGTTCTCTGTAGGATTTTGCAGAACTCTTCCTCTTAGTGTTATGAAAATCTGGTCATCTCTCGTACTGACAATTCTTCTTGCGAGTGTGGGGACTGCGCAGATCGCCTTGGCGTCTATCTTTCCAGATGTTCCAGATGGACATGCTTTTCAAAAGTCTGTCGAGATGCTCGTTGGAGCACAAGTAATCAATGGCAACCCCGATGGTCGTTTCTATCCGGATAAAGAGGTAAATAGAGCAGAGATTCTCAAGATGCTGTACAAGGCGAAGGGGAAAAGTCCCGATCCTACCAACGTACGTTGTTTTCCAGATGTTGCTGCTGGCAGTTGGTACGAGCCCTACGTGTGTGATGCAACAGCAAACAGATATGTAGCTGGGTATTCAGACGGTACGTTCCAACCCAATCGTAGTGTCAATAGGGCAGAGGCACTCAAGATGATTACGACAGTCTTTGGGATAGATGTAGAAGAAATTTCGGAGTCAGATAGAGAAATTATTAAATTCGTCGATGTTTCCACGGCCGCGTGGTACACCAAATATTTATTCACAGCCTTTTCAAAGGGTATTCTCCCAATTCCCGGTCAAGATGGATCTCGTTTCTATCCAGACAAAGCCCTTCTTCGTGGTGAAGCAGCGGCCTATATCTTCAATGCCCTTGGCGTAGGTTTGCAGCAAGATCGTGAAGAATCTCAGCAGGAGTCTTCTCAATCTAGTTCAACGAGCACGGATACTGTTTCTGCAGGTTCGAGTAGTATCGCAACGGATACTTCTGTGGATGTACAGTTTCCCTTTGCAAAAGATGGAAAGTTTACCGAGAAGAGAGCGTATGTATTTCGTTTTGATCTTACGACTCCAGAGACAGTATCTGTAGTTTCTTCATTACAGTCCGGACAACAAGGAGGACTGAGTTGTAGATTGTATCGTATTGTGGAAGGTGGGTATGTCGATCAATACTATCTTGGATATGAAGAAAGTCGTAGTTGCTATATGACTGTGGCCCTCCCTGCTGGTTCGTATCAATTGCAATTACAGCCGACTACTGCCAATGCTACATTTAGTGTATCAACCAAAGTAGGAAAAGGAGATGGAAACGATGGATTCAGTCAGGCACTTCTTCTCCCATTCAATCAGGTTCGCACAGAGTCAATCGGAGGAGATGATTTTCAAAACTGGTATAAGTTTGCAGTGACCAATGAGACAAAGATGATGGTCGAACTTACCAACTCTACAAATCTGCGTTGCATTGTGTATGCAATGAAAGATGTAGATTTGTATGGGTTCTCTGGTCCAGAGTGCAATCAAAGCTACACGTACCCACCAGGAACCTACTACGTTGCCGTTGGTCGTGGTGCTTCCAAAGGGTCCAAGCAGACGTACACGATACGATTGAAGTAGCTTTGAATATTGGAATAGTAGAGTACTAGAATATTTGGGCGAATATCTTCTATTTTTCTAGTACTCTCGTATTCAAGTACTCTACCATTCCCTCATGCTTACTTTCTCCACTATTCCAGAGGCATTAGATGCTTTGCGTCTAGGGCGCTTTGTGATTGTGGTTGATGATGAAGATCGAGAGAATGAAGGAGATCTCATCGTATCGGCAGAATTTGTCACAGAGGAGCAGATGGCGCTTCTCATTCGGGAGACAAGTGGTATTATTTTTCTTTCCCTTACGAATGAGATTGCAAATCAATTGGATCTTCCACCAATGGTTACGAGAAATACTTCTCGCAGGAGCACTCCTTTTACAGTGAGTATCGAAGCAGCAGAAGGTGTGGAGACTGGCGTCTCTGCAAAAGATCGTGTCACGACTATTCGGACTGCTATCAACTCTGTCGCACGTCCGGAAGATTTGCACAGACCAGGTCATATCTTTCCACTCCGTGCACAGGATGGAGGAGTGCTCGTGCGTGCAGGGCATACAGAGGCATCTGTAGATCTGATGAAACTTTCTGGTTTGCGTGCAGGTGCAGTGGGAGCAGAGTTGATGCACGAAGATGGAACGATGATGCGATTACCTGCACTCCATGTATTTGCAAGAAAACATGGTATTCCCGTCATTAGCATTGCCGATCTTATTGCCTATCGTCACCGGACAGAAACCTGCGTTCGAAAAGAGGCAGAATCTTTGTTGGAGACAGAGACTGGAACCTGGAAAATGATGGTGTATCAGGATACTTTGCAAAAACAGGAGCATGTTGCTTTGGTAAAAGGGGAAATTCGTTCTACAGATCCTGTGCTTGTTCGCGTCCATTCCGAATGCATAACAGGAGATACCTTTGGTTCTGTGCACTGCGATTGCGGAAAGCAACTCACATTGGCGATGCAACGTATGGAGGAGCAGGGGAGTGGAGTAGTGCTGTACTTGCGTCAAGAAGGAAGAGGCATTGGGCTTACCAACAAAGTGAAAGCGTATGCGCTGCAACAGTCCGAGGGATTGGATACAGTCGAAGCCAATCAAAAGTTGGGGCTTCCAATAGACTTGAGACACTATGGAATAGGCGCGCAGATTTTAAAAGATATTGGAGTGGGACATTTGCGACTTCTCACGAACAATCCAAAAAAACTTATTGGACTCGAGGGATATGGTTTACATCTTATCGAGCAAGTTCCATTGGAAGTGGAGACACTTTCCGAGAAACAACAGTCGTACTTGCACACAAAAAAAACAAAAATGGGTCACATCTTCAAAAAACTTTAAAAATTTTTCTCCGGATTGCAATCGAAAATAATGAGCAACAATTAAGAGAATTTTGTTTTTCCAGAGAGCAAAAAATATATTTTTTCCAAAAAACACATTCGCATAATAGAGCACATTTTTTATAGTACGCTTCTCAAATGATCTTTCTCTTCTTTCAATACCACGTACAATTTTGGCAACTCTTTTCCATATTTATTTCCCTTTCATTCTATGCCAGTAAAAAAGAAGGCTAAGAAGGCAGCTAAGAAGCCAGTCCGAAAGGCAGCTAAGAAGCCAGCAGCTAAGAAAGCTACTAAGAAAAAGGTAGCGAAGAAGGCAGCTAAGAAGCCAGCAGCCAAGAAAGCTAAGAAGAAATAATTACTCTTCGCTTCTTAAGAAGACCCGTGCTCTGCTCGGGTCTTTTTTTTAATCCATGCACGTAAAATTATTCGCTGGTGAGCGAACACTTGTGCGTTGGTATGAATAATTCTTACATCTTCTAATACTTGCTGGTGCTCTGTAATTACGAGGACCATTGCGAATACCAGATTCGTAGGTCACGTGATAGTATCGTCGTAGCGGATATTCTTTACTCAAGAGATTTGTCTTACTGATGGCACAGCGTGTTCTTCGTGTGTTGAGCACAGCGTCACATTCTGGAATAGGTTCGATACTGATTGGCAGTCCGTATCTTCTCGAAGCATGAGCATCTGGTACAGATGTCAGAATAAGTCCCATGGAAAAGAAGATATAGAGTATCCACTGCTTCATAAGTATTGAGTAAGGTGAGAAGACCCTTGATCATTGCTTGAGAGATTATTTTCTTCTTTCATACATCCTGTAAGCATTGGAAGGAGAGCCACCATGATGAGGCAGAGAACAATACGGAATGTAAGAAGAGGAGAACGCATAGAATTTCATAAAGTATGTATTTATACTTAAATATTTGTTTATTGTCAATAATATCCTAATATTGAAGCAGAACATCACATCTAAGAAGGTTATAAATCAAGAATTAAGCCAACAATAGAGTGTACTCACTATCATGATTCGATAGGTCACCATGCAATTTGGCATACTCATACTCCAGTTCTCTTTCTCCATTGGTCACACCTCTCAAAATAGCGATTGTACAATGCAGAGACTTCGTCGGGCGGTAGAAGCCCTTTATTGGTAATAAATTGTGTGACTTGAGTGATGGGGTAACGGTCGTGCGAATACACGAGTTTATTATATTCTATTCCTGCAAGCGATTTGTACTTGGTACTCTTGAGAGTGTGGTGTTTATTTTCTGCATGCCACAGACTAAATTTATCTGTGGTAATCGGTACATATACTGGAATGTTGTAGTACTTCATCTGAGAAATAATTGCCTCGCTTCCTGCGTCGGAAATTACTTCGTAGTGCGAGTTGATCGTTACTGCACCCAAGAAAGCTTTGCTAATGGAATCCATTGCATGTGTGAGCATAAATTCCGGAAGCACAATAAAAGGAATAGTAGACTCTTGGAGGAAGCGAACAATTGTTGCAGTCTGTGCTTCTTCTTGCTCTGCAATTAGTACAGAGAATTCAATATTTGCTGCATGAGCCCGATCCAAAATATCGAAAACAGTGTGACTGATATCATGAAGGAGAATAGTATCGCCATTTTGGATAATACCTTCTGCAAATGTGAGCAGTTTTTCGACACTCTTTTTCCTCTTAAGCTTTACCTCTTCGATAATCCCACTCAGGAGGGATTTTTCTTCCTCCAATGAAGGAGTATGTATTCTTTGTTTTTCATACTGATCCAAAATGGTAAACATCATCATGATGAGTCGTGCAATGCGTGGAGACATGATCGTGACAGTTTTTGTGAGGGTTTTTATTTCCG
>CAZLFU010000074.1:0-5614 GCA_964558895.1 uncultured Candidatus Peribacteria bacterium
GCCAAACTACACCCTATTTCCCAAGCACAAGTAGTGCAAAATCCTGAAGGGACCATATCACCACTTGCTGAACAACTTCTCCGTAGTCCAGCACTTGCTGTTGCTGGCGCAGAGCAAAGTGATTTGCTTAGTCTTCTTCCTCCGGTTGGTCCCCCAGAAAATAGGCTAGTCATCCCAAAGCTTGGAATGAATGTACCTTTGGTTATTCCTCCATTTGATGCAGTTCTGCGAGAGGATTGGACTCAAGTGGAAGAAGATATTCAAAGTGCATTGCAACAGGGGGTTGTGCATTACCCGGGAACAGCGAGGCCAGGACAAGCAGGAAACTTCTTTGTAACAGGGCACAGCTCGTATTACCCTTGGGCACCAGGAAAATATAAAAATGTCTTCGCTCGTCTAGGGGAATTGGAACCAGGGGATGAGTACTTGGTCTACTACGGCGGAGACAAGCACCGTTATATTGTCCGTGGAATGAGGGAAGTAAAGCCAACAGATGTTACCGTTTTGGACCAACCTCTTGATGAGCGTATTTCCACATTGATGACGTGTACCCCAGTTGGAACCACCTTACGCCGCTTGATTGTACGATCGGAAGAAGTGGATCTCGAAACTGGTATAGCCTTGAAAGTAGGAGAACATCAATCCAGACCTGCAACCGCAGTAAATCCTGCGATGTTACCAATCTAAGGAAATCGGTATACGAAGAAAAACTTCTTGTTATATACTACAGGCGAAGTTCGACATTGACTGCTCTTTGCACATCTCACGTTTTACTACGATAAGTTTCTCTGATCTTTTCTCTATAGCCATGATATGTCACTCGTGAGTGACGTATCGCTGTGGTGGCCCTCCTTCGCCCTTCGCCTTCGCTCAGGACTACGGACGGTGAATGACTCTGCTACCATGGTTTTCCTGATCTTTTTCTCTATAGCCGCTGTGGTGGAATGGTAGACACTGGAGACTTAAAATCTCCTGCTCTTATTTGGGCGTCCCAGTTCGACTCTGGGCAGCGGCACCAATGTATCTGGAAATTAAAAACATATACAATTATAATAATTTATGCTATAATTATAGTAAATGAACATCCAAATCCCACATATACCTTTCTTTGGTTTTCTTCGTAAACCAAGACCAATTCGATCTCAAACAATCGGATATTTGTCGCTTGTGATCATGGTACTTGCAAGTTCCACTGGTCCTGCATTTGGAAAAAAATTAACGTTGGCATTCACTCCACTTTCTCTGATGTTCATCAGTGAATTCTTTGTAGGATTTTTTGCAATGATTTCCTTTGGTGTAGTTCCAACACTACGCGCAATACTCAAAGTTGTGAAAAGAAAGCAACTACTGCCTCTTCTTGTCTTTGGAGTGCTCAATGGCATCGTAGGACCTCTGCTGTGGTTCACGGGATTAGATCAGACCGCCGCAATCAATGCAGATCTGTTTGGGAGATCTGAAATAGTACTTCTTGTATTTTTTTCCTTCCTTTTTCTAGGAGAAAAATTGGAGAGAGCACATACCATTGGAGGAAGCATTATTGCATTGGGTGTGGCAACAGTGGCTCTTCGTGGTTTTACTCAGGGAATTCATTTTCAAACTGGTGATTTTGTCATCCTTGCGTCTTCTCTTGCATTTGCATCTGGGGCAATTGTTCTCAAAAAATATCTCTCAGATTTGCCTCCACAGATTGTCATGCTTATACGAACTTTGTGTGCTTTTGCATTTTTTGCACTCTTAGAACCATTTGTACACAATACCATTTCTCAAGAACTATTTTCATTGGATCCACAGCTGATCTTTGCATTACTTGGCTTTGGATTCATCGCACGCTTCCTCAATATTTTTAGCTTCTACGAAGCAATTGATCATCTGCCAGTTGCCACCGTATCCATGGTAGCTACGCTGAGTGTAGTAGGCGGAATGCTCTTTACACACTTGTATCTTGGATCTCCAATTTTCTGGTACCAGATTATTGGTGGGTCTTTTGTAGTATTGGGAGCAATTTTTATAAAAGTTGTTGGCGTGTACAAGGAGGAGCAACATCTTGTTGCAGAAATGAAAGCACAGCCACAGTGATTTACAGACTAATAAGATCCGTACACTTGTAAAGCGAGTGCGATTATTTTTGCTGTCTCCGCGCGATTTACAGGATCTTCTGGTCCAAATTCTCCAGTTGCCTTGCCGCTCGCAGTACGATAGCCACTCACGATGCCATCATCTGCGGCAGTTTCGATGGCACCTCCAAATTGCGTGGAAGTTGTCACGTCGTTAAAAACAGTTCCCTTTTTCGTATCTAATTTAACCGTAAATGCCTGCAAAATAGTAACTACAACCTCTGCTCGTGTCGCAAGTCGATGGACATCTACTGTGCCATCGCTGTAGACAGCCCATCCCTTCTGCTCTGCGCACGCAATGTAAGGAAGAGACCAGCTTCCTTCTGCTGTAGGGTTCTTTGCTGGATCTTTGCAGAGCTCCAGAGAGATACCTGCAGATTCCACAGCCATCTTAGCAAGCTGCTCTATGGTAACGCTATCTGCAGGACCAAAGAGTCCCAAAGGAAACCCATCTGCATCTCGATATCCAGACACAATACCACGACCAGCAACATCACGAACGTACGGTGCAAACCATTCCTCCTTTGGTACATCAGTAAGAATTACCGGGAAATTATCAACACGAATAGTAATGTAAAGATCATCTGGATTTTCTTCTCCATTTGTGAGAACAGAAGTTTGATCTCGCTCTTCAATCACGAGTGTAGGGTCAGAATCTCTTTTTTGATCTTCCTCTCTCCAAAGCACATCTTCTTCTCCAGCAGAAATTTCTTGATTGAGAAAATCTAGATCCTGCATTAAAAGATCGAACGAATCGACAGCAGATACCATCGAAGGTTGGATCGAAATCCACATGAGCAAAGAAAACAAAGGAAGCCGAAACATGTGTAGTGAAAGGAGAAGGGTACATAGAGGATACCAAGTAGTTCTGTATCCCACAATTGTCGATACTCTGTGTCGAGATAAAAGAATCAATTCACTTGTCGAATAGGCATTGATGCAGTACCCTCCACCGGACATGACTGATAGAGAACAAGTCGGCGCTCCTGCGCCCGTAGAGGGCGAGGAGGCTAATTTTTCAAATATTCATACGATTCTCCTACTTGGATCCGGCGCTCTCAAAATTGGAGAAGCTGGCGAATTTGATTACTCCGGCAGTCAGGCGATCAAAGCATTTAAGGAAGAAGGAAAACGAGTCGTCTTGGTGAATCCAAATATTGCTACAAATCAAACTAGTTGGAATCTTGCAGATAGTGTGTATTTCGTTCCTGTTACTCCGAGCTTTGTAGAAAAAGTGATAGAACGCGAAAAGCCAGATGCTATTGCCTTGAGCTTCGGCGGACAAACGGCGCTCAATTGTGGACTTGCCCTTTCGGATCAAGGAATTTTAGCGAAGCACAATATGCAAGTACTTGGTACACCTGTCGAAAGTATCCGCAAAACGGAAGATCGAGCACTGTTCAACGCAGAGCTAGTGTCTATTCAGATTGATGTACCACGATCTTTCGCTTGTGTTTCTCTCGAGGAATGTATCAAAGCTGCACATACAATTAAGTATCCTGTAATAGTCCGTGGAGGCTTTGCACTTGGAGGAAAAGGAAGTGGAAGAGCAATGAACGAAAAGGAATTGAATGAACTTTGCAAAGTTGCCTTTGTGGAATCACCTCAGGTATTAGTAGAAGAAGATTTAACAGGATGGAAGGAGATCGAGTATGAAGTTGTACGCGATAATACGAATAACTGCATCACAGTCTGTAATATGGAGAATGTGGACCCGCTCGGGATACACACAGGAGAATCTATTGTCATTGCTCCAAGTCAGACACTTGATAATACGGATTATCAAATGCTTCGTAGCATAGCACTCAAGGTGATCCGTCATTTGGGTATTGTGGGTGAGTGCAATATTCAATACGCACTGGATCCGAAATCTCGCAAGTACCGTGTGATCGAAGTAAATGCTCGACTGAGTCGCAGCTCTGCTCTTGCTTCCAAAGCAACAGGATATCCTCTCGCATTCGTCGCGGCCAAACTGGCATTGGGGTACAACCTCACACAACTCAAAAATGCTATCACCAAGATAACATGTGCAGATTTCGAACCTTCACTCGATTATGTAGCCGTAAAAATTCCTCGGTGGGATTTACAAAAATTCCGACATGTATCCGACCAAGTTACAAGTGAAATGAAATCTGTGGGAGAAGTAATGGCTCTTGGCCGTTCGTTTGAAGAATCTCTTCAAAAGGCACTTCGCATGCTCAATATTGGTGCAGAAGGCCTCTATCCATTGCATTTAGAATTTGAAGATATAAACAAGGAAGTAAAGCGACCAACACCTCGTCGGCTCTTTGCTATAGCAAAGGCACTCCTAGGAGAATGGTCTACAGAAGAAGTGAATATTGCAACAGGCATAGATCGCTGGTTTCTGGAGCGTATCAAAGCGTGTGCGAATGTTTCGAAAGAGATTGCAACTACCAAAACCCTGGAAGCAACACTTCTTCGCAAAGCAAAAAGAATGGGGTTTTCGGATAGAGGCATCGCACTGCTGAGAGGCGAGGAAATGGAATCTATTCGTGAACAGCGAAAAGCCGAAGGTATTCTGCCAGTTGTCAAACAGGTAGATACGCTCGCAGGAGAATTCCCCGCACAAACCAATTACCTCTATCTTACGTACGGCGGAACGGAACATGACATTACATTTGAGAAATCAACTCAAGAACGAATAATTGTTCTAGGAGGAGGTCCTTACTCCATTGGCTCATCGGTAGAATTTGACTGGTGTTGCGTGCAGGCTGCTCATGAATTACAAGCACAAGGCTTTAGTATTGCTATGATCAATAGCAATCCAGAAACAGTCAGCACGGATTACGATGAATGCGATCTCCTCTTCTTCGAAGAATTAAGTGCAGAGCGTACTAGAGATATCATCGATCTTCTGGATCCAAAAGGAGTGGTGGTATCTATGGGTGGTCAAATTCCCAATTCTCTCGCTCCCAAGCTCGCGAAAATTGGTGTGCCAATACTTGGAACAAATCCTCTGGATATCGATAGAGCGGAAGATCGTCATAAATTTAGTTCTCTGCTCGACGAACTGGAAATTGACCAACCTGAATGGAAGGAATTTTCCGATCTGTCGGCAGCAGTGTCGTTTGCACGAGAGGTAGAGTACCCCGTCATTGTCCGTCCGAGTTACGTACTTTCTGGCGCAGCGATGGCCGTTGTGCATTCCGACCAAGATTTGGAAGCCTACATAGAACAATCTGCCTTCGTAAATAAAGAGGCTCCTATCGTTGTTTCTAAATTTGAGAAGAACGCCAAAGAAATAGAATTTGATGGCGTCTCACAAAATGGGCAATTGCTTCTGTATGCTGTTTCCGAACATATCGAAAATGCAGGCGTGCACTCTGGAGATGCTACCATCGTTCTTCCACCACAACGGATCAATTTAGAAACTTTGCGACGAGTGAAGATAATAGCCAAGAAGATTTCCAAAGGTCTCAATATTTCTGGGCCATTCAACATCCAACTCCTTGCACGCAACAATAGGATTAAAGTTATTG
>CAZLFU010000075.1:0-5578 GCA_964558895.1 uncultured Candidatus Peribacteria bacterium
CAAGCTCTATGCAGAACCGCATGCTTCGTTCATGGCAGGGCTTCTTACAGGATCTCGCAAAGGAATACCCGACCATGTCATGCAAGATTTCAATACCACTGGTCTCACACATATCATTGCCATCTCCGGATACAACATCACCATAGTCATCACCATCATCTCGAGCCTGCTTTTCTGGTTACCACTCAAGTGGAGATTTGTCCCATCACTCCTGGCTATCGTCGCCTTCACACTCTTTGTAGGCGCCAGTGCTGCGGTGGTACGTGCGGCAATTATGGGAATGCTCGGCATCGCTGCTTTGCAGGCAAACAGACTCTCGAATGTTCGTCTCACCATTCTTTGGACGCTCTTTTTTATGTTGTGCTGGAATCCAAAATACCTCTGGTACGATGCAGGATTTCAACTCTCGTTTCTCGCCGTTCTAGGACTCACAGAATTTTCGAACCTGCTTGATCGCTGGTTTGCAAAAGTTCCACAAATTCTGGGAATGCGAGAGTCATTGCAGATGACCATTGCCGCGCAAATTAGTGCAGTACCACTAATTGTCGTCCTCTTTGGTAGGCTTTCTTTGATTGCACCCATTGCCAACCTCCTCGTTGCCCCAGCTATTCCCCTTGCGATGTTTTTCGGGTTTCTTGCTACAGTGATCAGCTTTTTCTCTTTCCCTCTTGGGCAACTCTTTGCCTATGCAGGTTGGGCGTGCTTGGAGTGGGTAATCCTCATTGCGAAGCTTCTTGCTAGTCTTCCGTATGCTTCCATACATCTCCCTGGTATTGATTGGTGGCTGGTTGGAATCTATTACCTAGGAATTGTGGGGTGGAAAATATGGAAACCATTTAAATCAAATTTATAAGAAATTACTGTATTTATTTAAATATTGTATTAATTTGACTTATTTAAATTTTATATTAAAATAATAATAATGAAACGAATAACTAGCATATTCTTCTTCGCAGCTTTTCTAGGCACACTCTATCTGCCAACCATTTTTATTGTGAATCGTGCGATGACACATCAGCACATAGAGGTGGATGCATTTGCATTGGCCAGACTATTGATGCTTCTCCTTTTCATGCCAATCATTCTGAAGTACATCGTGCATCTCCTTATTGCACCGTGGTATGCCATTATCGAAAAATTTCGAAAGCGTAAAAAATCTAGATACAAGAATTTTTCGGTTTCTGTTCTCATCCCTGCTTGGAATGAGGAAGTAGGAATTCAATCAACCATCGAATCTGTGTTACGAACAAGGTATCCTCGATTGGAAATTATAATTGTGAATGACGGTTCCACAGACAGTACACATCACGTCATCACTGCATTCCTCAAAAAATATAAGCAGAAGAAACTCGTCACTCCTGTTCCTATTCGATACAAACGTATTCCCAATGGAGGAAAAGCACGCGCACTCAACACTGCGCTTGCGATGGCAAAAGGAGACATTGTTATGACTATCGACTCAGATAGCATCATGGATGCACGTGCAATCAAAAATATCGTGAGGCACTTTGCAGATGAACGCATTGCATCTGTTGCAGGCAATGTAATCATCGGAAATCGCCGCAAGCCAATCGGGCTCGTACAGCAGTTGGAATACCTGTACGGATTTTATTTTAAACGTGCAGATTCACTCTTGAATGCAGTGTACATTGTAGGAGGTGCTGCAGCAGCATACAGAAAAGCAATCATTAAAAACTTAGGTGGTTTTGATGAGAGTATCATTACAGAAGACATCGAGCTATCGACACGCTTGCAAGATAATGGGTACCTCGTGAAGTACGCAGCAGATGCAGTTGTCTACACAGAAGGACCATCAAGCTTTAGTGGTTTGTGTAAGCAAAGACTTCGTTGGAAGTTTGGCCGATTGGTGACATTTTATAAATATCGTCACTTATTCTTCAGTCTCAAAAAACATCACAATATGTATCTTTGTTTTTTGATTCTTCCTATCGCGTTATTCTCGGAATTTCTTCTCTTCTTCGAAGGTATTCTTCTTACTGTATTTTACACATATACCTTCTACACAAACGACTTTGTTCCACTGGTAGTGTTTATCTTGCTACTCGCAAGTATCATTTCTTTCCAAATTGTTACCGATCACAAGATTCGTCACCATGCAAACCTGCTACTTCTCGCACCAGGGGCATGGGTACTCTTTTACTTTATGGACATCGTAGAATACCAAGCACTCATGCGAAGTATTTGGTATCTCATCAAAAAGAAAAAACCAGCATGGCAACGATGGGTTCGACTGGGGGTATTTAAAACAACATAAGTAACGTTAAATTACCACTCGTACAAATAAATTGGCTTTTTGCGTTTCTTCCAATCTAACTCAATCATCTTTTTTGGCGTACGCCCTTTCATCGCAAACTCGTGAGAAATCACTTTGGTGCCAGGCTTCAACTCTGCATCAAATTTCTTTGCTATCCTCTCTAAATACTCGGGGAACAGGTACAGGAAAATACAATCAGCATCACTCACATCCATTTTAAGAGCACTACCTAAATCCAATTGGACATCCTGCTTAGAAAAGAAAATTTTCACTCGTGCCCACAGCCACACCATAGGAGCAAGTTCGCAACCCTTTGCAGTAATGGCAGGGAATTTCTTCTTTGCTTCTATCAAAATACGAGCATCCCCTGCTCCTAGATCATAAACCACTTCGTTTCCTTTCAAGTCTGCCAAAGCAATCATCTTCTCCACTACAGGCAGAGATGTAGGAATAAAGGGAATGATGATAAAAAGACGAGGAACAAGAACCAAAATTCCTACAATGCAGAGAAGCCCAATGATGCCAAGGACGATGTCTACTGGTTGCATGGAGATAGGGTAGCGAAAAGAAGGAAGATGCTAAAGGATTCATCTACCCTCACCCCGCCCCTAGCGGGGCACCCCTCTCCCATGTCATCCTGAGCACTGTCGAAGGACGGGAGAGGGGAAGTCCGCCGTAAGCGGACGGGGGTGAGGGTAGATGCCCATTGTCTCTTCCTTTGAATTCGGGAATGATAGCACCATGAAAAAAAGATGGATACTCTGGCTCACGGGACTACTCCTCTGTGGATGTACAACATCCCAGCAGGCGGTCTCTCCAGATGCACCACTTCTTGATCGCGTCAATTATTCGTACCAACTCGCAGAGAACTGGTTGCTAGATAACATGCGAGACAAAGGACTTTTTCATTACATCTACTATCCAGAGAAAGAAGAGTATCCAACCAGCAACAATGCCATTCGACAATTGATGGCAGCAAGACTTTTGGCCGAACTCTCACACGACCGGCCAGAACTCATGCCCATGCACGAAGACAACATGCAGTTTTTTATGAAGTATTGGTATAAGGAGGAAAATGGATTGGGATATGTCTATTACGATGACAAGGCAAAGCTAGGGGCAAATGCCATGCTTCTGCGTACCATAGTCTGGAGTCCAGACTTTGAAACGTACAAAGATCAGGCTGTAAAACTAGCAGAAGGAATACTCTCTATGATGAGTGAAGAAGGTGCATTTCACTCCTTCTTCAAAGAACCAGACTATGAATACGATGATGAGTATCTTCTCACGTTCTACTCTGGAGAAGCGCTCCTTGCTCTCGTGGAGTATTATCAAAAAATTGGCGACGAGAAATATCTAGAAGCTGCTATCAAATCACAGGAGTATTACATCGAAAAATATGTCACTCATATGGCAGAAAATTACTATCCTGCTTACGTGCCATGGCACACGCTATCCCTCAACATGCTCTGGAAGATCACAGGAGATCAACACTATGCAGACGCTATCTTTGTCCTCAATGATGAGCTTCTCAAAATTCAAGATACTACCAATGAGATTGGAAGATTCTTCAATCCTGCATTTCCGCAATACGGTCAGCCTCACTCCTCTTCCGATGGCGTCTATACAGAAGGTCTCGCGTATGCCTACGAAATTGCACTCCTCACACAAGATGAGGTGCATCAGAAAAAGTATCTCCAAGCGATTGATATCGCTGTGAACAATTTAATCAGGCTTCAATACGATTCTAAAAGTGCTGCAGCATTCAAGAAGCCAGAGAGGATAATCGGGGCACTGCGTATCAATAAAGATCAAACAGGAATTCGTATTGATACTGTACAACATACGATGGATGCCTACAGAAAATTACAAAGCATCCTCACAGGACAGAGTAGTTGAACCAAATAGGTGATCAACAGTATGGCAGATTGCTGTCAACATGCTATCATGCTCCCCTTTGATTCAACGCTCCATTATTTTCGGCCTTTTCCTCTGCATTTTTCTGCCATTTACAGCCAATGCTGATAGCGACGTACGTGGAGAACTGAATGAAACAGTCTGGTATTTGGATACCGTTGTGATGATCAATGGAATAAATTTACAAGGTCCGATCCCTTCGTTAAGTAAACTTTGCTTTGCGCCAGAATCAAATACAGAAGATCTCAAGTGCTTCAAAGCAGATCATGCCAACATTACCAAATGGACACCCAGCAACATCACCTTCACACCACCGAAAAATGCCCCACCTCTGGGTGTGGTCATTCTTATTCAATACGAAGACCGCGAAAACTGCCAAATTCTCTTTGGAGAGAAAGAGTGCGAAGTAGAACGTGTAAAGGTGAATAAGGAAATTGCCACCTACAAAGCACATCCGCAAATTGCCAACGTGTTGGATTTGACGACGAAGGAACCCGCAACATACTTGAAAGCTGGTCGGATCTATGAGATCCAAGGCTATCGATTTGGTGATACTGGTAAAGGCATCTATTTTGGATCGTTGCTCCTCGATAAGACAGATATTATCCGATGGACACATGATTCCATCCAATTTAGTCCAAGTGATATTTCGAGAGTAAGATCTCTGGATCTTCGCGTGCACAATGGTGCAGGGTTAGGTAATGCATGGAATTTTGAAACAAAGCAAGAACAGTACATAGAAGTGCACTCTCGTACGAGAGGTACTATCAAAATTCTCGCTTCTACTGTTGTCTCCAGTGATACAAATGATGATGAACAACTAGAGCAATCAACTTCTTCCTCTTCCATTATAGAAAATGGAATAGAAGTAAAAGAGGATGAATTGATCCAAGAAGAAGATACAAAAGTAGAATCTTCAACAGGGGTATTATTTACAGACGTTGCCATGGATCATCTGTACGCCGAGGCAATTACTTGGGCAAAAGATGAACATATTGTAGATGGTTATGAAGATGGATCATTCCATCCAGACCAGGTTGTAAACCGGGCAGAATTCCTCAAGATGCTTCTGGAAACAGATTCATCATTTGCTATAGAAACATCTGGCTCTGGAAGTGAAGTATCTTCATTTCCAGATGTAGATACAGAAGCTTGGTATGCACCGTACGTTGCTGCTGCATTAGAAAAAGGCCTGGCAAAAGGATATGCAGATGGCCGATTCCAACCAGAGCAGGATGTAAACTTTGCAGAGGCTCTCAAGATTGCATACAGGTTCTACCAGATACCCACTCTCGATGCAGAAGAAGATGTCTGGTATGCACGATATGCAAAACACGCGCTTCTCAACAACATTCTCTTTACAACAGATATTGGCATCGACGAAGG
>CAZLFU010000076.1:0-5504 GCA_964558895.1 uncultured Candidatus Peribacteria bacterium
TATCGATTGGTGACAGAACTTCTCGATGAGGTGGAAAAAAGTGTTTTTAATATTTCGAGTACGTTTCTCAAGGACAAATTTATTCATATTCGGGATGTTTTGGATCAACGATATGAAAAATTTGCAGAAATGCACGAATCAACAGAGGAAGAAAAAGTGAAAGGTGTTCCAACTGGTTTTCATGCACTGGACTTCAAACTCTCTGGCTTGCAGCCAAGTGATCTTATCATTATTGCTGCACGCCCTTCCATGGGAAAGACGAGTTTAGCGCTTAATATAGCGCAAAACGCAGCTATCAAGTTTAAAAAAAGTGTAGGCATTTTTTCCTTAGAAATGAGCAAGGAGCAACTGATAGATCGCTTATTTGCCTCTATGCTTGGCGTAGATTCTTGGAAATTGCAGAGGGGTCAACTTGATGATAGTGATTTTCAAAATATGGGCCCTATTATGGATGAAATGAGTAAAGCAAATATTTTTATTGATGATTCTGTTGCATCAACAATTCCTGAACTTCGCGCAAAAGCACGAAGGTTGCAAATGGAGCATGGATTAGATCTTCTCATTATCGACTATTTGCAACTAATGAGTACGGGAAATTCTGGTTATGTGGGAAATCGCGTCCAAGAAATTTCCGAAATTTCTCGCTCACTCAAACAACTGGGCCGAGAGTTGCATATTCCAATCGTTGCTTTGTCTCAACTCTCTCGTGCTGTGGAAAGTAGACCAGGAAATATTCCAGGACTCTCCGATCTTCGCGATTCTGGATCCATTGAGCAAGATGCTGATGTGGTTCTGATGATGTATAGAGAAGATTATTACGAAGAGGATAGTGACAGGCCAGGCGTAACCGATATTTACATTCGTAAACATAGAAATGGTCCGACTGGGAGAGTAGAACTGCTTCTAAAAAAAGAGCAAATGCGCTTTTACGATATCGACAAAGCTCATAGTAATTCGTAGCGGTACCTTTTTTCTAGGAGTACAATTTCTTTATGAATCCGGATTTTATTCCAGTTCGCCCCGATATCCCTCTTGAGGTTATTTTGGGATATGCCTTCTTTGCTTTTGTTGTAGGGCTTATTCTTACACCCAGGTTTGTTTCATTTCTCATTAAAAACAAACTAGGGAAGCAGCTTCGTGTTGAAACAGTCGATGGAAAGGAAGCGACTATTTTTCAGAAGTATCATCAAAATAAGTTTGGTACTCCTACAATGGGGGGCATCCTTATTTGGGGCTCGATCTTGCTGACTGTTTTCTTTTCTCGCATTCTTTCATTTACTGGAGTTGTGGAAAGCTCATTACTCCAGCGAGGTCAGGTGTATCTTCCCCTTTTTGTACTTCTCACTTTTGGTATTCTCGGCGTCATTGACGATTATCTCAATGTTGCAGGTCTCGGGAAAAAGAAAGGAATTGATTGGCTTCCAAAACTTGCAGCACTATGCATAGTGAGTTTGCTGGGTGCGTTTTGGTTTTACTTTAAGCTTGGTTACCACGAAATCTCTATTCCACTTGTTGGTACTTTTTCTGCAGGATGGTGGTATATTCCTATCTTTGTTTTTGTGATTGTAGGGACATCGAATTCTGTCAATATTACTGATGGTCTCGATGGTTTAGCGGGAGGACTTCTTCTCATCGCTTTTGCATCATTTGGTGTTTTAGCATATTTCGAGGGACTATTTGTTCTTGCTGCATTTTGCGCAGTTTGCGGTGGAGCAATTGCTGCGTTTCTATGGCACAACGTACCACCCGCACTTTTTTATATGGGAGATGCTGGTGCGTTATCGTTGGGAGGAACATTGGGGGTGATTGCTATGATGACAGATCAGATGCTTATTCTTCCACTTGTTGGATTTGTGTTTGTGATAGAAGTTCTTTCGGTCATTATTCAACTTACGAGCAAAAGGTTTCGTGGAGGAAAAAAAGTTTTTAGAGCAGCACCCATTCATCATCATTTCGAAGCACTAGATTGGGGTGAAAGCAAAGTGACGATGCGACTATGGATAGTAGGAGCATTTTTTGCTTTTTTGGGGATTATCATAGGAATGATTGACTAAAAAAATTCAGAGGGGTTATTGAGTTGCTATTCCTCCAATTCTCCGTATTATTTCTGCACTATGATTCGCATCGCCATAAACGGATATGGTCGCATTGGTCGCAACGTGCATCGCCAATTCGCCTCTTCTCGTTATGAAGAAACTGTAGAGGTTGTTGCAATTAATGCGTCCTCTGATGCAGAGATGAGAGCGTATTTACTAAAATACGATTCTCTTCATGGTCGATTTGCTGGGGATGTACATGCACAAGGAGAAAGTTTGATTGTCAATGGAAAAGAGGTACATGTTGTCAAAGAAAAAGATCCATCCAAGTGCCCCTGGAAAGAATTGAACATAGATATTGTGGTAGAAGCAACAGGACATTTTACTACTTCAGAATCAGCAAAAGCGCATTTGGATGCGGGTGCAAAGCGCGTCATTGTGACGGCTCCTATGAAAGACGGAACACCCACCTATGTAAAAGGTGTCAATGATCACTTGCTTACTGCAGATCAACTCATTGTTTCCAATGCTTCCTGTACGACTAATTGTATTGCCCCAATTATTAAGGCAATTGATGAGTCCCTAGGAGTAGAAAGGCTTCTTGTTGGTTCGGTTCATGCATTTACTGTCTCACAAAATTTACTTGATAATAAGCCGAGGGAAGGCAATAGCTTCCGTCGGTCTCGAGCTGCGACACTTTCCATTATTCCAACAAGCACGGGGGCAGTGAAGGCATGTTCAGAAATTTTCCCGCACCTCAGTGGAAAATTGGATGGAATGGCGTTTCGTGTTCCTGTTCCAACAGTTTCTTGTGCATATATGGCTTTCTCAGTGAAAGAATCAACAGATGCCGAAGCTGTGAATACTATTTTGCGCACTGCGGCGAAAGACCCTGCAATGCAAGGCGTCCTGGATGTATCAGATGAATATCTCGTGAGTATGGATTTAATGACAGATCCTCACAGTTCCATCGTTGACGCGCAATCTACAAAAGTAGTAGATGGTAAAGGTGTACAGATACTTAGTTGGTATGATAATGAATGGGGTTATGCGATGCGCGTCACAGAAATGACTGCTTTTATAGGTACTATGCTCTAAATTACGTATGTCCAAAAATTCTTGCCCAGTTCCGGAGAAAATTTCACTCAACTATCATTTGTTTCATAGAGCAAAAGTAGAGCATTCTTTGCGCCATCTACTCTTGGATATTTCTCGAGCTGCCAAGTACATCAGTTACGCTATTCAAACAACAGATACGGGGTTATCGGGGGGAACCAATCAGTTTGGCGAGGAACAAGTGAAATTGGATGTTCTGAGTGATGATATTATTCGCCAGCATCTTTGCGAGAGTGAATTGGTTGCGACCTATATCTCCGAGGAACAATCGGAAATTGTGGAGCTTTCGTCTGATGCGCCATATTCTGTTGTATTTGATCCACTCGATGGATCCTCTCTTGTCGAAGTTAATTTTGCAATTGGTTCAATCTTTGGTGTGTATGAAGGGTCAACAGTGATTGGGAAAACACCACGTTCACAGGTTGCTGCATTGTATGTGATATATGGCCCAAGAACTCTGTTGGTCTATTCAACTGGTGATGGAGTTCATGAGTTTCTCCTTAATGATGTTGGAGAATTTGTATTGCAACGAGAATTTTTGGGAATTGCTGATGAGGCAAAAAACTTTAGCCCAGGTAACTTAAAAGCAATCATAGACAACGAGCCATATAAAAAGGTGGTACTTTCATGGTTCGAAGAAAAATCACTGCGGTATTCCGGCTGTATGGTTGCAGATATGCACCACATTGTAAGCAAAGGACAGGGGGTGTTTTCGTATGTTGGCGGGAGCAAATTTCCAAATGGTAAACTTCGCCACGTGTTTGAATGTGGACCTTTTGCATATCTTGTTCATCAAGCAGGAGGATTCTCCAGCGACGGAATACAGGATATTCTCGATAAGCCAATTACAGACATAGATCAACGAACACCTTTTCTTTCTGGTTCTGCAAACGAAGTACAGAAAATGGTTTCTGTGCTTTCAGAGTAATCACCAGAAAGGATTTTCCAGTGCTTTTTCGAGCACATCGTCGAGTGTCTTGGAACCTGCAGATTCTTTTTCTGCTTTTCCTTCGAGTCTGTACAATTTCTTCATCGATCGGTAGCTTCCCCATGGATAGTAGCGCTTTCGAATAATCCGTTTTCTTTTGGCCTTGCCATCATCTTCTTCCTCCTCCTTTTTTACTACTTTGGTGTCTTTCATTAAAAGTGGCTTGGCATTGCCATCGCTCCCCCACTCTACAAGACCTACAACTTTTCTTGCTTCGGGGTCTACATACACGAAATCATCATCTTTATAGATATCACTCATAAGTAAGGGTGGTAACTGCTCATACGCTACTAGTTTCAATGGCTCATGACAACTGGATCCTTACTTGGATGAAGCCTATGTTCCTCTGGCTCAGAAGCTGGTGGTGGAGGTGGTGGAGGTGGTGGAACGTAATTGGGTGGCATTTGCGTTTCTTCGAAAAATTCCTCCGTTTCTGGATAATGAAAGAGTTCTTCTATTTGATGTCTGTTCTGCTCCTGGTAGCGCAAAAAGGTGTACAGAGTGGAAACCATACTTCCAATCAATGTGATATAGAGGCCAAAACGTACTTCTACCCGAGAAAATTCAAACGTAATTTTTGTGAGAACAGAGAGTGCAGCAAGACAAAGCACTGTTGCCTGTGCTGTTGTACAGAGTCGAATTACGTCCTTGTACCGTTTCTTAAGAAAAGAACGTCCTCCAGCGAGAGGAACAAGGGTAATAGAGAGGGTAAATACCTGCAGGAAGAAAATTCCAAAACCAAGAAACACTGTATAAAACTGAAAACCGGTAAACTGGATTCTATCGCCACCCAGCCACTCACCACTCATCCAAGGGAAAAAGATACCAACAATGGACATCAAAAGTGCAAGATTGAGAATTTTTTCCTCCAATTCTAGTTTTGCCATATTTTTGAGTACTGTTTTCCACATGCACCTTTAGCATAGCATCAGTTGTCCTCTGTCACTAGACTATGTCTATGAGGATAGCAATCGATGTTCGAGAGGCATGTGCAACCATACGTACTGGTAAGGGCCAGTGGGTATATGGATTTGTCTCAGAACTTCTTCAGAGAAATCATTCTCTTGTACTTCTTACAAATACAGAGGTTCCAGAGGAATGGAAAAAGCAGTCAACATGCATTACCTTTCCTCCTGGAATTTTATGGCACCTTCGTGCTGCAAAGTATTTGCGGAGAGATACACCAGATTTCTTTCTAGGAACAACCAGCTTTATAGTTCCTTTGTTGCTTCGTGGTCGTGTGCCAACTGTCTGTGTTATTCACGATCTTATTGCATTTCAAAACGAGCCACACCAGCGAAAAGCCATATGGAGTGAAAAAATTCTACTTCCACGAATCCTACGATTTGTCAGAGGGTTTTTTA
>CAZLFU010000077.1:0-5474 GCA_964558895.1 uncultured Candidatus Peribacteria bacterium
CTACGTTGGATACCAAAGGTCGCTTGCAGGTGGGTGCTGCTGTGGGAGTAGGTGCAGACTTGGAAATGCGTTTGGATGCTTTGATACAAGCAGAGGTAGATATGATTGTTGTCGATTCTGGTCATGGCTACTCCAAGGGAATTATGGATGCTGTGAAGCTCATTAAGAAAAAGTCGGATGTACCAGTGATGGCAGGAAACATTGCAACAGCAGAAGCGGCAAAAGCACTTATAGATTCTGGAGCGAATATCCTACGTGTTGGCATGGGTCCAGGAAGTATCTGCACTACACGCATCGTTACAGGCATGGGCGTACCTCAGGTTTCCGCAATTTTTGAAGCACTTGCAGGTGCCAATGGCTCCGATGTGAAGGTAATCGCAGATGGGGGTATTCGTCAGATGGGAGATATAGCCAAGGCTCTGGGGTGCGGTGCACATGCAGTCATGCTCGGGTCGATGCTTGCAGGATTTAGCGAATCCCCTGGAGAAACAGTAACTATCAATGGAGAAGAATTTAAGCAGTATCGTGGTATGGGTTCTATCGGAGCTATGAAGAAGGGAAGTGCTGCACGGTATGGTCAAAAGCAGGAGGCAAGTAACAGTCGTTTGATCCCAGAAGGAGTAGAAGGTCTAGTGCCTTATAAAGGATCTGTTGTAGATTTTCTCTATCAAGTACAGGGAAGCCTACGGTCCTCGCTGTATTACATTGGTGCACGTAATCTGGAGAGCTTCCGCCAAAAGGCGACTTTTGTGCGTATTACCCCTGCAGGCTTACGCGAAAGTCACCCGCATTCCATCACTATTTCGGACGCTGGATCCAATTACCAAATATAGAGATTCCATCGTTCTGTAGCGAAAAAACTCTACTCTTTGCTTGAGGTTTGTACGGGGTAAGCTTACGGTAATTCTGTATGAAGACTGTTTTGCAGACGTGGCCAAAGTTTATAGTCGGTTTTATCCTCTGTTTTGGTGTACGTCTCTTGCCATTTCGACCACCAAATATAGAGCCTCTTTTGGCTACTACCATGCCATTTGGCAAGCATATGGGTGGTGTTGCAGGCTTTTCCTTTGGATTCTTTAGTATCCTTCTTTTTGACATGCTCACTGCCAAAGTGGGAATGTGGACTCTCATTACAGCAATTGCATACGGATTGCTTGGGTTTGGATCCTACGTGTATTTCCGTCACGGTCACAGGACTGGTGCCAAGTATTACGCAATCTATGCCGTTGTAGGAACTATTCTGTACGATGTCATTACAGGTTTAAGCGTGGGGCCACTCTTCTTTGGTCAACCATTTATGGAAGCTCTTACTGGGCAGATTCCATTCACCATCCGTCATGTCATCAGTAACTTGATTCTTGCAGTTGTGGTAAGTCCTTTCATTGAGAAATGGATTGCAGATAATAAGAGTTTGGATTGGAGTGTGATCATGAAAAACGCAACGGTGTAAGTTTCGAGCTTTGAGTGCTGACCTATGAGTATTAAGTTATTAGTTTTTCGTTGATAGTTTTCGGGAATTAACGAAAAACAGACAAACGAAAAACAAAACATGGCTTTCAAATCTCACAGCTCTCAAAGCTGATAACTTCATGTACTATGATTCCATGCAAGAACGCTTACAAAAGATTCTCTCGGTTCGTGGTATTTGCTCTCGTCGGAAGGCAGAAGAGTATATTGAGCAGGGATTGGTAAAGGTAAATGGAGTGGTTGTGAGCATCGGTGACAAGGCTGATCCAGAAATAGATATGATAGAAGTAGACGGGCAGGTTTTAAATGATCGGCAGAACATGCTGTATTATTTGATGAATAAACCAGTTGGAGTGGTAACGAGCAACCGAGTTACTAGTTCCGAGTTACTAGTTCCGAGTTCAGTTTCTCACTCGAAACCAGTAACGAGCAACCAAACAACTGTTCGAGATATTCTCCCCAAAAACCTTCAGGGAAAAATTTATCCTGTAGGAAGACTGGATAAAGACACGTCGGGCTTGTTGCTGTTTACCAATGATGGTGTACTTGCATACCGACTCACACACCCCAAGTATTACCACGAAAAAGAATATGAAGTAGTGACTCAAGAACCCATCACAGACGGGCAGCTTCGCAAAATGAAAGAAGGTATGATGATTTTGGGATCAAAAACCAAACCAGCAGTCGTCAAACGTATGAATACAAATACATTTACCATTGCTCTTACAGAAGGAAAAAACAGGCAAATACGTCGCATGTGTCAAAAGGTGGGTTCCCCTGTAAAAGATCTCAAGCGCATTCGCATTACAAGTTTGCAGGATTCATCACTCAAAGCTGGAGAATTACGAGAATTGACTCAGTCCGAGCGAGATCAGCTTTTGACGAGCTTGGATCTTTCGACTTGATTCTCTTCAACTGAAAAGAACTGCCATTTATCCTGCAATTAAGCAACAATGGATCGAATAATGAATTTGGAATGAAAAATTCTGACTTCTTAATTCATATTTTTTCATTCATACTGGCACCGATGAAAATTATCCCACATGGAGCGGCTCGTGAGGTAACAGGAACCTGTCACGAATTACAGTATGAAACTGCATCTGGCACCAAGAGAGTCTTGCTCGATTGTGGTTTGTTTCAAGGAAAGCGTGATGAAGCAGCAGTCAAAAATTCTCAGTTTACGTTTGATCCTGCTCAAGACATGGATGCTGTCATTTTGAGCCACGCGCACATGGATCACGTTGGCCGTATTCCATTGCTTTTTAAAAATGGATTTCGAGGCAAAGTGCATTGCACGTATGCCACACGAGATTTGGCAGAAGTGATGCTCCAAGATTCTGGATTCATTCAGGAAAAGGATGAAGAATACTTCTGTAAGCACTTGGCAGATTCCATGATGCAATGTGATGGTCCGCTGTATACACAGCAGGATGCCATTGATTGTATGGAAATTTTTGAGGGGCAAAATTACAATGAATGGTTTTCTCCTTGCGAAGGATTAAGGGTTCAATTTCTCGAAGCAGGTCACATTGTGGGAGCAGCCATGGTACTCATGGAGGTAACAGAAAAAGATGGTGTACCACGTAGGATAGGCTTTAGCGGAGACCTTGGTCGCAATACACTTCCTATTATTCGCGATCCTGCTGCTATGCCTTCGGTAGAATTTCTGATCTGTGAAAGTACGTATGGTAATAGAAAGCACGAAGACATCAGTACTGCAAAACAACACCTCAAAGAGGTGATTATTCGTACTGCAAAGCGTGGAGGAAAGGTACTTATTCCTGCATTTTCTTTGGAGCGTACGCAAGAAATTGTATACGAATTGCATTTACTCTGGGATGCGAAGGAAATTCCTGCAGTTCCCATTGTGATCGACTCGCCACTTGCATCGCGTGTGACGGAAGTATTTATGAAACACCCAGAATGTTATGACGAGAAAATGTACGAGCATTTCCTCTCGCGTGCACATAATCCATTTGAATTTTCACTTGTTCGATACACCGAGAGCGTAGAGGAAAGTAAAGAGCTCAATGGGACACCTGGTCCTATGGTTATTATGGCGGGGTCTGGTATGTGTGAAGCAGGACGTATTCGTCACCATTTGAAAAATGAAATTGAAGATGCACGAAATACGATTTTGGCGGTGGGATACATGGCGGAAAATACACTTGGTCGTCGGATTATTGATCCAACATTTAGTGACGTGACGATCTTCGATCATACCTACACTAAAAAAGCAGAAACTGTGTACATCAATGCATATTCTGGCCATGCAGATATGGCAGATTTGGATAACTATGTCCTCTCAATAGAAGGGCTCAAAAAAGTTATGCTTGTACATGGAGAGATGGAACAAATGGAACCATTCGCCAAACGTATGGAACATGTGGCAAAAATAGAAATGGTGATGCCCGAGAGAGGAGAGGTGGTGGAAGTGTAAAACTACCCTCACCCCCGATCCCGCATACGCGGTATCTTCCCCTCTCCCGATTCGGGAGAGGGGTGCCCCGTTAGGGGCGGGGTGAGGGCAGTTTTACAATCCAATATCTTCAGCAACACCTTTCATCGCATTAAGCGTTATTTCTACCATTTCATTGAGTGGAATGCCAAGGAGTGTTTCGCATTGTTTTATCTGCTCCCGGTCAACTTGAGCAGCAAATGTTTTATCCTTCAACTTCTTGGTCACACTCTTCACTTCCACATCTGCAATTTTTTTACTAGGGCGAACCAGTGTTACAGCAATGATGAAACCAGTGAGCTCATCTGCACAGTACAGGCACTTTCGTAGCATGGTATCGAGTGGATACTCTGTGCCATATTTGTGAGCGTAGTGTGCGCGGATGTCTCCTAGTAATTCTGCTGGCGCTTCGATAGTACTGAGCAACTCTTCCAAAGTTTTTCCGCAGTGAGCTTCTGCATCTTTCTCTAATGCATCCCAATCCAAATCGTGCAGCATACCTGCTACCTTCCAGGTTTCTGTGTCTCCTCCAAATTTCTTTGCTAGCACTTCCATCGTTGCACCGGTAGCAATGAGATGTGCCTTGGTGTTGTCTGTATGTGCTTCTAGTAGTCCATGAGCTCCTGGTAACAGATGTCCATACTCCGCATGTTGCAGCAAATACTTTCCTCCTTCTTCCAAGAGAGGAGTTGAAGTTGGTGTTTCTTCTGGTTGATCTTGCGATACCACAGTCGGTTTCATGAGTGGGAAGAGCACGACATCTCGCAAGTTGGATTGCTGTGTAAGGAGTGCAACGATACGATCGATGCCCATGCCCCACCCGGAACAGGGCGGACAGCCATATTCCAGTGCTTTTACATAGTCATCATCTTTGTCGTGTGCGTCGCTATCTCCTTTAGCATGTGCTTTTGCCTGTTCTTCAAATCGGTTTGCTTGGTCTACAGGATCAATCAATTCGGAGTATGCATTGACGATTTCCCATCCACCCACAACCAACTGGAAGCGATCTGTAATCATAGAGTTTTTGTCGTTGCGCCGTGCAAGAGGGGAGAGGTCAATTGGATGCTCTGTAAGAAAAGTCGGTTGTACAATGGAAGGCCTACTCACCTTTTTATAGAGTTGATCGATCAAATTTCCACGACCAAGTTTGTTGATGTCGATATCGAGCACGATCTTATTTTTCTTGATGGCTTCTCGTAAGTCATCTGCAGTGAGGCAATCTTGGATATCAATTTTACATGCATTTTGAATAGCATCACGCAGAGAAAGGCGTGGCCAAGGTGGAGCAAAATCTACTTCGACAAGTTCTCCATCTCTGTTTGGAATTTTTACTTTTGTTGTACCAGTCATCTTCTTAAGTACAGAGCCCAGCATTTCCTCTGTAAATTTCATATTCTGCTGATAATCCCAGTACGCAGCGTAATGTTCAATCATCGTAAAGTCTTGCAGATGACTAGGGTCCAAGCCTTCGTTGCGGAAAACTCGTGCTACTTCAAACACGCGATCAAATCCGCCAATCAAACATTCTTTCAAAAAGGTTTCCGGTGCA
>CAZLFU010000078.1:0-5455 GCA_964558895.1 uncultured Candidatus Peribacteria bacterium
GGTGGATGTATTCTGGGACGTTCATAGGAGCGAAGGGAAATGAAACTGCCCAGAAGGCAGCCGTGGAATCCACATCAGTCTCGCGACATCAGTGCACGGCTGCCTACTAGGCAGCACAAACGCTGGCGCGAGAAACGGTGATGTGGATTCACAGTAATCATAGCACAGAACAAGATGTAAAGATTAAAAATCTTTCTCGGTCTCTGAAGAAGCCTCCGAATGATCGTCATCATCGTCACTATCGTCACCTTGGCTTCCTGATATGAGATTCTGGTGTGACGATGTGGTGACGATGGTATTAGGAATCGTCACTGCATTGGGCAATACAGCGAAGACCTCTTTTGCTGCTTGCACAGTATCGACACAACTATCATTGTGATCTTTTGCGACTACTAAAGATGTGTCGGTTGCGATGGTATTCGTTGTAGTTGATGACAGGATAATCTTGCGGGTACCGCCAGTTCCTCGATCCCATTCAATCGCTATACCAACTTCAAGAAGGTTCGTCTTTATCTCATTGAGCCGACGACTGAGAATATTCGCACGCTTTGGCCAGTCTTGACCCTTGATGTCCAGTTTTTCCTTGATCGCAACGGCCCCCAGTTCTTCTAAAAGTTCAGATGCCTTGCCTGTCCATCCGTTCGGATATTGTTCCATGAAAGCCTGTATGGCTGTCGAGAGCTGATCAGCTTGGATCGCCTCCTCGTGTTGTTGCTTGATGTTGGCAAAGTAAACTCTAAGGAAGTCACGGTCGTCATAGCCGAGAGCACGAGCGATAGCACAGCCCCACCGACAAAAATCTGCCATTCGAGGAAGGCGCTGAAGCTGTATCTCTGGATAGATCGCCATAGCTTTCGAAAGAGTTGCAAACATTGCACCAACTAAGCGTGGACGCATTGCCTCAAAGTCTTCTAGCACCAGCCGTTCCTCGCGCCGCTTTTCCTCTGGAATACGATTTAAGCGTATCAGGATGCTACGATCGAGAAGGTCGGGCTTGCGAGCTGTAGGGTTGATACCAGTGAATCCAACGCAGCGTCGATAGTTATAAATCATGTCTTCATCATCAGAATGAAGTCGGCGCTTGGAATTCCCTTCGCCTGTCACAGCTCTACAGATAATGTCCGATTGTTCTTGTGTGATTTTTGAAACGTTATCGAAGAACGCCATATAATGGTGTGAGAGAAGCTGAACGAGTTCCCTACTTTTGTCTGGGAAGGACAATGCACCCATGCTGGATGGATCGATGAGTGCACGTTCCATCTTCGCAAGTGTCGTTTTTGCAGATCCCTGGGGTCCATGGAAATTAGGAACAGGGTGAGGGATGAACGGAATCAGGCAGGACACAAGATGAACGAGGAAAAGAAGCTCTTGATCAGCATCAGCGAGATTCGTAAGTGTCAGCAATTCACGCAGATCCCCGCCATCAACTGGGTCGACTTGTCGCTCTTGGTGCGAGAATCTGCGAAAGTGAATCCCTGGCTCAGTCACAATTGAATATCCTTCGGAAGTAATTCTCACAGCGCGCCACAGCGGATCAGAAAGATCGTAGAGAAATACATGTGCCTCTTTGATGTGAGTGATACGTGTCTCCAGTGGAAATCGTGAGCCTTCATGTACAGCGGAGGACTCGAGACGCAAAAGAGCATCTTTGAGGTCTTCTTGTTTTGAGACTATTTTCATGCGCCAACTAAGCATACGTAACCACCGCTTCATTGCTTTAGAGTCCACACGCAGAGTTTCCCAATGATCATCCACTCGCGCGTGAGCGTGCGGTTCATTATGCTGATCGTGAAACGGTCGACAATTGTCATCGGTGATGAGGCTAATTAGCGAAAGTTTCTCGCTTCCCGACTGTCGCTCCTTCTTCTCCTGCTTCGCAAGGGCAAGTTTTGCCTCCTCCAGTTTGAGGATACCCTCAGACACCTGTTTCAGTTCAATATCAGGAAGAGGAGGTTTGTTCTTGCGGTTCCAAGCTACCATAGCTGGCAAGAAAGCTGTGGACCAAAGATTGCGAGAGAGGTCACTTAAAAGCTTGCCAGCCATCACTGCCGCCGCCGTATTTCTCTGTCCCTGTCCTACACCATCTTTCACCTGCATCCAACGTGGGGTAACAGATCCCTTTGCAGACTGAGGGGTTATAGATGATGTTGTATGGTCTACCTCTGACACGATGTCGACCGATGGAGTGGGAACAGATGTTCCAGTAAATGCGCCGATGATGTTTTCAAATGGATGTGATTTCATAAAAGTTCGTGGTAGAGGAAGCGAATACGAAAGGGATTAGCTGGGTCTTTAAGATGCAAAAAACCAGGGAGCCTCAGAACACGAGTCACATCCTTTGCACCTGGATCAGCATCAAAGTAAGAAACGATCTCTTCTTGGTATTTTACGTATTCATCGGGTGACAGAGAATGGTCATCGAAATCGATGAGCCACAGACAATGAAGCCCATTTTTCGTTTCGATAATAACGTGAGGTATAAAAGTACCTTCCAGTAAAAGTAAGCGGCGTAGCATGTTCGCTTTGTGTACTACAATTTCTTCAGTAGTCTTTGCGCCAGCTTTCGGAGCATCCCATTCGATAAAAAATCCACGAATCAATTTGAGTGAATCCTTTCTTCTATGTGATTGAAAACCATTTACTGAGAAGAAGACACCACAGTTCTCTTTCTGCTTCTGCTGAGCGAACCTAGGATCAAAAACACCAACCTCTTTTGCCTTTCTTGCATCTTTTTCTTCGGAATCATCGAAGTATTGGATACGTGTAAGCTCACTGCCCGGAAGTCGTGCGAGAAAATCCTCTGGACTGAGTTGTGGCGTACTTTCAGCAAAAGTATCGAGTATCTCCTGTGGCGCCTTATCCGTCTCGATTTTGAGAAATCGGTGGAGTGTTTCATTGTTATTTTCTTGGCTTGGAATGGCCGATGGTGTAGTATTTGAATGCATTAGAAATAGGGGGAGAATGAAGTAATTGAACGCTTCTGGCTTACTCTGGAAAGGGTGGGCCTCTTCCTCGTCGCGGACCCTCTACTACAGCAGAGACAAGTGTGAGAAGGCGACTGGCGTATTCCTGCGCCTCCGCATCAGTAAGCTGCGTGTTGGGATATGTTCTCTCCCAAGCTTTACGAAAACGGCCGATGGCTTCAGGGGAGAGTTTCATCGGCTATCGGTGGAATAGAGTTGTGCCTTCAATGCTTTTTGATTTAAGAGAAGAGTTTGTGGATCAACTCGCGCCGTGCGCTTCCAAAAAGCGTCGATGTCCTGTTTGAGTTCCGGCGTACTTGCAAAAACAAAACCAACACGTTGTGGATTGCTACGGTCAAGAGAGAGGAGAGTGTGTTGCTTCGTTAACAGAAAAGAACTTGCTCCGAGATCGCTAATGGTTGATGTTTCAATGCCCATGCTCGCAATCTTGCGAGCCTAACTTTGTAAGCACTACCTAAGACTTTAAGCAAAGGGTATCTACCTTAATCTCAAACCAACTTTTAACCTCTGAACGTGGAAGATGGCTGACGCGTACAAGTTTATCAATAAGATTCTCTATTATCTTCCTCAGCGCTTCTTTTTCACTTAAATTTACGTTGGTCATTACTTGTTTTTTTGGAATTTTCTTGTCGATATTGGAAAGCAGGAAATACCACAGATCGCCCAATTGTGATTTTCCATTAAACATTTCTTCCTTGCCATCCCCATATCGTAATGAAGTCGGTGATGCATCGTAAACACTAGTAATTAGATTGCGATAATCGATGGATTTCGATCCCTTAGTTGCTCTTAAATTGGTTTTTTTATCCTGTTCAGATTTTGATCGCAACTTGCAATCAATATATATCTCTAGCCTTCCTGCTATTTTTTTCATAACCTTTATACCTGCGGCCGTAGTACCAATATTATGCATGAGATCAGATACGTCTAACATTAGATCCACATCGCCCATTTGAGGATGTAAAGATTCTATCCATTCATTAAAATCTTTTGCGCCTTCTTCGCCGAGATACTTCAAGCGTCGGATATGAGCCTGATTGACTTTATCTTTCTTAATCTCGTCTAAGATTTCAGTGAGTTCCTCAGCAGTGAGTTGGAGTAATTTCAGTGGTTCTTTGAAATAGTCTCTAATATCGCCTTTCTCGAAATAACGTTGGAGAACTGATGAATAATCTGAATTTATTTTTTCAATTTTTTCTTTATTACAAACTATTTCCTCTTCTATTACTTTACAAATACTTTCCATTACAGCGACTAGTTCTGCTAGAGAATGCCGAGAATAGTCCGCATCCGCAAACGCATCGAATTCCCAATTTTTGTCATCGTACATGCTCATTGTACTAATATTCTACTGCGCAAAAGAGCAAAATTACCATAAGAAAATCCTGCATCAGGGGGAGTTTCCTCCCCCTCGGGACGGACGATTGGCGTGTCACCGATTTCTGATGCAGCGCGTAATCCAACTATAAGAATGAGCCCACAACTATGCAAACACTATGCGAACCCTGAATTACGAAACAAACCCATTTGAGTTATCAAGCGTAACATCCAGAGCTGCAGTAAGCGGTGTAGGCATTCCCAGTCGAGCTGCCTGCAAACGCTGGAGCTCATGGAGTGTTTGCAGGAGAACCCTCTGAAGATGTGCATCATAACGTTGTAGTTTTTCAAGTTGATCAAGAGGAGGGATCATCTTTGAGTGTAAATCTGCACGCTGTACATCTTTCTCTTCTAATTTCAGAATTGCTGCAGCACCCGAAAAGAATGCATGAGCGCCCTTGGCAGATTCCAATGCTACATTCGTTAACACTTTCACATCATCATCCGACAATGGTTTCGTATCTCTGTGTTTTGTTGCAGTATCAATTGCGCCGATATTTTCAGTTTTGAAGAATCCTTGCTGAGATCCAACCTCATTTTCAAAATTTCGTCTCATAATATCAGAGAGCGGCAGGCCTTTTGTTTCAATGTGTTCAATAACGCATTCCATAGCAGCAGCCATAAGCGTACACCCTTGGCTGCTGCGTAGACGCTGAAAGAACGTATTTTTATCATCTACTCTAGCCTTTCCCAGCGTTTCCATTTTATCGATACTGTACTGCAGGTAATGCGGCTCAACTTGTTTCTTGATCAAGCCTGTTTCGGCAATGTGTACACGCCTGAGCCTCCAGAATGCTGCGAAGAGACGATCAACTAGAAGTGTTTCTAGAACTCCTACAGCCTGCATCTCTGTGAAGAAAAGATCTCGAAATTCTATAAATACTTTGTATTCACCTGCTTCACCAATAGGAATGAAAAGATGCTGACTAAGAATGCCATGCTTAAGGGAATTCTTTCTGGAGGCAGCTTTTCCTTGAGGGGTGATTGGCCCTCTGCCATGTGTGCCATTTGGACGGTTTGCAGCTAGTTGTTTTAGAGTTGTCATAAAAAGAACGATAACTCAAATTCCCTTCCTTCGAAACTAACCATGCTGG
>CAZLFU010000079.1:0-5425 GCA_964558895.1 uncultured Candidatus Peribacteria bacterium
CTTCAGGCCATCGAGAACGAAGCTGCCTGCGGTGTTCTTTGCACCGATATATCTAATTATTCCACACATAAATTTGAGGTGTTACCAGGAAGATGTAGATGGTCATTCTACTTCGTATTTCTTGTCAGTCAATCCTCTACAGTCTAAAAATTCCTCTTACATAAAGGGAGTTTTTTCTTGACCAATGCAAGGCTGCTCCCTACTCTTTCCCGGTATTTATGCCGTTAATTAAGTCCGCAATCAAAAGGGCCAAGCAAAACGAGGTGCGCAGACAGCGTATTCGTCCGTATAGTACGTACCTCAAAACTATGGTTCGCAAGGTAACCGACTTGATTAAGGAGGGAAAGAAAGATGAGGCGGCAAAGCTTCTTCCAGAACTGTACAAAGCAATTGATAAGGCAGCAAAGAAGAAGATCATTCACTCAAAAACTGCAGATAGAAAGAAGGCGCGTATGACGAGGTTGGTGGCGGCGAAGTAGTTTGAAAAACGGAATGTGAGATGCTTAGTTTTGGTTTAAGGATTTCAGCGAAGTCAGGGATTTCAGGGAACCACAATTATCCCTGTATTCTCTGAAATCCCTGAATTCTCTGTATTCTCTGAAATCCCTGAAATCCCTTTTCCCAATCATTGCCCCTACTCCTCTTCCCTGCGTACACTACATTTCATGATTCGTTATCTCGCTCTCGATGTTGGCTTAAGAAGAACAGGAGTAGCTTTTGCAGAAGTAACTTCTGGTATCTGCCTTCCTCTTGATACCATTGAACACTCCTCACTCGAAGAATTGCTGATAAAAGTACAGGAGATTGTTTTGAAACGATCAATTGCAGAAGTGATTCTTGGTTTACCGCTGCTTCCTTCTGGAGAGGAGGGTGAGCAGGTTCTTATTGTGAAACAATTTGCAGATATGCTCAAAGCACACAAAATTCCCTATTCTTTGATAGATGAAAGGCACACCACACCACGAATTCAAGAATCTGACCCTAATGCGGCTGCAGCCTGTCAAATATTGCAAACAATACTGGAAAGAAATAGTTGACAACTTCCAAAAAGTTGTTAAATTATATACCTTTGTTCCTTCAAGTTATCTAGACTCTACTTATGTCTATAACACTTTATTTTGGGCATAAAGTCTACTGAAACCGTCCTGAGAACTTTTACCTCTGTCAAATTTTTGGTATAACGAGGGTTGTTCCTTTCCCCTCGAACCATGCAAGACCTGGTAACTCCTATGACTTCTTCCAATCAAACCGCTGGTACTCAACAACTTACTGTAAATTTACAAGAGTTGCTTAACAATTTATTTCTTGTTCTAACAGAAAAGGAGTCGAGTGTGATTAAGAAAAGATTTGCACTGCAAGGTAATCAAAAGCAGACTTTGGAGAAAATTGGCAAGCACTTCAATGTCACACGAGAGCGTATTCGTCAAATTGAGAGTATCGCACTTGGCAAACTTCGTAGGACAGTTCGTACTACGCAACTTGATGGTGTCAATGATCTTGCAAAGGTTGTACTACGTATGCACGGGGGTCTTATGCGAGAGGATGATCTTATTACTGCTGTTCTTAAGCAGATCAAAGGAAGCAACACAGTGGATGGAGCAGTTCTTCGACTCTCCTTCTCTATCGATAGTGAAATCATTTCTGGAAAGAGGAGCAATACCTATGCTCCATTTTGGAGACTGGAATCTTTGGCAACAGAAGACATCAACAAGATTTCCAGCAATATTGTAAAAATCCTCAAAAAGAGAAAGTCCTGTATGGCAACAGACGAACTCGTTTCTGCTATCCAGGCTCTCAATCTTTTCGATGGTCGCATGCCAAGTAGAGAGTTGATCGTAAGCACTCTTAAGATTGATGAGCGTCTCAAGGAAATTGTAGAAGGATGGGGACTTACCGAATGGAGATTTGTTCGCCCACGCAGTATTCGAGACAAAGTTGAAATTATCCTTCGCAAGACTGGTGAGCCACTTCACTTTATGGAGATTGCGAACCAAATTCGAGAAGCAACATTTGACCACAAAAACGTTACAGTACAGGCTGTCCACAACGAATTGATCCGTTACCCAGAGTTCGTGTTGGTTGGTCGTGGTCTCTACGCTCTCAAAGAATGGGGATATGAGTCTGGCACTGTTGCGGACGTCATCGAGAGGATTCTTAAGGAAAAAGGACCTTTGAGTAAAAAGGAGATTATTTCCGAAGTTGCAAAGCAGAGAACAGTCAAAGTCGGAACAATCTCTTTGAATCTACAAAAAATGCCATACTTCAAGCGTGTTGGACGTGCGGTGTATGCATTTGATTCTTCCGCTAAGTAATCCGATTGGTGGTTGTAGATGCCCTGTAAGCCGTGTAGGCTTACCGTCTTCAAGATCGTATGCGCTACTATCAATCTGTTACCATTGTTGGCTTACTCTGTGTTTTGGGCATTCTTCTTTCCGGATGCAAAGGAGGAGTTGCCCCTGCTCTTCCAGTTGGTCAGCAGACAGAGACGGGAGTTCTTCTTCCTATAGATCTCTCTGCCATGCGTCGAGGTACCCATGAATTACTACAAAATGAAGAACGCGCTTTTTTTGTGGAAAGTCCTCACATCAATCTTCATTCTTTCGACCACCAGCGTGTTGTGCTACGAGGTGTGTTTGAGCATAATACAGACTACTCTCTCGCTCCAGTTCTCGTTGTAGATTCTCTGGAGAGTCTGGAAGATGTTTCGATGGATTGGGAATCAAAAGAATTGGGAATTTCTCTTCAGGTTCCAGCTCGTTGGAGTGCACTCGAAAGTGATGGAACTGCACAATTCACACTCACTGGTTCTACCCAACCAGTTGTTTCTATCTATAAAGATAGTATCGAAAAATTCCCATCAGGTATTCCTATTGTTGTAGATAGTCTAAAAGCAGTTCGAATTCTTCGTGATGGTGATACAAGCCAGGAGGTATACGTTCAACGCAAAAATGACGTACTTGTTCTTCTGTTTACTCCCGGGGAAGATGCAGAAATCCAACTTCTTCGTGAGCAGTGGTTACAACTTCTTCGTACCATGCATATTGTAGATGGAGTAGATGAAATAGGTACCACTGTGCCAACACAAACAGGAAGTACTATAACCCCCTGTGGAGGTCCTGCTGGTGTACTTTGTCCTCAAGGGTATTACTGCGAGATCACAGACTCCACAGATAACGTAGGAAAGTGTAGGAAGATTGGAGGGTAGTTTTAAAGTCACCGATTCTTCTGAAAAATGGATGTATGGTAGAGCGAACCAAACATTATTTGGCATAGTCCCGTAGCGGCGATTCGATAATCGCCGCGGTTTCTTGGTGCTACGGATTGATATGTCATTTTATAAGGGTATTACTGCTTGAAATTTTAGATACAAAAAGACACCATGGAGTTATGTCTCGAATAAAAGCATGCAATGTACAGGATATGAGTACTTACATGAGAGGAATTGAAAAAACAATTATTACTATTTCACCTCATTGGGCAGCTGCTTTTCGTGAAAGAATGCAAATTACACTTGCAAAATCCCCTCGACTTTATGCAGAAGGATCGTCATCAGGTATTTTTGAAGCAGATGTTGTCTATAGCATTCTTCGTGAGGCTCAAACAATGATTTGTCAATTTGGGCTAAGTGAAAAGGTGCTTGTAAAAGGTGTACGATAATACACCACAATTATATATTGGTCTTAGCAACACTAAAATATTGCTCAATTCGGCAATTGAAATAGTATGGTGTACGAACATTCACCTTTTCATTTCCTTTCCTTCCACTACCATGAGTAAAGCAGCTACCAAAACTCTTATGCCAAATCCTCAAACCAATGACGCAAAAGCAGAGGCAATTGCAAACGCACTTGCACAGATAGAAAAGCAGTATGGCCAAGGTGCCATTATGCGTATGGGAGAGTATAAGCATGTCAATATTGAGAAGTTTTCTTCTGGTTCATTGGCACTCGATATTGCACTAGGAGGAGGTATTCCAGAAGGGCGTATTATCGAAATCTTTGGTCCAGAATCTTCTGGTAAGACAACACTTTCACTTCATGCAATTGCCGAAGTACAGAAGAAGGGCAAGAAGGCTGCATTTATAGATGCAGAACATGCGCTCGATGTGCAGTACGCTAAAAAAATTGGAGTGAACATCGATGATCTCCTTGTTTCTCAGCCAGACACAGGTGAGCAGGCTTTAGAAATTGTCGAAACACTTGTTCGCAGTGGAGCCATCGATATCATCGTGGTGGATTCCGTCGCTGCTCTTACGCCAAAAGCAGAAATTGATGGCATGATGGGCGATAGTCATATGGGTTTACAAGCTCGCTTGATGAGCCAGGCTCTTCGAAAGCTTACTTCCATTGTAAGCAAAACGAATTGCTCAATTATCTTCATTAATCAAATTCGCATGAAAATTGGAGTGATGTTTGGCAATCCAGAAACAACAACTGGAGGACAAGCTCTCAAGTTTTACTCCTCTCTTCGTTTGGACGTGAGACGTATCGATAAAATTCTTGAAAAAGCTGGAGATGGCCAGGAAATTGTAGGCAATCGCACAAGAGTAAAAGTAGTAAAAAATAAAGTTGCGCCTCCGTTCAAACAAGCGGAGTTTGATATTCTCTATGCAAAGGGAATCAGTAAAGAAGGTGACATTATCGATTTAGGAGTACTCCATGGCGTTATTGAAAAGTCTGGCGCATATTACCGTTACGGAGAGGAAGTTCTTGGTCAAGGCAGAGAATCGGCTCGTCTGTTTCTTATGAGTCAGCCCAAAACGACGGCAAAAATCGAAAAGGAAATCTTAAAAATTGTGAATATAGGATAGTTTTCCACGATTTTTCCACAATTTCACAACACGTAGTGACCTGCATTGATTGGGATGGCAATGGTGAAACATTGCCATTTAAATATCTCCAATTACAATTCCAATCCCCTTGTATGTATGGCAACTACCACTCCAACAATTCAATCACAGCCACACTCCCTCGAAGCGGAACGCACAGTACTGGGCGCTTTGCTTCTTGACCCTGATGCCATCATTAAGGTGAGTGATGTACTTCATCCTACGGATTTTTACGACCCAGTTCATAAAGAAATATTTCAAGCAATTTTTGAATTATATCAAGCACACGAACCCATCGATTTCGTTACGGTAACCAACAAGCTTTCTGGAAGTGAAAAAATGAATGCAATAGGAGGAAGCGCATTTTTAGCAGATTTGGCATCTGCTGTACCAACTGCATCACATATTTACCAATACGGCCAAATTGTAAAAACAAAGTCAATTCACCGTAAAATAATTCAAGCCGGTCAAAAAATTTCTGGTCTTGGATTTGAAGAAGATCGATTGGTGACAGAACTTCTCGATGAAGTGGAAAAAACTGTGTTTAATATTTCGAGTACGTTTCTCAAGGACAAATTTATTCATATTCGGGATGTT
>CAZLFU010000080.1:0-5387 GCA_964558895.1 uncultured Candidatus Peribacteria bacterium
TCCGACAACAATTTGACCGAAAAATGCATCAGAATCTGCAATGCCATAAGAAAAAATACTTGGATCTACAGATTCATTGATAGTGTAGGACCCCTGTTGTCCTGGAGCGATAGGCCCTAGGGAGAGACATGCTCCTGTTTCTGCATCGCATAACTCACTGGAGGTAACTGTATGGGGTTTTGTATCATCATTGATCCACGTAATAGTCTGACCATAATCGATGACGGTGATATCTGGAATGAAACCATTACTCGAAATATGAATGGTAGATGTATTGGCAATTTGCCCACGCAGACTTCCTACGCCCTTGTAGAATGCAAAACCCAGAAAAACAACCAATACTATCCCTGTGATGGCTGCTGGCCTACGCGAAATGTTCGATGGTGCTTCTTTCCTTTGTGCAGGTGAACGTATGGGCTGTTCTACAGGAGTCTCTACAGCTACACTCTTTTCTGTTGTATTCCAGTGAGGATGTAGATTAGTCATGGGATTGATCGTTTGAAATTGGTAGAACAATCATCTGTCTTCGAGATGCAATGACTGTTCCAATGACGGCGGAAAGAATGAGGAAGAACGCGATAGTAGAAGATGTTCCTGTTTCTCCTGGTACAGGTACTTGGCCTCCAGTTTCTCCTACAGATCCCTCGAGAGGATTACTTCCCAATGATCCGGCAACAAGTGGTGCGGTAGAACTGGATGGATCACCAACGGTGACAGATACCTCTTGGCTAAAAGCGCTCTCTTTGTTTTCTTGGTTCACCGCACGTACTGCAAAGTAGTAGGTGGTTCCAACAGGGAGTGATCGTACGGTAAGACTACTTGTTTCCGCATCGGTGGATTTACGCTGAATGTAGCGGCCACTGGTGGTGCCGTAGTACACGTTGTACCCAGCAAGCTGAGAAGACTGCAGTGGATCCCATCCCATATATACAGCACTTCCTTCTGTAGTGACTCGGACATTGCGTACCTGGAGCAATGAGAATGCAGTTCGCTCTTCGTCATCTTGTGGAGTCGATGAAGCGAGTGCGGTACAGAATCCATTTTTACAGCTGTTGCTATTGCATTGTGTATTTTCTGTGCACACATTCCCATTTGGTAATTTTTTCTCCTTAGCAGTACAGATATTTTCCTGACAGAGACCACTTTGGCATTCTACATTATTTTCACAAGCTGCATTATTGGCACGTTTAACGATGCGTTCCTGACAGAGGCCGTTGGAGCAGAAATTACTATTGCATTCGCCATGAGCAGTACAAGCACTGCCATTTGGGTTTCCCTCGCAAATTCCTTCTGTGCAGAGTCCACTGAGACACTGACCATTGGTTGTACACTCATTGCCATTCAAGCGATTTTCTGGCGCTGCTTGGCAGATAGAATTGAGACAGTAATTACTCTCACATTCCGTGTTCTCTGTACAGGAATCTCCCTCTGTACCGGTTGTGGTAGTTGCACCACTCGAAGAGGAGCTGGATGATCCAGTGCCGTCATCTTCAAATTGAACAAGTAGTGTTCCTGGATCTTCTCCAAGAATGTTCGTTTCTGTTTCGTCCTCTTTTACAATAACTTCCGTATGTCCACCCTTTTTTACGTCGTAGAAAGTGATAACTGTTCCAGCTGGTGGTGTCTCCTTTACACGGAAGCGAACAGTAGCGACGACAGTATTTCTATCGCTAGGTTCCGCACCTTCTGCACTACTTGCCTGAATCATGGCATAACCCTGTGATGGAGAGAAGTCTGCTTCCCCAGGAGTAATGGTGGGAAAATCTTCATTAATTTCGATGGCGACTCCTTCCAAAACATCTGGATCGTACGAGATCCATGCACGTACTCTGCTTATTTTTTGATCACTAGGATTATCAACAACAACGTCCATATTGAGTTCATCTCCTTTCTTAAGGGCAGGAGTGTGTCTGGTTCCAGGATCACGAATTTCATATCCATAACATCGACCATTTCCCAATTTAATAAGAGGTGGAGGAGAGGGGATTGGTCCAAAAGGTCCTTCTTCCAATTCCTCTGGTTTACATTCTGGTCGAAGCTCTAGAGTGGCATCCTCTTCTGCAGCAAAAGCTGTTATGGAGACAGTGAGTACCATAAGAGCAAGAACTGCATAGATAGGGAGCGTGGTACGATGCCAGTGATGGATCGTTTGTACTTTCATAGTGAGTAGGGACATTAACGAAGAGCAAGAAGGGACAAGATGCGGATAGCATCATCGACAGTAAGCTCGCCATCCTTATTTGGATCTGCGAGTAACTGCTCAGGAGTAGCCTCACGGTACCCTTGAGTGATTTCCAGGACCAAGATTGCATCTTGGACTCCGATGGTGCCGTCGCCGTCTATGTCGCCTGGATGTTGTGAGCTACCAGCCTCAATTAATCTGACTGGTTGCACATCTCCGGCTGTCTGGACGCCGATTGTAAAAGACATCATGACGCACAATGCACCGAGTGAAAGTACGTATGAATATGTCTTGAGAAATGAAGAAATTTTTGTATACATTTCTATCCAGTATAGGCCAAATCGTCTTTTTCCTCAATTGTGGCGAATTGACTGATACCAATAATAATTCTCTAATGTATACAATTTTTCTCATTTGATCATACAACTTTTGGTGTTTCCTACCCTCAGTATGGTCTATACTCGTGCTTCAATGAATAGTGTGTTTCTCTTTACAGGGGAGAATACGTATGCTCTCCAAGCAGAAAAGAAGCGATGGGCCCAAAATTTTAGGGAGAAACATGGAGAGTCTAATTATATGACTTTTAATGGAGAAAGAATGACATTGCGGTCTCTTTTGGATGAGGTTTCCGTTGCCCCTTTTATAGCAGAGAAGCGTTTGATTATTCTCGATTGCATTCCAAGCCTTACAAAAGAAGAGCTTGCTTTGTTACTTCAGCAAATGCATCCCCAAATTCTTTTGGTGTTTGTAGAACCAAAATTGGATAAGCGTTTATCTTCAACAAAAGAACTTCTCAAGATAGCAGAAGTCAAAGAATTTCCACTGCTTCCTCCTGTTGCGTTACAAAAATGGGTAGAAGAATTTCTTCGTGAGCATCAGACATCTATAGAGCCAGATGCCAAAGCTCTCCTTCTTACTATGTGTGGATCGGATCAGCAGTTTCTTTCGCAGGAGTTACTCAAGCTCTCGCTGCTTGCAGGTGCAGCACCCATTACCAAGAAGCATGTAGATGCTGTCTCTATGGTTACTGGAGAGCAGGAGGTGTGGCATCTTATGGACATGATTGGAGCAGGGAATATTGAAGAAGCTCTTACATACTGTCAGGGTCTTTTGGAACGAGGAGAAGGTGCACAGGGACTCTGGTCCAGACTTTTGTGGATGCTTACGAATCTTGTACAGGTTGCTGTAGTTACCATGGAGGGAGAGACCAATATTGCGAACATTACCAAAAAGACTGGTGTGCCATTTCCTAGTGTTCGGGGACTACTTCCTATCGCACGTCGCATCAAGAAGAGTCATCTGGAAGCAATTGTATCCTGGACTGCAGAAGCAGATGTTTGCTTAAAGCAGGGATCGTATCGAGCAACAGCAGAAGAACCAGAGGAACTGGAAATGCTCATCGATCGTTTTATTCTCAGTTTTAGTGCGTAATATCAAACCTCCTCCATCTGTTTGAGGAGATCTTCTGCTTGTGCATTATCTGCAGACTCTGCTCGTTCTTCCTGATTTTTTCTCTGATCTCGTCTTTTTGTGCGCTCTTCTTCAATTTTTTTTATGAGCTGCTCCTGTCCAATTTGCTCAATCTCTTTGGCATATTTTTTGTCGATGGCATCGAGCTGTTTTCGCTCATTAACCAGAATTTCCTTTAAATTTGCAATTTGATCTGGGGTCATAATGGAGAGGATATTGATCCAGTACTGCCTCTCTTCATCATTCATACTTTCCGATCGCACGATTAAATCGATCAGATCTGCAAACTTAGTTTGCGTCTCAGTAGGAATTGTAAGACTCGTTCCTCCTTTTTTTTGTGCTGCTTGATCGGACATATTGGAGAGAGTACGTTTTTTTTGTACTTTCGTAAAGACCAGAGCATAGACCCTTTAGGATTGAGAAACTTTCAATACCTCGTATTTGATCGTACCTGAGGGAGTTTCTACGGAAACAATATCACCTTTTTTTGAACCGAGTAATGCTCTTCCAACAGGGGATTCGTTACTAATTTTTCCCTCCAAGAGATCTGCTTCTGTTGTACCAACAATGGTGAACGATTCTGGTTCATCGCGATCCGTTTTATTCTCAATAGTCACTGTTGATCCAATCTGAGCTTCTCTTCCAGTTGTTGCAGCTTTACTGCCAATAATCTTGGCATTCTTTACTTTATTTTCGAGTTCCAAAATACGTCCTTCCACAAATGCTTGTTCATTTTTTGCTTCTTCATATTCAGCATTTTCCGAAAGATCTCCGTAGGAAATAGCTTCCTTGAGGCGTTGTGCAACTTCCTGACGCTTTGTAGTCTTGAGATAATCCAACTCATCTTTTAGTTTTTTCAAGCCCTCCTTGGTTACCAAAATTTGGTCACCGTCATCTCCTCCAGAGGAGTCGTCTGTGAAAAAATCGTCATCTGAAGTCATAGATGAGAGAAGGGAAAGAAAGCTGATCTATTGTACGCAGAATAGACCCATACGCAATAGAAATGGCGTTTTTTTCAGAGAATACCATCAGGAAGTCACTTCGTGTCCATTCAGGAGCTTTGGCCATTCTAGAATACACGGATTCTCTGGATCCTCTTGGATAAGAGCCTCGGTTAATCGTTTTGCGAGTTGTACATTGGTAATCAATGGAATGCCGTGATCGGTGGCAATACGTCGAATGAAATATCCATCTGTTTGCTCGCTATGGTTGCTACTGTCGTGTGTAGGGATATTGATGACCAAGTCCACACGCTTTTTCTCCAGGTATTCACGCATATTGGGACTGCGTGGCTCCGAAACTTTGTGAAGAAGTGCACAGGGGATGCCGCGAGATTCTAAAAATTCATGTGTTTTTCTGGTGGCAAAAAATGTGAATCCTTTCTCTTGAAGAGCTTGGACAGCTGGAAGAAGTTCCAACTTATCCTCTATGCGACCGACGGTGAGGAGAATATTTTTTTTCGGAAGGCGAAAACCTACTGCCAGTAGTGCATTGAGAAGTGCTTGCTCAGCATTTTCTCCAAAACAAGCTACTTCCCCTGTACTTGCCATTTCCACCCCAAGACGTGGATCTGCCCCTTTCAATCTGCTAAAGCTAAACTGCGCTGCTTTCACTCCAACGTGATCCAAGTCGATTGTTTGATATTGTACATTCGTTGGTGCTTTTCCGATGAGAGCTTGTGTAGCCAAGGTAATAAAATTCACGCCAGTCACTTTGCTCGCAAAAGGGAAGCTTC
>CAZLFU010000081.1:0-5369 GCA_964558895.1 uncultured Candidatus Peribacteria bacterium
TGATCAGTGAATCCACAAAAAAAGATTTTCTCCTCAGGTTCCCTTTTGTTCCTTCCGAAAAGGTTTCGGTTATCTATGCAGGGCCTTTCAATAGTAACCCTTCGCCAAATGTTTCCGACGCAAAGACAATCCTTTGTATTGGAACTCTTTGCCCTCGCAAAAATCAATTACGCCTGATTCAAGCCTATAGCCAACTTCCAACTACTGTATCCAGCCAGTATCAACTCGTTTTAGTAGGTGCACGAGGATGGCAAGATGATGCAATTATGAGAGCGGCAAACCAGACGCCAGGTGTCTCGTGGCTGCAGTATGTTCCAGACGAAGTGTATGAGTCGCTACTTACCTCCTGTGCCATATTTGCACTCCCCTCTTTGTATGAAGGATTTGGAATTCCAGTTTTGGATGCTCTTCAACGTGGTGTTCCTGTTCTTACTTCCAAAAGAGGAAGTCTATCAGAAGTTGCAGGAAATGCTGCTATTTTAGTCGATCCAGAAGATGTTTCTTCCATACGAGACGGACTTCTGGCACTCGTATGCAACCCCGATACTCAAGTAGAACTACGGAAAAAAGGAATGATACAAGCTCAAAAATTTTCGTGGAAACGTACAGTTGATCTGTTTCTTTCTCGCTTATCCGATTGAGACCCGTCACAATAGGTTCCTATGGCACAGTTTAAAACAATAGGCCTTACGGTTAAGTCCGGATTGCAGGATAAAAATAAGTCAATTTCCAAAATTCTCTCGCTCTTGGAAAAAGAAGATGTTGAGATTCTTCTTGATAAGGAACGTTTTGAAGATCTTCCTTGTTCTCAAAATTATTCATGCTTTCAAAAGTTCGAAGACCTAGATCTTCTCATCGTAGTTGGTGGTGATGGTACAATTCTTCGAACTATTCGAGAAATGAATGTCTATGATATTCCATTGCTCAGTATCAATAGAGGAACAGTAGGATTTTTAGCAGAAATTCAAATGGAGGAAGTAGATGAGCTCCTCCCATCATTATTGAACGACGAAGGTATTCTCGATGAGAGAAGTATGTTGGATATTCAGGCATTTCGAGGAACTGAGATTATTTTTGAGGGAAGAGCACTCAACGAGGCTGTCATCGCACAAGGAACGATCGCTCGCCTTGTCTATCTCAAGACGACCGTAAATGAGGAACCTCTCACTCTGTATCATGCTGATGGACTGATATTGTCAACACCTACTGGCTCCACTGCGTACTCGCTTGCTGCAGGAGGACCTATTGTTCACCCAGGACAAACTTCCACAATTATCACCCCTATTAATCCTCATAGTTTTTCGCAAAAGCCGATTGTGATTCGTGGGGAAAGCGTTATAGAAGTGGAAGTACGCACAAAACCCAATAAATTTGCAGATGCAGAAGTTATTTTGACGCTGGATGGTCAAATCTATGTGTCACTTGCAAAGGGAGACAGAGTTCGGGCAACCATGTCACAAACAAAAGCAAAATTCCTTCGCAGAAAACAAGATACATTCTATGCCACTCTTCGTAAAAAACTAAAATGGGGTGAAACGTTGGAGGATTAATCAAATGAGATAGCATTTGAATCATCATTCGCATGTTTGTCGAAAAGCGTGAGTTGCTCTGTGCGACACTCGATAATAAATCCTATGCAATACGGATTCTGATGCATTTCTTTAGAGAGCCTTTCAAGAAGCTCTGTTCCATTTTTACCACCAAACAATGCAAGATGTGGTTCATAGTTTTCAACATCTTTCATAAGTTTTTCTCCTTCTGGAATATACGGTGGATTGGAAATCACAATAAAAGGTTCATGGAGATCCTGTATTGGTTCGAGCAGTGATCCTTTTCTGTATTCCACTCTGTCTTTGACGCCGTGAAGTTCTGCATTTCTTTGAGCTACTTGGAGAGCCTGTGCAGAAATATCTGTTCCAATACACTCAAGACTTGGAATTTCACATGCAAGAGTGACTGCGATGCATCCACTCCCTGTTCCGATATCTACGATAGTACGTATGTTTTTTTGCCAAGGGCGAAGAAGTTTGCTGATGACAGAAATATTCGTATCTACTTCTCGTATTTCTTCCTCTCCTGTTGCAAGTAGTTTCTTTGTGAGATCTACGCACGCTTCTGTCGAAGGGCGAGGAATCAATACCTCTGGGGTGACGTAAAAATCCCGTCCGTAAAATTCTTTTCTTCTCAAAATGTATGCCAGAGGCTCACTATCTTTTCTTCTTTCAATGAACTGTGCAAAAGTCATTTCTTCATCCGGTAAGAGAATTGCATCAGAATGTGCCACGAGCCAGGTTCGATCTTTACCAAGAACTTCCGCTAGCAAAAGTTCTGCATCAAGCTGGGGAATACCAGAAGATTTAAGTGCATCTCGTACGTTCATAGCGCTATGATGCCACAGATGAAAACAATTGGAATTGATTGTCGCTTTGCAGGTACGAATTCTGGCCTAGGAAGGTACACAAGAGAACTTGTTACTCATCTTGTTTCTCTCCCCTCTTCTGCTCAATATTGTCTATTCGTTCGTGATATTCACGAAGAATGGCTACAAGCACTATCTGCACCGGTCACAATTATTCAAGCACCTTTTCCTCACTACTCCCTTTCTGAACATTTTGCTTTTCCACGAATTCTCAAAAAGGCAAAGATTGACCTCTTTTTTTCACCACATTTCAATATCCCCTACTTCTGCCCCGTCCCCTGCATAGTTACCATTCATGATCTTATTTTGCATCGCTATCCCAACAATGCCCCTCTCATTAAAAGATTTTTTTACGTAGTATTGATGAAAAGATCTCTTCAGCAATCCGTTCGTATTATTACGGTGAGTGAGTTTGTGCGTACAGAGATAGATGAGGTCTACCATCATCAATACTCACAGAAGATTACTGTCATTCCAGAAGCAGTGAGTGAGACATTTTCGCACCAATCTGAAGCTGTTCAGAAAAAAGCCTTCAAACGTTTTGGTATTTCCTCTCCATATTTTTTGTATGTTGGAAATGCAAAGGAACATAAGAATGTTCAAATGCTTCTCAATGCTTTCGAGAAGGCAGCTCTCCAAGATACGGAGCTTGTTCTGGTTATGAGTGGAAAAGAAGTCAGATCTTTGAAGGTACCAACAAAAGTAATAGTTCTTTCCGATGTTCAAGATCACGAATTGCAGGCGTTGTATTCGGGAGCAGTGTGTTTTGTTACAGCATCTCTCTACGAAGGATTTGGTTTACCAATTCTGGAGGCAGAAGCATGTCACTGCCCTGTGATTGCTACCCGCTCTTCTGCAATGCCAGAAGTTGGATCCGACGCTGTCTATTTTTGTGAGCCAACAGTAGAGGCTTTCGTACAGGCATTGCAGCATCCTCCTCGATGGAGAGAAAGAGTTTTGCCTTCGTGGAAGAATACAGCACAAACTACACTAAAAGTTTTGCAAGAGATCCTCTAGCTTGCTTTGAGTATTATTGCGGTATGGATTCTCTCGCTTCGCTTCTGCCAAATGTTTTACGGAAACGTGGTCTCTTGGAACATGCAGAGGCTTCTCATGTAATTTTTAAAGCAAATGAATGGCTGCACACAACATTTCCAGATTACGCAGATAGTCTCAAGGCTTCCAAATTTCAGCATGGTACCTTGCTTATAGAATGTGCAGATTCCATTGTTGCTCACGAATGTCAGCAAGATTTGGGGAAATTACTTTCATATCTCCAAGGTCTAGATCAGCCGAAAGAAGTACGAGATATACGCCTCGTGAGAGCGCTGTGAGGGAAAATGTACTGTTTTTGCCTTGCGAAGCGCTATAAGCTTGCCTAGACTCTGCGGGTACCCTTTCTTAAGATTTGAGTGTGAAAGGGCGTATAAGTTTAACCTATTTCTATGATTGTTATTCGACTACAACGCACAGGCAAGAGAAATGACCCAACATATCGTATTGTTGCGGCTCAGAAAACTGCAGCTGTGCAGGGAAAGTTTCTACAAGTTGTAGGGTATTACCTTCCTACTCGCCAACCAGCAGAATTAAAGTTTGATGCAGATACTATTCAAAAGTGGATTAGCAATGGTGCTCAGCCAACTACTACTGTTGCGAGATTGCTTAAAAAAGAAGGTATGAAAGATTTAGATAAGTTTATCAAGGGGTATGCAAAGCAAAGACCAAAGAAAGAGCCACCTCCACCTCCACCACCTCCTCCACCTCCAAAGGTAGAGGTTGCACCACCTGCAGCTCCAGTAGAAGCTCCAAAGCAGGAAGCGCAGGTAGAAGCGGAAAAGCCAGCTGAGGCACCAGTGGTAGTAGAAGAAAAGGCAACTCAGGAACCAGTGGTAGTAGAAGAAAAGGCAGAGGAAAACACTGCTAGCTAAGAATCTGACTGTATTGGTAGAACCTGCAGTAGAAGCTAAAAAAGGGGAAAATCAAGGTGACAATGGACTAAAATAAGGTTAGGCTTTGTCTGTCCTATGTCCACTATGACTGCTATGACGGATACTCCAGGTCTTTCCTTTCTACAGTACGTTCTTACCTCTCTCGTAGAGGATAAGGATCAGTTGGAAATAACTGCTCAGACGGATGATCTTGGCATTTTGCTAAGTGTGCGTGTGAGCGAGAGAGATATGGGGAAAGTCATCGGGAAGAGTGGTCAGACGATTAAGGCTTTGAGAACTCTCATTCGCATTATTGGTGGCAATGAGTCTCAGCGCATTAATCTGAAGGTTTTAGAGCCTTCCACGTCTGTAGAGGCAAACCCTCTGTAGGCTTTCGTACTTTTTCCCCCTTACCTATGCTTCGCGACTTACTCGAGAATGGAAGCGTTGTAGACATCATTGCAACGTTTGTAGCTCTCGCGCTTATTGTTGCAGCTGTTCTCAGCTTGGTCTTTATTATTGTTGGTGGTATTTCATTTATACTATCAGCTGGAGATGAAGAGAAGATCAGAAAAGCTGTGAATACGATTCGCTACTCTATTATTGGTCTTTTTGTTTCATTTGTAGCGTTTTTCATCGTTTCCTTCATTGCAAGGTTGCTCGATATTCCTTTCGAGATTAGCTTCGCGATGATCGTAGACTTGATGGCAGAGCTCTTTGGAACATTCCAATAAGCCCTTCATTAGAATTTTAGAAAACCCCCTGAGACCCAGGGGGTTTTTGTTTGAATATGAAATCTTAACCTTAAGCAATCCAGTTTTACCCCTAATATCTTATCCATTATTACTATAGCTGAACCAATATAATTCGTTATGCAAAACCAATTTCTCCTTTGGAGCTTCCATTGCAGCATATTGCTCAATACTTCTGTTCTTTATTGTGGCCAAAGGGTGTCGCCTTGAAAAAATCCGTCACGCATCTTGGCGAACAAGGGCGTCGAAAAGTGCACTGTTTGACGAGCG
>CAZLFU010000082.1:0-5341 GCA_964558895.1 uncultured Candidatus Peribacteria bacterium
AACCGGATTACTCCTTCGTTGATACCGTCAATAAGATTTGCCACAACTTCTGCTCGGATGGCGCCATCTTCAATCCTTTTTAGCCAGACTGTAAACGGATATCCTGCCGTTAGTGCTACGTTATGAAATTTATAGCTAGTACCACCTAAAACAATAGCTTCAGCTTGCTCGATTTGAGCAACTAGCTCTTCCCTTTGGTGTCGAGAATGTCTCATAAAAGTTGCGAAACTTTACCAATCAAATTTTTTCGTGCAACAAAAATCTTGCGAAGAATTAACATGAAGGAAAGTGTGTTTTACAGACACTTATAATCGAACGCCTACTACACTTCGCGAGTTGGAGAATTGTGGTTTACCATGAGCGAGTCCGCCTAAGGCGGACGAATCGAATGGTGGGCCATTCTTGAGTGGTTTCAAACTTCCTGACCTATATGGCGAGGACGTGCTGATCCTCGTAGAAAGGCTCTGTGAGCTAGGATACTCGCTAGATTCGATCATTGAGATCCTCAATAGGCCCTTCGAGAAGAAAAGCGACGTGATCCTTTAAACATGTTTGCGTCAACGGAGCATCCTGGACCTTTCAAACTTTTCTACCCTCCAACAACCACTCACCAGACAGTGAAATTTGATATACAATGCGCTCATGAAAATGAAGTCTCCATTCTTGCGCGAAATTGCCTTGAAACAGAAACCAGAAAATTTAGACCATTATCCTTTCAATATCCCCGCGCTTCACAATGGAAACATTCACGTGAAGTTTGAGAAACCTGTTACATTTTTTGTCGGAGAGAATGGGAGTGGCAAATCCACTGTTCTTGAAGCGATCGCTGTTGAGTGCGGCTTCAACCCTTCGGGAGGCAGTAGGAACAATGTGTATGACTTTAGACCAACCGAGTCGTCTCTCGCTCATTTCCTGAGACTTGTTTGGAACTTTAAAATGACACAGGGATTTTTCTTGAGAGCGGAGAGTTTTTTCAATTTCGCCTCGTATTTGGAGAAATCCAAGGAAGAATTGCCGGGTGAAGATTACTACGGCCCTTACGGAGGAAGATCTCTTCACGAGCGTTCACACGGTGAATCATTCATGGCACTTTTTGAAAATCGTTTTCAAAAAGGCATCTATCTGCTTGATGAGCCAGAAGCCGCCCTGTCACCTCAGCGGCAAATCAAATTTCTCGGACGACTTCACGAACTTGTGAAAGCCAGCGAAGCACAATTCATCATTGCAACGCACTCGCCCATTCTTTTGAGCTATCCCACATCCACGATTTTTTCTTTCACCGAGAGCGGGATCCAGCCAACTACGTACGAAGAGACGGAGCACTTCCGAGTAACGAAGGATTTCTTGAACTCCTATCCAAGTTTCTACAAGCACCTTTTGCAAACAGAGGGGATTACCGATGCCTAACCTTTGGGTATTTTGGCAAAAGCAATTTTCAAACTCCAGAAAAACCGCAACACCCAGCCACGATCTTCGATGTGACTCCGATTTTCGGGAAATTCTGAATTACAATTTTCAAACTCGCCTAGAATCACCTATATCTTCGGAATTCTTTGTTTAATCGAAAATTCAATATTTGAGGTCAAGGATGGTGGGCCAGGGTGGATTTGAACCGCCGACCGCCGGTTTATAAGTCCGGGGCTCTAACCAGGCTGAGCTACTGGCCCTTCCAATTGGACAGAGCGTAGCAGAATTTTGCTCATTTTATGAATCTTTTTTTTCAACCCTTTTTTTTATACAGCACTTTTTAAACTTATGGCCACTACCGCAAGGGCAAGGCGCATTTCTCCCTGTAGCCACTTCTTCATTTCGTATTGGTTTTGCCCTAGTTCCAGCTTCAGCATATTTTCTTCTTACTTCAGCTAGCTTTTTTAAATTGGCTGGCTTAGCTAATTCTTCAGGGCTTAATGAAAGTAATTCCTGAACAAGTTGGGGGATACATGATCCTCCAATACCTCTTTTTGCACCAAATAGATCTCCAATTAAATCAACTGGATCTATTTCTTCCTCATCTTCATCTTCAACACTCAATATTTCTACAGTCATAAAAATTACTCAGCTTTTACTACTATCTTCAATGATTGATCCTGATCTGCAAGTTTTACAGTAACCTGGAAATTACCAAGGGCCTTGATAGGATCTGCAATGGTAATAGATTCCTCTGGGATTTCCATTTTACTCTGTGCTTTAAGAGCTTCTACAATATTCTTCTCGGTAATTGCAGCGTAGAGCTTTCCGGTCTTTGTTGCCTTTCTTTCGAATGAAACCTCTATTCCAGCAAGTGATGCAGCAGCATCCTTCTTCATCATCATTTCTGTCTGCTTCTCTACTGCACGCTTTCGAATCTGCTCTGCATATCTCCTTCGTACAGTTGGCGTAGCAATGATTGCCCTTCTATGTGGAAGTAGACAATTGAGAGCATATCCTTCTCTCACGACGAGTAAGTCGTTTTTCTTTCCGATGCCTGTAATATCCTCGAGGAGGAGAACTTCCATCATAAATATCTTGAGTGATTCTAAAGCCGAAACATTCTACGCACGTCAAAGCAACAAGTCAATAGTAAAGCATACTTGGCTTTATCAAGTCTTATACTGTAAGAATTATGAGAGAAAACCTAGAATCCAGCTAAAAAATGACAACCAAGTTTTGCCTGGTGCAAATATTCTTTCTTGTTTCATATACCAATTTTGAAGAGTAAGAAACCTATCGGAATGCATAGACAAATCATTGAGCTCTATTCCCTTTAAATCTTTATTATGTGCGTACGTATAGAGTGGTGAATAGAGAAAAATGGCTGGAACATCATTTTTGAGAACTTCTCGAAGTTCCTGGAGAGCCAAAGAACGTTCTTCGTCATCCTGCGTTTCTCGAATAACTTCGAGAAGAGAATCTGCCTCGAGTGACGAATATTGAGACATATTATAGGCATCAATACGAAGATCTCTTCTTTGTCCATTGAGTTTCTGTACACCAGAACTATGCCAATAGGGGTAGCTATCTAGGTTATCGAGCAAGGATTGCCCAAAGAGAAGAATATCATAGTCTCTCGTAAGCATTTTCTCCTCAAACTCCTGTTTGGAAGTTGGAATTTGGAGCGTAACTTCTACACCCAGCTTAGCCCATTGCGCTTGAATGCCCTTCGCAATCAACGGATACTCTGGAGGGGTGGAACTAGTGAGTAATCGTAACGATAGCCTTTCACCTGCATCATTAATGCGTATATCTGTTGGATCCGTAGAGAGCCTCCTTCGGAGCATTCCTTGTTCAAGATACAAATTTTGAACGGTGATCTTGTTTTCCTCTGGAAACTCTGCGTCACGCGATGCAATAAAAAGATCAACTAGTCTTTGTTCTTCCACTGCTCTGCGAAAATCTGCGGACTTCGTCGTACGCCATAAATAATAGGAATCTAGAATTTTTCCTTTTGCATCTGCGAGTTGCAATAGACTATAGCCTTCTACAAGGCTCCCAGAGCCTCCTGTGGTTGGTAAACCCACAATCCAAGCTCCTGTATTGGTTGGATGAGGAGAAAGTGGAATAGTATTGAGAGACCCACTGAGGGAAACAACAGAGAGAGAGCCTGTAACTGTAAGAACTGCACCTGTATCCAAAAGTGCAATAGGAGTAAGTCTGAGTGGACCAGCTTCATTGGCTTCTCGTATTTCCAAAAGCCTTTGCAATCTTACTTTCTCTGGCAGGTGCCAATTGGTACTAAATAAAGCCCCTTGAGAAGCATCAGGGTCAAATTTATATCTCCAATCAGACACGTCGATTTCCAAAAGGGGAGTATCCACAATTAAACCTTCTCCAATTCGATTGACGATGTCCTGCTTATCTGTACCCAATTGTAGTCCGAGTCGCAGTTTTTGATCTCTTAACTTTGGTTGTTCTAAATTAAAAAAGAGGGCTATGTATTGAGGAAGTGTGTAGTTCGTTGCAGAAAATTGCCTTGGCACAATAGGATCTCCATTATCACTCCTTGGTACATGGCGAACTCCATCGAGAGTACGAATATCAGAAAGCAAAGTAGGATAATCTGGATAAATACGAAAAATGACTCTTTCGAGATGATAAGGATCCCCCATAGCACCAGAAAACCTCTCGAGTGTTACTTCTGTACTCAATTCGGTCTGAACCAAACCCTTGAAGGCATAGGGTCCTGCACCAATGGGATTAAACCCAAAATCAATCGTTTGATCTAATCTATCAACTGGTATAGCCTCGAAAGAACGTGCAGGCAGGAGACCGATTGTAAGATTGCTTGGAAAGAAGTGGTAGGGTTCCTCCAGCTTAAATCGTACTTTCGTGTCACTAAGCTTCTCCACTTCTACACCTTGAAAATTTTGACGAAGCAAAGAATTGGGGAAATTGACATCTTGGAGTGTTTTGTATGTAAAGAGGATATCATCTGCTGTCACTCTGTGAATATCTTCCACTGTGGAGTCGTGCCAATACAGATTATCTTTGAGTGTAACTGTATAGATCGTCCCATCGGGAGATTCCTCTAGTGTTGCAAGGCTTTCTTCAATTTGCTTTGTTTCGGGGTTGTATTTAAGTAGTCCAGCAAATACAAGCGAGAGAATGTCTCTATTGACGTCATTGGTCACAATGAACCATGGGTTAAGTGGCTGTAGTTCTCCTACTGATCCTTCTATATATGTCCCACCTTTACTGGGCCGCAACTCTGTATTTTCTGTATAGAATTTGCGCAGAAGTACAAAACCACTCAGGAGAAATAGAACTATAAACACACCAAGAATAAGTCGGTCTTTTCGTACACCCGTGAGAAGAGATCTACTTCTATGAACCATAGAAAATGAACAATCCCGAAAAGTATACAATCTTTGAAGGGAAGTTATAGGGTCAAAGCTTTACAAATACCACTGAAGCACGGCGAGTGCAAAAAAAGCAATCGCAATCCACACCGTAAAGCGAAATAGCACCTTTTCTGCTCCTCTTCTTTGGATTACAACAGATCCACTTCCTCCAAAGGTCGCAGAAAGACCAGAAGCCCTATGTTGTAGCAAAATACTCACAGAGAGCAAAATTGCTAGAATTATGAGAATAGCAGTCATGAATTCTATGATAACAAGCTCTTCATAAATAGCAACGAAATTGGCAATTTGCTTTGGAGTTTTGGAAAAAACCTTTACAATCCTTTTCGCAATTCAGGGCGCCTAGCTCCCACCTTCGTCCTTCGACTGCGCTCAGGACTACGGTGGGCAGGCAGCTTACAGCTTCGCTTTTTATACTAATATTGTCCCGAAGCTTTCTATCATTCACATCACAGGGCGCCTAGCTCAGCTGGTTAGAGCATCTCGTTTACACCGAGAGGGTCAGG
>CAZLFU010000083.1:0-5288 GCA_964558895.1 uncultured Candidatus Peribacteria bacterium
CCGTAACTCGTAACCAGCAACCCGTAACCCGTAACCCGTAACCCGTAACCCGCCTGCCATCCGAAGCCTTGGCGAAGGATGGTCACTTCTTCTTTCCCAAAATCTCCTTCGTAATCTTTTTCCCTACCTCCACTGCTGGTTGTCCGTATGGATCAATCCTATACAGCTTGCCAAGAAGTATTACTTCTGTGAGAAGGAGGAAGAAAATCTGAGCCAAATGATATTCATCGAGGCGAGGAAGACTAATGGTAATGTGAGGTCGCTTGGCACTCGTGAGAGCTTCACTTGTTCCCTGGTAGCAGGCATCCAGCAATTGACCAAAGGACTTTCCGGCAAGGTATTCAAAAGGCTTGCCAATGTCGCTAGGGAGCATGACACGAGATGTTTCTTCTTCTCGAATAAAGAGGTGCCACGTTTTTCGCGGGCCTGCCATCCACTGTTGCAAGAGTGAGTGCTGGTCTTGTGTACCAATAGCAGCGAGAGGAATAGGATTATTGAGCTCATTCTTGCCCAAGCTCTCTGCAATGAGTTGCTGGTTCCAGCGTGCAAGCGATTCCAAGCGTTGAGAATATGGCATGATCACTCGGATGGGGTATCCTCGTTTTGTATCCAGGAGGTACTGCGTTGCGGCGAGTATTGCTGCAGGGTTCTCTTCCATCACGATACTCTGGCAAGCGGTATCCAGCTCCTTTGCACCGCGAACAAACGCATCGATGTTTCCACCAAGGAGACCCAGAGGAAGGAGTCCAATGGGAGTGAAGATGGAGTAGCGACCTCCGACATCGGAAGCGATGGGAAGCATGCGGATTTTTTCTTGAATGCAGAAATCATGCAGTGTGCCTTTTTCCGCATCAGTAAGAGCGATCACTCGGTCGGAAGCTTTCACTTTCATCACTTTTTTTAGCTGATCGTAGCAGTAGAAGAAGAGACTCATAGGCTCTAGTGTGTCGCCAGATTTACTGGCAACTACGACGAGCGTGTGTTTCCAATCTACGATCCCCATCGTGAGTTCAATCATGGCAGGATCTATGCTATCGAGCAGAATAAATTCTATAGTCTGAGGACTTTCGAATACTTCTTGAATCACCTTGGGTCCCAAGCCAGAGCCTCCAATACCAATCCAAACTACCGTGCGGATGCGCTCAGCTTTGGTATACATCACTGCTTGCTTTACCTGCTCTACCAACTTTTTATCGTACGGAAGCATAGACCACGCGTGTTGTCCTTTTTCGCGTTCTTGGAGCCAGTCTTCTATGTACCTCTTCATCCCTGTTCGTAAGTTTGCAAACTCCTGTTCTGGAATTCCTTTAGAAGGAGTAATGGCTTTGGCCATAGTGCCGGTGATATCGAGAGTGATCATGAGGAGAAGATGTGTGAAATGTCAGACTACCACGAAGTACAACAGGAGGTGAAGCCTATAAATTTCTGAGTGCAGCGGTCACTCTTTCTTCCGTAGAAATCAGATCTTCTGGTAAATCTTTGAGTACCTTCATAATCGTCATTGAGTCGTATCCTAGTGCATTGAGCGCTGCAATGGCGTCTTGGTCTGCAGCAGGAGGCATGGTGCCATCGATGTTGGTAGCATCCAGAATGTCTGGTTTCTTTTCCAGGAGAGATTTAAGTTCCAGTAGGAGTTTTTCTGCCTTCTTCTGACCAATTCCCTTGATGCCTTTGAGCATGTTTGCATCTTGTTGAGAAATTGCACGATGCAGAATGGCATCGGGAACTGCGCAGATTTCCAGTGCCATCTTGGGGCCAATTCCCTGGCTTGCGATGAGTGCCTTAAAGAGGGACCTTGCTTTCACAGTGAGAAATCCAAAAAGATCCAAACGGTCTTCGCGTACGTAGGTAACGATCCACAGGACACACTCCTCATGTTCTTTGAGGAGATCCCACACATCAATGGGTGTTGCGACTTGATATCCTACTCCTTGTACATCCATGATGACTTCTCCGGGAGAGAGCTTGTGTACCTTTCCTTGAAGGCGTGCGATCATGCACCGAGTCTAGCAGGTTCGCATGTTGGTTGCATGGTGTTTTCGATGCATTGCGTGTTGCATCGATGAAAGCATTCGGTACCATGATATATGCTTTTACAAATGCATGTTAGAAGACATTCGCTTTCATCTAAAGGAGCTGGACTCAGCACTAGATGCTGCAAATCAAACTCGTAGCTGGTGGCTTACAGAGAATTGGCTCGGTATGCACGACATCTGGTTCAAAAAGTTTGTGTATGTGAAGATAGTAAAGAAGTGAAGTTCATAGTAGGATTGACTGCTCTTAAGATAGAGAGACTTGTTCGCAAAGGTGTTCCATCCTTGGATAGCTCATCTGAGGATCGGGCATTACGAGATCATCACGATAGTATTGAAGAAAGTGGAAAAATTTTAGATGGAATTGCTTTTAGAGAAAGATATTCTGCTTCTGATGAGGTTATGAGAGCATACCTTGGAGAATCATCTACAGATCAAATACCTATTGGAAAATTATTTCGAGCCAAAGTAGACTTAGCCAAACAAGTAGAAAGAAGTAAGAGTCTTTTTGATCAAATGCATATCTGTCGTAGAGGGGATTTTATGATTGGTTCTTCTGATACTTACGATGCATCTGGTACTATTCATAATGGGTTTTCAGATTGCCTTCGATCTGTTTTTGATAAAGAAGATCATCCAGTAAGTGAAACGTTTCGGGGTCTCTTAGAAAGAGATATTTATAGGGATATTTCACAACCAAAAGAAGCTGTGCAAAGGAATGATTTTTACTAAAAAATATTTATTAATATTGTCAAATTTTGGAATGAAGCGTATCATGTGGGTAGCCGGTGGGAATACTCCCACTTGTCCCCGGGAGTTCACCGGTTAGACCCCTCAGGGTGCCTGTTGTATCCTGGGGGGTCGTTTTTGGTACTTAATACTAGCCAAAATATCAATTTTAAGTTATAATAGTATATATGTACAAGGCGAATCGCATTGCAGTGGCAGGTGTTCTCTTCGTGGCTCTCATGCCACTGAGTTCTTTTGCGTTGATTGCCTTTGACGAACGAGATGCCAAAGAAGAATCACTCAATAAAGCGGTGACTTCTGCTGCCAATACATATCGCAGTGGAATGCAGATTCAATCGAGTCAGCGAAGGAATCAGGAAGCTCTCAAGCGAAACGAAACAGATTTGCAGAAGCTTGCCAAAGAGAAGAGGGAACTGCGTTTGCAGATTGCATCCATTCAGCGCGCAATGAGTAAGCTCAAAGATGTCCATGGCATCGATGTGGAAGATACAGATGCAGCGAAAAAGTTTGTGCAGAGAGAGCAGGAAGATTTGGAAGCATTCATACGATACCTTTATGTAAACAATCTTTTTCTTGTTGCTGTTGATCCTGGTGAATCGGGAGCATTTCTGCAGCAGATTTTTCAGTCTTCTCTTGCAGATACAATTGAGCAGAAGCAAAGAAACCGTGCACTTGCAGAGGCGCGAATGCAGCTCTTTCGCATGGCGACCGATGCAGAACAACTCCCTACGTACCTTGCAGCAATCCGTACGCAGCACGAAGTATTGGCTGGAGAATACCTCGAGAAGTTGGATGATACAGAAACGACACAGCGCTATGTACAACTCAACGAAGAGCAACTTGTGGAAATCAAGCACACAGTTGCCGATGTACACTCGCAGGTACTACGCATGCAGAGCGAACTTGCACGCATCGATGCACGCTTACAAAGACAGACCGAGCGCAATTTGATCGAGAAAGGTCTGCTTTCTTTAGAACCTGGTTCTCGTTCCGATGGAGAAGTGAAGAAAACCAATGTGGCTTTCACATGGCCAGTCTACGGCCCAGTATCTGCTGGGTTTTATAACAAGGCATACAAAGAGCACTTTGGGGTGCCACACCTCGGTATGGATATTGTTGTACCACAAGGGAGTCCTGTGCACTCTTCTGCGGATGGGGTGGTATTCCTCGCAAAAGATGGTGGTGCCACGGGGTACTCGTACGTGTTGATTGGGCACCGTAGTGGGTACGCCACTTTGTACGGTCACCTCTCAGAAATTTCTGTACATGCAGGACAGGATGTAAGTGTGGGGCAGGTCATTGGTTCCAGTGGAGGAAAGCCTGGCACATATGGAGCAGGTCTGATGACGACAGGATCGCACTTACACTTCGAAGTGATTCAAGCAGGAACCAACATCAACCCAATGGATGTGTTATTGTGATCAATCTATGTTTTTAGAAATTTAGATCGCTCCAATCACAACGACAAACTCTCCTTTTTTCATCAGAGTTTTAGCAATATTCGGTAAGTCTTTTGCGCTCACTCGTAGTACTTCCTCGTGCATTTTTGTGAGCTCTCTTGCGATGACTACAGGTCTCTCTGGTTGATTTTTAAGCGCTTCTGCAAGCTCATGAAGTGTCTTTTCTATCCTGTGGACAGATTCATAAAAAACGATAGTTTTTTCTTCTGCTTCCAGAGAATCCAGCAATGTCTTGCGACCTTTTTTGAGTGGAAGAAAACCAAGATACAAAAATTGATTGATAGGAAGACCGCTCGCACTGAGTGCAGCGAGAAACGCACTTGGTCCTGGAATTGCTTCTATCTTGATTCCTGCTTTTGCAGCGTGCGAAACCAGTGTGTACCCAGGGTCACTGATGCCTGGTGTACCCGCATCACTTACAAGCACTATATGCTCGCCATTTTCCAGGCGTGTGATCACTGCATCTACTTTCTTGGGATCGGAATACCCATGCATACTGATGTATTCCTTTTTAGGAAGATCGAGCTGTTTGATGAGGTTTCCTGTCACGCGGGTATCTTCGCACACGATTGCATCACATTTCTGCAAAGTCTCCATTGCTCGCAGGGTAATGTCGCCTAGATTACCGATAGGTGTTGAGAGGATAGAAAGCATGCAAATACCGTAGCGGAGGTTCATGAACCTCCGCTACCGGAAAATGAGGAATAATTCTGCATCGAACATAAAATAACCTCTTTTCTCTCGTGGGAAATCCGCTATCATACGTACCGAAGGCACCTTTCTCGTGTTTTTCTTACTCTATGACCGACGATACTCCAGAAAGCGGCAATATCATCCAACCTCCTTTGGAGGGAACAGGTGGGGAAACACTCTCTTCTATTGGGCGTATTTTGCCTCGCCCTATCGTGACAGAGATGGAGGATAGTTACTTGAGTTACGCGATGAGCGTGATTGTTTCTCGTGCGCTTCCAGATGCGAGAGATGGTATGAAGCCAGTGCATAGACGTATTTTGTACGCAATGCATGAGCTAGGGCTTCGTAGTAC
>CAZLFU010000084.1:0-5288 GCA_964558895.1 uncultured Candidatus Peribacteria bacterium
CTCTCTTTCGCAAACTAGCTTTCCTTGGAGCGATGGTCGCTTCTTTTGCAGGTAAGATAGAAAATGCAACAGCAACTCCGCGTGACCCAAATACGAGCAAATCCACAGCTCCAGATTATCCATCTGTTGATTTGGAAATTCCAAACCTACAAGCATACCTACAACGACGAGAGCAATTGTTCTACCTACGTTCTCTACTACAAGATGCTCATATAAAATTACTACTATGCTTCAAAGAAAAGGGAATTCGTGATTCAGAAGATGTACTCATACAAGAGTACGGCGAGTTGCTAAGACATGAAGAAACTCAAAGAATGAGAACGTTTTTTGCGGAAGATACTGGCCCAAAAGAAAACAATGGGGAAGCAACACTATTGGAGCAACTATTGGAACAGAGGGATGCAAAATTTAATAAAATACGTGAACATAGAGTACTCATAGAACAGCTAATGCACCTACAACAAGAAAGAAGAGAGCTACAAAGATATCTGTGGTACATCGATGAAGAAATCGACCGTATCCAACAATGGAAATTTATTCCATCTCGACCCTTTCCAAATCCCCTGCAGGAATTTGATGCCCTGGCATATGCAGACATGCCAAAGGAAGTTTCCGAAATAAAAGAATCTAAAGATCATGCACCCGCTCCTTCTGTTGAAGGAAAAGAAGAAACTTCACCTTTTCCACAGGTTGACAACCTTATCATTGCGCTTGATGGTGAAACTTACGCAGAAAGAGAAGCTGCAAAAGCAGCACTAATGACTCTTATTGAAGAAAGTAAGGTAGACGGAGAAATTCCCGAGGAACTCGTGGAACATTTAATCCAGGCTGAAGAAAATGCAGTAGGAGAAGTTAGTTACCGTCTAAGAAGGATAAGATTCCTCCTCGAATATCCCTCACGGCAAGAGAAGAATGAAAAGCGCGTACAAGAATTCATTGGAGTAACTATAGAAGCTCACGGTTTAATAATTAGATATATTGCTGAAGGAGCATCAAGAATCAAAAATATGAATCAGAAAGCAATCAAACCAGAATAAACATGGTATCTTTAAGACAAATGTCTTCCGTCTTCATTGCAATAGGCTCCAACATTGATGCTGAAAAGAATATGAAACAATGTGCGGAGATGCTCAGAGCGTACTGGCCTGATATTCAATTCTCCCATGTGTACGCATCTGCTGCTATGGAGGTAGAAGAGCAGGATGATTTCCTTAATGCATGTGCCAGCTTCCAAGCAGAGCAAAGCCCAGAAGAAGTGCATCATACTCTTCGTGCTATAGAGGATACTTTGCGTAAAGCTGTTCCCTATCGATACGGACCTCGCACAATCGATTTGGATATTCTCTTATTCGACAATCTTGTTCTCCCTGGTGAAAACTCACAGCTCACAGCTCCTGCCTTGCCGGCAGGCAGGCAAAGCTCAAAGCTCATCATTCCTCATCCTCGTATGCATTACCGCAGATTTGTGTTGGAACCTCTCGCCGAATTGATGGATATGAATAGTGCACATCCAATAACTAGAGAAACCTGGTCTTCGCTGCTCGCAAAAACAATGGATCAGGAGTGTTATCAAACAGAGATGGTACTTTAAGCAACAAGAGTAACTGGTACTGGCGTTGGCTTGTCCAGCTCGTCTTCGGATTGGTCAGAAGCAAGCGAAACAGATCGTCCTTCCAATGCAGAAGCAATTCCAAAGCGTGTCCAATCATCAATGCTGCTTAAATCTTGCTCGTCCACTGCAGCCTCGACATCACCCACGCTCAGCCCAGCAGCAGACGTAGCCTCCAAAAGATCTTGCTTGTACTGCCTATAACCATCGGATACAAACTGGTCACCAGTTCTTGTAACAGTAAGACCTTCTATCAAAGCTGTATCGGAAAATGCTTTGCCACCTATGGTCACCACTGCACCACCTCCTGCGCTAGGGCCTACAATTTTTGGCGCCAAATGATCATGCTGCTTATGATATTCCTCGTGCCTACTTGTCTCTTCCATTTGAGCCACTGTCGAAGATACATCACCACCTTCATCTACCTTCATAGTAGAAGCTGCAATCGAAATAGAACCATCGTATAAGCCGCCAACTCCAGGATCCAGAGTTTCAATTACTGCATCACGACTTATATTTCGTACACCAGCAATATGCTCTTGAACTTTTGCTTGTTCTTCCGCCTCCAAATGTTTCGCCTTTCTTTGAATCTCTGCAGCTAAAGCTGATGGAGAAACCTCACCACTTTCTGTTTGCTCATCAACAGCGGCATTGATTGCACTTGCTGCATCTGCGTACGCCATTTCTGTACCACCAAAGCGTTCCATACAACGTAGCCATTCTCCCCCCAAAAAACCCCTATGGAAATACAAAAAGCAGCAAAATGGCAAAGCAATACTGTATTGGCTTACAGAAGCCGTATACTCATTTCATCGAAGCTCACTGCTTCTCATAGACCAAGAAGGTATACGCAAATGCGTGCGTCTCATCTGCTTCGTGTTCTTCTCTGCTCACTTCTTTCCATTCCTCGGAGAGAAGCTCTGGAAAGTACGTATCGCCCTCTAAAGTCGTATGAACCCGAGTGAGATACACACGATCTGCCAAAGGAAGAGCCCGCTTATAAATCTCTCCTCCGCCGATAACAAAGACCTCATCTTCAGAGTTCTCTTTGAGGAGAGCTAAAGCCTGTTCCAGAGAAGCTGCGACTTCACATCCTTCAATCTGCAGGTCTTGCTGCCTGGAAATGACGATATTGCGACGATTGGGGAGTGGTCGACCAATAGATTCATATGTCTTGCGCCCCATGAGCACAGAGTGACCAGAAGTCGTCGTACGGAAGTGCTTCATATCCGCTGGCAAATCCCACAGGAGCTTGTTGTCGCCTCCTATCAGGTTCTGCTCATCGGCCGCTGCAATAAGAGAAAGAATCATAGGAAACAGGTGTAAAACCACGCCGACGGCGTGGTTTAAACCGCAATCGGCGCCTTAATAGCAGGATGCGGATCGTAGTTGAGGATTTCGAAGTCCTCAAACTCAAAGGAGAAGATATCTTTCTTTGCAGGATTCAAATGAAGTTGTGGCAATGGGCGGGTTTCGCGACTAAGTTGTTCATGCGCTTGATCCAAATGATTGAGGTACAGATGTGCATCGCCAAATGTGTGTACAAAGTCCCCTACTTCCAGGTCACACGCTTGAGCCACCATATGCGTGAGAAACGAATACGAAGCAATGTTGAATGGCACGCCAAGAAACACATCTGCACTGCGCTGATAGAGCTGGAGTGAAAGCTTGCCGTCTGCAACATAGAACTGGAAGAGTGTGTGACAGAGTGGCGGTGCGGAGCGCTTACCCGTCACAAGGGACTGAATATCGGACACGTTCCAACCACTTACGATCAACCTGCGAGAGTCTGGATCTTTCTTGATCATATCAATCACGTTTTGAATCTGATTGATAGGCTGTCCATCGTGCCCTTCCCATCGTGTCCATTGCTTGCCATACACAGGACCCAGATCTCCCCACTCACGAGCAAAGAGCGTGTCTTGCTTCACCTTCTCCACAAACTCTGCCAAAGATTCTCCCTGGAATGCCTCGCTTGCCTTGTACGATTCGTACGGCCACTCGTTCCAAATACGCACATCGCGATCTACCAAGTATTTTATGTTGGTATCGCCTTTCAAAAACCAGAGAAGCTCGTGCAAGATAGACTTAAAGTGCACCTTCTTGGTGGTAAGCAGAGGGAAACCCTCCTGCAAGTTGCAACGTATCTGATGCCCAAACACACTGAGTGTGCCCGTGCCTGTACGGTCATCCTTTCGGGTGCCTTCGTCGAGAATGCGTTGAACAAGATCGAGATACTGCTTCATGGGAAAGCTATAGTACAGAAGAAATCTCTATGAGACAAAACATGATAGACAACATAAAAAAACAAGAGTACGTTAATTCTGATGGCTACTGTATATTTCCCGAGATCGGATCATACAAGAGAAGAATTCTTGCAAGATGCCGAGTTAAGGGAACAACTTTTACAAAGAGGAATACAACAACTAACAAAAATAGAGGGTGTTCGAGTAACTGGAGAACTATCAACCATGTGTGCAGCTGTTATTGATAAATGCTCAGAAGAAGTGCTCGATGCAATTCGGTCAATCCCAGGATTTCGAGTAGCTGTCGAAAAGCCAGGACATCCTGTTTATCGTTTAGCTTTAAAATAGGTCGCCGTGCGAAGACGACGACCCGAGAGCCAATTCGATGATGGAGCTAGAAGAAGATGAAGAAACCGATCGGGGCGGCGAACGTGACAGACGCCAGCCAGATGGCATACATCTCCTTGAGCTCCTTGAAGCTCGTCCTGTCGAACTCATTTCGACAGAGGAGCTGCCGAGCCAAGTAGTACAGCGTGGCGCCTGCGGGAATACCCACATGGATCGCCAGAAGCATACCCAGCTCGAAGATCGGGACATCCTGTCCAAACATCGCGTTCTCCTTCCATGGAGAAAAGTGAAGGAACAGCCGAATTGGCTATATTATTTTAAACTATTTTAGTTATTTTGTCAACTTCTTGAAGAATCGTCAACGTTTATCTTATTTCGAATAGAATCAATAATTCTATCTACTGATGATCCTTTAACCTCAGACATGTCATCTCCTTCTAAGCGGAAAGCAGAATCAATCTTGGAAGTATCTGGATGTGAAGCCATAAAAAACGAAGGGTAAGAAATGAAGTGTATTTTATATTATTATAGCAAATTTAATGAAATATGTCAATTATCTACTTTTTGACCATTGAGTGTAGCAGCTATATCAGCTCTAGCTCTTTTTCTGTCCGCTTCAATTTTTATCGCTTCAATAAACCAAGGGACTTCTGTTGTTAATGGCATACGAGATGTCACTAGGCCTGGATCACAACGGCAATCGGTAATCGATCCCCAATCAGGATCAAATTGATAATCTAGATCTTTCATAATTTTGATGATAAAACCGAAAATTTCGTAAGTCAATTACTCCTATCAAGCTTCCTGACCATTCCAGAATACCTCCACGCCACCCTTCGACAAGCTCAGGATGACTTGAATAAGTATCACTTTTCATTCCTTCCTTTTTATCAATCCAGAATACCTCCACGCCATTTCGAAGATCTGACGCTGTGTCTCTGCCACTTCCTTACTTTCTATGATCACACCAAAGAGCTCTGCTTCTTCCGCGCCAAGCGAGACTATTGCTACCTTGTGATCATAAATATTCACTTCATTGGTGAAATCGAAATCTTTCTTGGGAACTAGGCGAATTTCTCGCAAAC
>CAZLFU010000085.1:0-5281 GCA_964558895.1 uncultured Candidatus Peribacteria bacterium
TAATCATCGAGAAATATTTTTTTACTCATCCTCTTCTGCATAGCTGATGATGCCAACTCCAATAAGGAGAAGTGCTGGAAGTGACAGCCATAAATCTTGATTGAGTACGATTGCCTGAATCAATTTGCTCTGCTGTGCAATAGAGGAAAGCGCAGAAGACTGATCCACCGACTGCGCTGCAAGTTGTGCGGGTTCGCCAATTAATGTGATGAGTGCAGACATCAAAAGTCCTGCAGTCGCAAAGCCAAATAATCCTGTAATTATAATATTGATAATAGTGTTCATTTCTTTTCCATATTCAATATTGAGTCCACCTCGAATTGCCAGAAAAATAATGATGGCCACAAAGAAGACGAGTTTCGCAGACATGAGCACTGTGAGATCTACGGAAAATCCAAGAACATTCAAAATAGATTCCGATTGTCCAGTAACACGTTGAAGCAGGTTGCCGATTCCCTCTACGGCAACGATAGAAATATACGTCGCAATGATCACTTTGATGGACTCGTGTTTTCCAATAATGAAGCTGTACGCAATGACGAGTCCAAAGAAAACAATAATGAAGAGATCCCAACTTAAGGTGACGTTCATGGTGAGAGGAAGGGGACTACGTGTGATGGTACATTGTTTTGGGGTTTACTGACAATACTCATAGGGTAGTCCACAGCATCTCTCGGTTGCTAGAATGATGGTAATTTGCTGTCTTGCCGTAGAGAAGATCTCTATTCTATGCGCTCATGAAACACGGTTTTATTCTCATCGATAAACCAGAAGGCCCAACCAGTCACGACTGCGTCTCGCAGATACGTCGTGTGTTAGGAGAGCGAAGTATTGGTCATCTTGGCACCTTAGACCCTGCTGCATCGGGCTTGCTCGTTCTTGCAGTTGGAAAGAAGGCACTTAAAGTAGTGGAGCTCTTTTCCGATCTCACCAAAGAGTACGATGCCAATGTGTATCTTGGAGCAGTGAGTGCTACGTACGATCGTGAGGGTCCTATAGAAGAGGCTCCCCTTAAACCAGGCGTGGAGATTCCCGATGAGAGAGTTCTTCGCAATGTGATTGAGGATCGCTTCATCGGAAAAATTAATCAAGTTCCACCTGGGTACTCTGCTGTGAAGATTGGTGGTGAGCGTGCGTATAGAAAGATGAGGCAAGGGCGTGCGGTGGATATGCCAACACGGGAAGTGGAAATAGAACTCTGTGATGTGATGGCGTACGACTATCCACATCTTTCTCTGCATGTGCGTTGTGGATCTGGTACGTACATTCGTTCTCTCGCGCATGACTTGGGTCAACTTCTTCACTGTGGAGGATACTTGCAAGCACTGCGTCGTACGAAAGTGGGGGAGTGGTCTCTTGATGATGCTGTCCACGCAGAAGATGCCAAGTGGACTCATGTGCTTCCACTTAAGGACATCATGGGTTCGTTTCCTGCCGTGGAGCTTACCGATGACGAAGCGGAAGATATTCGCTTTGGACGCACGATAGAAAGAGAAGTAGAACCCAATACCATTGCATGGCATGCAGGACTTCCCATTGCTATTTTGATGCCTGCGTCACTTGTAGATGCAATAGCAAAGCCGAGGAAGGTATTGTGAGGATCCACTATCTTTTTATTGGCACTGGAGCAATTCTTGTCTATTCTTTGCCAGCCTGCTGTTATACAGTAAGTTGATCTTTCGATAAATATGGGTCGGTAGCTCCCTCCTTCGTCCGTTCAGGCGGCAGGCAGTGGTAACCACTTCGCTTTGTTCTTGTATGGGCGCTGTCGACAATCTATCTTTTACATCATGGGTCGGTAGCTCAGTGGTAGAGCAGTTGGCTCTTAACCAATTGGCCGTGGGTTCAATCCCCACCCGACCCACCATTCGTCTCCGCCCTTCGGGCTGCGCCGAAATGGTTTTGGGTGAGTCTCGGTGAAGTTGAAAACGAAGCTGGACTACCCGATCCACCATTTACTCAGCACTGCGGTACCTTGCTCATGGTAAGCTACGAGAACTATTTGTAATGCAGGTCGAACTAGTCAGTCAACTGTTGAACCTTTGTACGAGGATAATTCACCATTCTTTTTTTTTATATAAAATCCCACTGGCGCATGCCGCCAGTGGGCCCCAGTCCATCGTCGGATTTCACCCCTCCGGACTGGGAATTTCGGAAGGGGTATCTAATCCCTTCCTAGCAAAGCGTAACTTTCCTTTTGTTGAGTTCAAGAATAGTGCTGCACTGTCTCTTGACAGTAGTGTTAAACTCTTTCTAATGAAAAATAGCATTGCCATGTATGTGCCAAATACAGATTGTTCCGATTTGGGTGACATAATTCCTCAGATTTCCAATGCTATTGCAGGGCACTTTACTTTTGGTAAGGAATATCAGGTTCGTTCAAGGTTAGTGCATCGTGGTGGCCAAGAGTATTTGTTAGTAGTATTTGATGGGTATGGTGAAAAGATTGCACACTTTCAAGATACTGTGAAACGATGTATTCGAGAATTATTTCCAAATGCATCAGAGCGTCTTCCTTCACCAGAAGTTGTTCTTACTGAGTAATCTTATTCCTTGGATGGCCCGATGCAGTGCGTCTGAATGGTGCGCCAGTCAAAGGGAAACTTATAGGTTTCTAGTGCACGGACAATGGCAGCAAATGCATGCCAGACAGTTGCTTGTTCAAAGAGGAAGGAATTTCCTCGTTCCTGGATGGCATTGTAGTTTTCCAGTGCATCATTGGTAAGCGCAATAGGTACGACACCGTAGGCAAGACAGTGCTTGAGTTCTGGCATGCTCGATGGGTCGCTCAAGAAGAGAGCCATATCGGAAGCTGCGTACATTTTACGAATTTCTTCCTCTTTTGCAGAGACAATATGAATGCGATGTTCATAGTCCTTTGCGAGTTTGGTGGAGAGCTTTCCGTATTCCTCCGATCCCTTTCCAAGAATCAAAAGTTCAATGTTCACACTCAGCATACCTTCGATTAAATCTACAAAAAGCTTTCCTCCGAGAGCATCTGTTAAACCTGCAGGGAGGCAAACGATAGGTAGCTTTGCTTCTTCTGGCCATCCAATCTCATTTTGATAATCGGTTTTATTACGAATTTTCTGCTCCAGCGATTTCACGCTGTACTTCTGCTTGATCTTGGAATCTTCGGCTGGAGTGGATATTGGTGTCATGAAGTGTGTATTTAGTAATCCCCTCATTATAGACGAAAACACCTCTTTTTAGAAGGGGGTGTATCTTGACTTTCTATAGTGATGGTATGGATTATCGTATCGTATTTTCGCTGCTCAAAGCCAAAATCAGAAGTTTGAGTGTCTGGCCATGCCAGTTGCCAAATGCACTTGTTCTTCTTGAGCTCTTCCTGCACCCTTATTCCATCTCTCTATCGTATCTTCATCTTTCTGGAATTGTGTCTCATTTAGTTCTCATAGATGGCCACCACCTTATGTACCGTGCGTATTGGGCCATTCCTCGTACCCTCAAAACCAAAGCAGGAGAGCAATCCAATGCGGTGTTTGGCATGGCTTCCATGCTTCTTTCTATCCTCAAGCAGGAGGAACCAGACAAATTACTCCTGTGTTTTGATGCGGGAGAGGAGACGTTTCGTCATCAGGAGAATGAGACATATAAGGAGGGGCGGGTAGAGACTCCAGATGATTTTTATGCTCAGATTCCACGCATTATGCAACTAGTAGATGCATTTGGCTTTGCACATATCTCGGAGGGCAAGTACGAAGCAGATGATTTTATCTGTGCGTTTGCAAAGATAGGAAAAGAAGAGGGGATGCGTGTCACCATCGTGTCAGGAGACAGAGATCTTTTTCAGCTTATCGATGATAAAGTGCGTGTGGCAATTCCACATAAGGGATATCAACAAGCGGAGTATCTTGGACCCCAGGAAGTCATCGCAAAATATGGTATTCGTCCAGATCAAGTTGCTGCATGGAAAGGCTTGGCAGGAGATAGCTCCGATAACCTCCCCGGTGTGATGGGTATTGGACCAAAAACTGCTGCAACTCTCTTGCAAGATTACGATTCTTTGGAAGGTATCTATGCACACCTAGAAGACATTCGCCCTGCAGTGAGAGAGAAATTGGAGAAGGATAGAGATCAAGCATTCTTCTGCGAACGCATGGCGCAATTGGTGTGTGACATGCCACTTAGTTTGCAACTACAAGATCTTTCCCTCACAGATCTTCCTACAGATACACTCGTGTCTTTTTTCCAAGAGATGGATTTTACGTTACTTCTCAAGCGCTTCCAGGAAGTACTCAAAACTTCGTATGGTGCACGTATTTTTCAAAGAAGTGAAATTGCAATAGAAGCAGAACCTGTACCAAAAGCAGAAAGCCAATTGTCGTTGTTTTCGTAATTGTAGATACATTGGAAGATCTACTCTTGATCTACAATTCTTAGATTTTTAGTGTTCGGATGTGTCATCCTTCGACAGGGCTCAGGATGACACATCCACCCGAAGAAGCAGATCGCGATCTGCTTCTCCCCGAAGCGGAGGTTCATGAACCTCCGCTTCGGGGATACATAAAAAATAAAACGTACACTTAGAAACCGAAGTGATCAGCTTGCATAGGGCATTGTTCTGTTTGAGTACAAAACATACTCACTTCATTTAGCACTAAAATTGTGTGAGCAAATTTTTTGTGAGAAGCCTTATACAAGCGAAGAAATATGAGTATAAAAAATGTTCTTACCTATTCAATTTGAATACCAAACGTAGTCAAAGGGCTCTTGCGAATCCTTTTCATTGATCAGTAGACTTGCTGATGTTATTTCTTTTGAGGGTGTGTGGTCCGGTGTCGATCAGAAGATTTTTTCCACTTCATCCCTTCTCCCTCTTACACATGCCAAAGGAAAGAGTACTCACCAGTGTTGATATCGGAAGTTCCAAAATTCGAACTGTTGTTGCTGTGGTCAATGGAGATCAGCAGCACGAAGTTCCCAACGTCATCGGTGTTGGTTTATCGCCTTCACTTGGAATGCGCAAAGGTCATGTCATCGACGTGGAGGAACTTATTCATAATATTATCTCCTCGGTGGAGGATGCAGAGCGCATGGCTGGTGTTCCAGTGAATCATGCTCTTGTAGGAATGAGTGGTTCTCATATAGAGGCCTTTGATAGCAGGGGAGTCATTGCGATCTCCGGGTCGGAAATCACTCTCGATGACGTCGGACGCGTTTTGGATGCCGCAGAGGCAGTAAGTAGCCCTGCCAATCGTCGTATGTTGCAGATCGAACCGAAGGTCTACACGGTCGACGAACAGCAGGGTATCAAAAA
>CAZLFU010000086.1:0-5100 GCA_964558895.1 uncultured Candidatus Peribacteria bacterium
TTGCTCCTCGGAGGAGAGTAGTACCGTCTACGGTGAGAGTGCCAGAGGAGGTGAGAACGGTGGCAGCCTGGAGAGTCGATCCACTAAAATTTGTCACTTCGAGTCGTTTTTCGCTCAGGTCAAAGAAAAATGGTGAATCGGTTGTGCTACCACCAAGTGCCAAGTCATCACTCTGAGTGAGATACGTGAGTGATCCTCCATCTGTCCACTTGGAAGCACCTGCACCCTGGTCATCATCCCCCCAAACCAATGTACCAGCACCGTCAGTTTTGAGTATTTTTCCAGAAGAAGCTCCATCAGAATATGGGAACGTGTAGGTCACACCATTGAGTGAGAGCGTTGAACCAAAGGTTGCAGAGCCAACAACCTTCAACGTACCAGAAGATGTAAGAAGATCTTGTGCATGAATGGCAGAACCAGATGCAACGCCAAGTATTTCGAGAGCAGTTTCTGGAGTCGCCGTTCCAATTCCCACAAAATCTGTAGCATCGGTAAGACGTATAACAGTGCCATCATCAGTCCAACCAGAATCGCTCTCCACGTTATTGATAATCGTAGTTGTACCACCTGCAGCAGCAGCTTGGTTTCCGCCACTACCACCAAAGTTTCTACCCCCTCCACCACGCCGCTCTTCTGGCAGTCTTCCTTGGCCAGTAACAGTATCACTTGGCGAAGAATGGAGAAGTTCTAGCGGAAGGAACTTCCACCCTGGACGTCCATTGACGATCGTGAGAATTTGTCCGTCTTCTCCTGGACCAATGCTATCGAGTAGCAATTGCGCAGAGGCAACAAGTGCTGCACCATGCAGTGAATCGGCACTCGAAAAAACAGTATTGGATCCTTGTGATTGCAAGAGAGATTCCTCAAATTGAGAATACACACGTGCTCGCTTTCGCTGCTCTACACGCGTTTGTAATTCCTGTACTTGTTTTTTAAATGCTGCTTTTGATGCTTCTTCTGTCTGGGGCTGAGTGTAGGCAACTACTACTTGCTCTGCTCTAGTTACACGACTTGCACTTGCAACCTCACTCGACTCTACGAGTAGTTGTGCTTTCGTTGTGCCATCATCCTCGGGCACAAAGGCAACAATATCTGCAATGTCGATAGGAGGAAGCCTCGACACATCAAGTTGTGAATCCATCACTACAAGTGATGCTCGACCTGCCTCGCCCATCAGAGACGATGCAATCGTAGATCCTACAAGTAACAGGAACATACACACCCCAGCCAGTTCTACAACTTGTCGTCTTTGGGTAAATACTCGCAATCGAGAACGTCTGTGAATACTCACTCCTGTTAGAGCTTCTTGTTGATATGCAGAAATATATCGCTGCACCTGAGCTCGAGAGTACCCCGTCATCTCGCGTAATTGCGCACGAAGGACACCCTTGTTTTCACGGGAAAGAGTTGGGTACTGATTTTTTTTGAGTGCTTCAAAAATAATACCAATCTTCTGATCTCGAACGATGGTACTTGTTCTATTTTTTGGGGTGAGGGCAAAACTCAGAAGTTTTTTGAGATACCTGATGCCTGTTTGTTTTATATTGTGGTATAGCATTGAGTTTTTGTGTGTGATGAGCCTCAGGCTCATGATCTTTTTTTTGCCCAATAAATCATAGTATTTTAGCAGATTTAAAGAAATCGAACAACGCTACGGCACATACTTTAAGTAGAAGTCAAATCTATGTTTCTGCTAGGCTCCAAACTATGATGAATATAGATGCTCTTCGTCCCTTTCTGGACACCACTATCAGCACTACTAACTTTCCTCAACTTGGAGAGCTTTATACTGGAAAAGTTCGAGATGTCTACCATCAACCAAACAAGCATCTTCGACTCTTAATTGCTACAGACAGGCAATCTGCTTTTGATATTCAATGGTGCACTATTCCGCTCAAAGGACAGGTACTCAATCAGATCAGCACATGGTGGTTTGAGCAGATTCAAGACATCATGCCAACACAGGTCATCTGTACACCAGATCCGAACGTCTCTGTCGTGAAAGATTTACAGATGTTTAAGATTGAAATTGTGGTCCGATCGTATCTTACAGGTTCCAGCAAAACATCTGCTTGGGTCAATTACAATCAAGGCGTTCGTAATTTCTGTGGCAATCCCCTACCCGAAGGCATGGTCAAAAATCAGAAATTTGCAGAGCCTATCGTCACTCCTACTACCAAGTCTGAGCATGATGAATTGATTGATACGGAAGGAATTATTGCTCAGGGGTTAGCGACACCAGAGCAATGGCAGGAAATCTCCGAAAAGGCATTGGCAGTATTTGCACGAGGACAAAAACTTGCACTGGAACGAGGGCTTATTTTGGTAGATACCAAGTATGAAATGGGACTCGATCAAGAAGGAAACATCACTATTGCAGACGAGGTACACACACCAGATTCTTCCAGGTACTGGATAGCAGAAAGTTACGATGAGCTTTTTGCAAATGGCAATGAGCCTGAGAGTCTCGATAAGGAGTTTTTCCGCTTATGGCTGCGCGATCAAGGATATGTAGACGGTGGAGAGAAACCAGAAATTACAGACGAAGTGCGGCTCAGGCTCGCAAGCAAATATAGAGAATTATGCGAAAGGATCACTGGTGAAAAATTCACCCTTCCTTCAGACCCAGATATCCATGCTAGAATAGCGAAGAATCTATCTCCTTACTTTCTTACCGCTACCCGAGAGACATGAATATTCTTGGAAAGAAATACGCCCAATGGTTACGAGAAAATTTATTGCTTGGAGTGGTGTTTTTAACAGGCACATCCATCCTCATTATCGAAGTAGTTGCGACGCGAATTCTCTCACCATATTTTGGAAATACCATCTACACATTCTCTAGTGTGCTTTGTGTCGTTCTAGCAGCACTGAGTGTGGGATATTACACCGGAGGAAAATTAGCAGACCGTCATCCTGTACATTCATGGTTCTATGGCCTCATCTACATTGCAGCTATTACTGGAGTGATCATGATTGCCCTTTCCAGATACTGGATGCCAACATGGGCTTACGGCATCACTGTGCCACTTACCACAGGACCATTGGTTGCCTCTATGATACTATTTATCATTCCATGCATATTCCTTGGAATGATCTCTCCGTATGCCATTACGCTGCAGGAATCTATTCGTTCCGATGAAGGAATTGGCAGTATTGCAGGAACGATGTTCTTTTGGTCAACACTTGGAAGCATTGTAGGAAGCCTCTCTGCTGGCTTTATTTTGATTCCCAATCTTGGTCTACATTTGATTATTGCATTGGTATGCGTACTTCTTTTTGTGATTGCAATCATAGGATTCTGGTACTCCAAAATCAGTATCGCCTCCAATATTTTTCTTACAGCTGGAGGCATAGCCTGTAGCCTCGTTGCTCTTGGAATTGCCAGATCGGAGTTTACTTTTCCTGGGCTTCTGTATTCCGAAAATGGGGTGTATGAAAAAATATCTGTAGTCGATACAACGTTAAATGCACAATCCGCACGTATTCTTCTACAAGATCGCACCATGTCCTCTGGCGTGTACTTGGAAAAAGATGATCTCGCCTTTGAGTACTCCAGATACTTCAAAATGTATCCACTTCTTCAGCCCAATGTGCGAAATGTTCTCGTGATTGGCGCTGGAGCCTACATTATGCCAATGGAAATGCTCACAGAGCTACCAGATGCCACTATCGATGTGGTAGAAATCGAGAAAAAATTGGAAGAAGTTTCCAAGGAATTCTTTGGGCTCACAGATAATCCTCGACTCAAATTACACTTCCAAGATGGAAGAAGATTTCTGCATAACCAAGAGCATCCATACGACATTATTTTTGGAGACGCTTATTCCTCTCTCTGGTCTCTCCCTTCTCATTTAGCAACACAAGAATACTTCCAAACTGCCAAAGAAAAACTCAATCCAGATGGATTTTTCATAGGGAATTTCATTGGAACACTTACACCAGAACCACCATCGCTTATTCCTTCGATTATGAAAACTTTCCAATCTGTCTTCCCAAATAGTTACTTCTTCGCAGTACGGTCGCACACAGACGATAGGCAAAATATCATTTTTGTCGGATACAACAGTGATACACCTGTGGACTTCTGTGGCGACGAAGCTAGCAAGCTGGATGATGAATTTCATGGAAGATTGTGCCTTGGACTCATTGATACGAGGCCTATGCGCCTCGATGAACAAATTCTCCTCACCGATGAGTACGCCCCTGTGGACGCTCTCTCTTCGAAGATGTTCTTTAAGGAAAAAAACTAAAATTGATGAGATTTCGGATTGATACTTGCTTTATTAAGCATAATATGTCAATATATATTATATGGGCATAACACGTCTGGATATATTTAAATCAATACTCGAGCATAAAGAAGGAATAGAACTAAAACCACTTGTGGAGCAATTGGGTGGGGAATATCGATCGAGAATACAAAGCCTTTTTCGTGGAGCTGATCCTTTTGTTAGGGATATTCAAAATACAGTAAAATTAATGACAGAGCTGGGTTATTTTGAGGAACATAACAACGTGTACTCTGTACCAGAAACTATTAAAGCTTATTTCGAGATGCTTAAGGAAATGCCTAGCGAAGCAGAAATGCAATATTTTTTCTCAGCAAAAGTACAAGATAAATTTCTTGTATTGCATTTAGCTATAGCACTAAAAACTCTACAAAGAGAGAGATCCGTAGTAATAGTTAGCACTACAGTAGGAGAGGAAGAGGAGGATCTCAGTGAAAAACTAGAAGCAGCAGATTTTAAAGTTCGCAATAAAGTTATTATAATTCCTACCTATGACCCTGGGGTTAATGTTGAAATGGCTAGTATGACTTTAGTGCGTATGGTTGAGGCTGTGGCTAAAAACTGGGGTATTGAAGTTGCACTCACACAAATGAAAAAAATTAATACAGGAATACGAGAACTGTATGTAATTGAATTAAAAAGATCTGAAGGTGAGACTGAAACTGATTGAGTGAATATAATCTTTGTGGGATACAACAGTGATAAACCTGTGGACTTCTGTGGCGACGAAGCCAGCAAGCTGGATGATGAATTCCATGGCAGATTGTGCCTTGGACTCATTGATACAAGGCCTATGCGCCTCGATGAA
>CAZLFU010000087.1:0-5060 GCA_964558895.1 uncultured Candidatus Peribacteria bacterium
GGGCTTCATAGTGCGGAAAGAAGAGTATCAATCTTCTCTCAGCTAGTCATGAGCCATAATTATTACTCTACTACTGAAACCTGGAGTTCTCTGATTCGACACGTAATAGAAATGAAAAACACACAAGAAAAATTAGGCACGAAATCAACTGGTGCACCAATGGCGAATCAACAAAAGCATCCAGATGATGTGCCCTTGGATCAAATACGCCAAACTAATAGCTCTGTAACTACAATAGATTCTCAAAGCGTCGAAAATAGATTGGACTATATTTTCCGTACTATCGAAGAGAGGTTGCCAGATACACACAAAAAAGCTTGGAGCCAAACCTGGAAAAATAGTAAGGAATTTATTGTAAAAAAGTTACAAAATCGTGAGACGGTATCGGATGTTATACAATTAATATATTCAATGCTCGATAGCCAGTGGGGTCTTCATCTTTCTAAGTTAAATCCATAATAGATGACTATATTTTTATGTATACAATCTTGGTACGCAATCTCTTGCGCTCTTTGATTACTATGATAAATTCATCTTCAATTTACTTCGCAAAGCATTCAGATGGAAACTACACCCTATAAACCTAGAAGACCTGGAGTGGAAGAACCTAGTCAAATTCCTCGTCCATTTGCTATCGGAGATATTTCTGGCACAGTTCATTCGGCAGCACAAGTAGCACTTACTAAAAACAGTCGTAAAGACGATGATTCTACGAATGATCCTCAATTGGCAGATCTAGATGAAGAAACTACGGACCATACATATGATCCAAATTTCAGAGATGAATCCTTACCTGGACATATTCGTGAACAACTTGAAGTACTTATTAAAGAAGCATCTATACCTGCACCAGAATCTTCCCGGCGTATCACTGGTAAGACACAAAGCTATTTAGCCCAAATGGTTGGACTACTAGATGAGTACGGATTGCCAAGAACAGAAATCTATAAACGTGTTGGTATTTCTCTTGCAAATGCAGCTGTAGCATTGGGAAACAATGAAATAATTAGTGATGAGGAAACTGAAGCTCTTGATGCATTGTTACAAGAACTTGACGAAAATAGAGAAATTAACGTAGAAAATGCTCATGGCAGAAGATTGCAAGAATCAGATCAAAAACTCATCGTTGCAGCATTACGACTGTCGCGTAGGCGAAAAAAGGCTGGTGAAATTGGTGAATTGCGTAAAAAGTACAAATTAAGTCCTGTAACCACTAGAAAGTGGGAAGAAGGATTTTTGAATCAGCCAACTCGGGCATTGGCACCACATTTATTCCCGAAACCAGATGTAAATGAAGAGGAAGTACCAACGAGCGAAACAGCACCAGGTACCATAGAACCTACAACTTCATTTGAAGATCATTTTTCTCGAAGTATAAAACCAGCCGTGGAATTAGAATATGGTGATGATCCGCAACCAGTTGCCTCAGACGAACTCACAAAACAAGTACAGCCAGAAGCACATCCTGAAGTAACAATTGCAAATGCAGCAGCTATTACCAGAGACGGAATACGGGCAGTATTATTGAGGCAAATGGATAGATCTTCAAAAATGCTAGAAAGGCTTCCATTAGATCATGGTGAAAGACCTCATTGGATGAGAGTAATGAATGACACAATAGAAATGCTACAACAACTAGGTGTCACTGATGCAGTCACACCAAGCACCACTCAAGAAGGTATCATTCAACCAACAAAGCCTGTCTCTCCAGAAGTCCTACAGCCAAAAAATACACCAACTCCAGATATGGAACCCAGTATTGTCTATAGAACAGCATCTGGAGGAACGGTGAGTATTGGTGGTACACAACGAGGTGTATTCTTAATTCTAGAAGGTGACCAAAATTCTCAGCCCTCACATGATCGACGTTCTACACGCCCGGCCACCCAAACATGATACTGGCGGTGAAATCCCTCGATTGATCATCCATGATAAAAGGATCAGATTATTTCAAATACATGAGTTGATGCCAAAAGAAGGTATTTTGGAACTAACATTCCTAGATCTTACTCAAAAAATTAAGCAGAAACCTGAGGGGAATGTACAACCAGAAAGAAACACTCATGATGTGAGTGAACCAGACCTAGAAAGAAAAAAGAGAGAAAGGGCAAGATTACTACAATATTTTACATCATTGGAAACACAAGAATTAGATGGTAAATTGGAAAATAACACAAAAAAGCATCGTAGAATTGAAGGGGATCTTGAATGGTACTTTGCGCGTGCAGCTACATCATCACTATTAACGCGAGAAGAAGAAATTGCTCTCGCAAGGAACATTGAAGAAGCAAGAGAAGCATGGCAAAAGGAGTTACTTGGCGCCCCTATCATTCGAGAACGTGTCATACAACATTTGCAAAAGTATCATTTTGAGGGTGGAACAAAGAAGGATATGGAAGGAGTAGATACGAATGAAGATGTAATAATCACGTATAAAACTATTCAAGAAAATTTACCCGTAATTTCTACTTTGGGCTTTTTGGATACAGATATTGAAAAACTTTTCCATTTAATAAATGAAACTCCAATAAAACCACATTGGTATGAAAAACTATATCAACAATTCAAAGGGGAGGTTGCACAATGCAGTGACCAAGAATCTAACATGCCAGTTAATATATTTGGAGAGGACATTGAAGATGTTCATACTAGATTTGCAAGAATCGATGTTTGCCACGAAGAATGGATTGTAAAGAAACAAAAATTAGCAGATGCCAATCTTCGGTTAGTTGTTTCCATTGCGAAAAAATTTCGAAATCGAGGGTTAGAGCTTATTGAGCTCATCCAAGAAGGCAATGTTGGTCTTATGAAGGCTATAGATAAGTTTCAATATAAGCTCGGTAATAAGTTTAGTACATATGCAACATGGTGGATTGAACAAGCAATTCAGCGTGCTGTAGCAGATACATCTCAAGCTACAAGACCTAGTTCGATACAGAGAAAAATAAGAGAGACAATAGAAATGTTAACTCAAACATTTGGAAGAAATCCAACCATTCAAGAAATTGCTCATGTGATAGATGTGCCAGTGGAAAAGATACATAAATATCTTCAAACAAGAAAAGTAGTAGTATCACTAGACACTCCAGTAGGAGAATCTGAAAATGACACTCTAGGTAGTTTACATGAACAAAATAGGGAACAGGATCCTTCCATTACTGCAGAATGGAATATGACAAGACAAAAATTGGCACGTTTGTTGAACACCCTCACATATAAACAAAGAGAAATTATTAAAATGCGGTACGGCTTAGGAGATGGTTATTCTTATACTTTAGAAGAGTGTGGCAGAGTTTTTAAAGTAACAAGAGAAAGAATTAGACAGCTTGAGATGGGTGCTTTCAAAAGTATACATGATCCTATTCGTGCCCATCTCCTTGAAGGATTAGATGCCCTTTTACCCGCAAAATTAAAAAATCTAGAATGAAATATGAAATCCAGGGAAATCCTACAAATATTGCATAAAACTGGTAAATTCACTCAAATTTGCATTTTTGAAAAATTGCTCGACAAAGCTATTTTGGAAGCATAGACTCTCGCCGCTTTCCAAACCCGAATGCCAGGTGCACTCTCCACCATCCCAATGGGCATCGATTGGACGATGATTATTGCTATCACCGTATTTCTTATCGCGATTGGGTCAATGATGTTTGAGTGGATAGATAAAACACTTATTATGCTGATAGGTGTATGTGTACTCGGAATGACAGGGGCAATTCAATTCAATGAGGTAATTAGCATGATCGATTTTACAACGATCATTCTTTTATTTGCATTGATGATCATGGTAGAAATAGTACGAAAATCGCAGGTATTGGCCTGGGTAAATGTGCGAATGGTCAGACTGACACATGGAAATCCTTTTTTGTTGTTTCTCGTATTTGCTCTTACCACATTGGTGGTCTCTACATTTTTGGCAAATACGACCACAATGATGATTTTGATACCCCTCACGATCGCCATTACCCGTGGTATGGATATCAACCCAACTCCGTACATTATTGTAGAAATAATTTCTGCGAATGTTGGAGGTACTCTCACAATCATTGGAGACCCTGCAAACGTTATGATCAGCTCCGCAAACGATATAGCATTTTTTGAGTTCACCAGAGTAGTCTTCCTCCCTATTGCCATCATTACTGTGTTGTATATTTCGATACTTACATTTGTAAATTGGAGTGATGTAAAACCAATAGCAACCAGTCTCACCAAACTTTTCATGACAAATATGCTTCTCAAAAAACTTGAGTACCAATTCACCAAATCACAATTTCATCTACGATTTGCACAAATTACAGTTGGGATTTTTCTTCTTACCATCATTGCGTTTATCTGGGATATTCCATCAATCCCCATAGAATATATAGCCCTTACCAGCGCTGCAGTACTCCTTCTCCTTACGAGAAAATATGTAAAGATACACGAGGTACTTGCATCTGTAGATGTACACACTCTTGTTTTTTTTGCTGGGCTCTTCGTGGTAGTTGGAGCTCTCGAAAAAACAGGTGCTCTCGTGCATGTGAGTGCATTTATCCTTACACATTCCACAAGTGCATTGGGTGTTTCTCAATTGGTACTATGGACTGTAGGGTTGCTTTCTGCATTCGTGGAAAATATTCCTCTGGTTGCCATGATGATTCCAGTATTGCATGACTCTATCAGCTCTGGATTGATTACAGGAAATACAGATATTGTTTGGTACGCACTCTCCTTTGGTGCTTGCTTGGGTGGCAACGGCTCTTTAATAGGGTCATCTGCAAGTATTCTCAGCGCACAAATAGCAGAGAAAAATGGTATTAAGATTTCTTTCCGAGAATACTTCGCATTTGGATATCCACTGACACTTCTTTCGTTGGGAATCTGTTCTATTTACCTGTATCTCATTGCATAGAATGATTGCACACCCTCTAGAAATTACATTGTCGGGTCTCTTCCTGGAAATGGAAAAGCTCTTTGGCTCCAGAGACTGCTGCTTTCTTGCTATGGATAGCATCAACGAGGCAATTCAATCATTCGAAGGAACATCAGAAGAGCTCTATACGGAAATAAAAACCCTCACA
>CAZLFU010000088.1:0-5033 GCA_964558895.1 uncultured Candidatus Peribacteria bacterium
ATTTCGATCGGTAGCAATTGTACGAATAGCATCTTCTGCCTGCTTCCACACCTCTGGGGTTCCTAAGTATTTCTCAAAGGCATCTGGATCATGAAGTGACAATCGAACATCAAGCTGTTTGAACCCTGCAGTGCTATAGAATGTATCGATGATGTCCCAAATGCGCAAAAACTCATCTTGTACCTGATTCTGCCTGCAAAATACATGTGCGTCATCCTGTGTAAAGGACCGTACGCGAGAAAGACCATGTAACTCTCCTGTTTGCTCATCTCTGTAGCACATCGTGGTTTCCGCGTAACGCTGAGGCATATTTCTGTAGCTACGTGGCTGAGACGCAAAAATTTGCGTGTGGTGTGGGCAGTTCATTGGCTTCATCACAAACTGATGGCCTTCGCGTGTCGTAATATGAAAAAGTTCATCCGAAAACTTCTGCCAGTGACCGCTTGTCTCATAAAGCTCCCGTTTTGTGATATGAGGAATTGTGACCCTCTCATATCCTTTTGCCATGCGAAGCTCCCATACAAATTGATCCAGCAAATTACGAAGAAGTGTTCCTCGTGGAGTCCAGAGTGGTAAACCAGGACCCACCATATCACTAAATGTAAAGAGGTCGAGTTCTTTACCCAGCTTGCGGTGATCTCTCTTTTTTGCTTCTTCGAGCATTGTAAGATATTTTTGCAATTCTTCCTTGGAGGAAAAAGCAGCAACGTACAAACGTGTGAGTTGATCTCTCTTTTCATCACCTCTCCAGTACGCACCAGCCAAGTGCATAATCTTAAATCCATCTGCAGGAATATCTTTCATATTTTCCACGTGGCCCCCACGGCAGAGATCCACAAACGTTTCCTCGCCTTTTTCATTGAGATTCTTGTAGTGCGTTACCTGTGTCTCTCCTTTTTTTTCCAAATCTTCCACCAATTCTACTTTGAACTTCTGCCCCTTCTGCCTCCAGAAGGAAATGGAATCCTTGGTAGAGAGAGTATCCACAGCAAATGTCTGGCCTTGATTGATAATCCTCCGCATTTCTTTCTCGATCGTTTTAAAGTCCTCATCGGAAATAGGTGTTGCAAACAGAAAATCGTAATAACACCCGTAATCGATTGGTGGACCAATGGTGATTTGCGTGTCTGGCCACAGCTTGAGAACCGCTTGTGCAAGCACATGCGCAAGGGAATGTCGCAATTTGTAGAGATCGTCTACGAGTAGATCTGCAGAAGGCATGGAGCAAGGGTATCAGAAAGAATGCTTTCAACAAGATGTACGCCACAAAAAAGTAGCCAGCCTCTCCTGAAGAAAGGCCGACTTCTTTCTCGCGAGTCCCACCACAGACTCACTCGACGCAGTATTTCATGGAAAAGACCCTGCCTCAATCGGGTTCTAGTACAGATGTTTTTTGGCTCTATAGAAACAAAAAATAGATTTTTTGATGATCGTAGACCTTTCTTTGCTTAGACTAAACAAAGCTCTTTTTCCAATGTGTGAATTTCTCGCAAGATAAGTGGATCTTGATGCATCTTTCTTTCAATCTTTGTGACTGCATTCATCACGGTGGTGTGGTCTCGATTGGAGAAAAGCTCTCCGATACGCACAAAACTCATACGCAGATATTTCTTTCCAAAATACATAGCAATCTGCCGTGGGATAAGAATTTCCTTCACACGAGAATCGCCTGTCATATCCTGCACAGAAACAGAGTAATAACTACTGATGGCTTCCATGACATCCTGGAATGTGACAGCTTTTCTTGGGGGGGAATCGAACCCTACATGTTCCACTTCTTTATGAGGATCTTTGCAAAGCTTGCACATAATATCTGTGATAGTTTTGATGGTAGGCATACGCTGCTCCAACTCAAACTGCGCAACAGCTTGCATCAAAATACCTTCGAGTTCACGAATATTTTTGGTGATATGCTCCGCCATAAACTGGAGAACATTCATATCAAAAAACATCTCGTACTGATGTGCCTTCTCTAGCAAAATTGCCAAACGTGTTTCGTAATCTGGTACAGAAACATCGGCAATCATGCCACGCTCAAACCGAGAAATAAGACGATCCTCGAGTTGTAATTCCTGTGGAGGTCTATCTGCAGAAATGATGACCTGTTTGTGCTCTTCGTAGAGCGTATTGAACGTATGGAAAAACTCTTCCTGAGTACGCTCTTTGTTTGCCAAAAACTGCACGTCGTCAATGATGAAAGCATCTACTTTGCGGTAGCGCTTGCGAACCTGCTCCATCTTTTGCATGCGAATTGCCTCCACAACTTCGTTGGTAAAATCCTCTGAGGTGATGTACACCACAGACGACCTCGGCATCTTCTGCAAAATTGCATTTCCAGTACCTTGTAGAAGATGTGTTTTACCCAAGCCTACTCCTCCATACAAAAAGAGTGGATTATACTTTCCTCCTGGCTGATCTGCCACTGCTTGGCATGCAGCATGAGCAAGGCGATTGCTGGAACCTACCACAAAGTTCTCCAACATGTAGTGGGGATTCAAAATCTTACTAATAATTCCCTCTGCAAGTTTGACCTCCTGCTTATTGGGAAGCTTTCGCTTCTTCTGTTCTGGAAATAATTCTTTGAGGTCGATGGTTGTAGGATTGTCTTTTAGGCTTCCATCTACGTTATACACAATCTGCGTAACAGACGGATCAACCTTTTGGAGTGCATCGAGTGTGGGCATGCGATAATGCTCTAGATGCCAGTTGAGAAACATAGGAAGTGGAAGACCTATGATGATAGTCCCCTCTTCTCGTCCTACAATCATCGTGTCATTAAACCATGTAAAAAAGAGACTCCTGTTAATTTGTGTCTCCAAAATTAACAGGGTATCGCGCCACAATTTTTGAAAGCGCTGACTATCGGAATGAGAAACATCAGCCGAAACCACCTGTGATGAAACAGTCTCAGAAGAGACGGATGATGTCATAGAAAGTAATAACAAGAATCAAAAAGAGAAGCATGCTAAATCCAATAGCATTGGTAATCATTTCAAATCGACGATTGACAGGACGACGACTTACAAGCTCTGCAAGAACGAAAAGAAGTCTTCCACCATCGAGAGCTGGAAACGGCAAAATATTCAAAACTGCCAAACTCAAACTAAGGAGTGCAACCAAACGGAGATACGTCATAAACCCATCTTGTACCGAGACGTAGGTAAGCTGCGCAATTCCAACAATTCCTGTAATACCTTCTGGTACCACTCCATGACTTGCAAGAGAAACGAAGAGCGCACCAATGCCACCAACAGTGGCTACGGTCATCACGCGAGCTTCGCGCAGAGCAAGAAGAAATGCTGAGAATGGTCCACGCTTCGGCGCAGATAACTCTCTGGGAAAAGCGGCAAGTTCTACACCAGATTTTCCTTCCTCGAGAGGAATGGTAAATTCCTGTTCTTCCGCAAAATTCTCACCAGTAAAAATGGTATAGGTAACCTGTTCTTTTCCTTCTTGAATTGCTGAGACTTCTCGTGGCCAGGACACTTCTATTCCATCTACTTTGGCAATAATACTATTGGGGGGTACTCCAATTTTTGCTGCGCTGCCACCACTCACTACTTCGCTTAAAAGTACTCCAACGTCCAAGTAAATCTCTCCTCTTTGTGCTGCTTCTTCCATTTGCTCCAAAGAGAAGTATGTTGGAATCCATCGACCAACAGAAAACCCAATGGTGAGAAGAGCGATTGCCAACATGAAATTCATGAAAACGCCTGCACTCAAAATGACAATTCTTGAATGGATGGGTGCTGCTCCAAAACTACCCTTGGCCGTACGCGCCTTCTCGGTAAGTGCATTTTCTCCACGTAAGCGAACAAAGCCACCAAAGGGAATCCAATTGAGTGAGAACTGTGTTCCACCCTGTTCAAAAATTGTCTTGGCGCGTGGTGGCAATCCAAATCCAAATTCTTCCACGATTACATCCGCTTTTCTCGCTGCATAAAAATGACCCCACTCGTGCACCAAGATAAGTACACTCAGAAGAAGAAAAAATGCCAACGCGGATAACAAAACTGTCATGAGGAATGGAACCCTATCACTCCGGTGGATAACTGAAAAGTTTTCCACAGCATCTCATGTTGCGCACTTGCAGTAACCACTTTGAAATGAATGAACACACGTTGTAGTCACAATATTTTCTTCTTCGCTACCATAGGTTCACGTCCGCATTTTTTTGTTCATCCGCGAGCAATGACCCACGCTTCCACTGTACGTGCACCAGAATTTTTAAGAGCATGTGCACACGCATCCAAAGTTGCACCAGTCGTTGCAAGGTCATCCACCAGTATGACATGTGAAGGAATTTTCATCTGCGTGCATGCAAATGCATCGATGACAGCTATCATGCGTTCATCACGATTGCGATGCGCCTGGTGACCAGTTGGTCGAACACGACGGAGTAAGTGTTGTACTGGAATTTGCGTTGAGTGCGAAAAAGTTTCGCTCAGAAGTGCAGCCTGATTAAACCCGCGTTGAAATCTTCTCGTCCAGTGCAGCGGCACCGGACAGAGAGTAACATCGTGCGCTTCTTCTTTTGGAAGCAACGAAGAAATACGGTTCCCTAGTTGAATACCAAGAGAAGAGATTCGTTTGTACTTGCACGTATGAATAGCACGCTGAAGGAGTGGATTTTTCTCGTAATCACCAGCAGACCAGATGCCATCGAGATAGTGCACCCCTCGTGCACGGAGACTTTCTGTGCCTTCTGCAAAAGGTGCAAAATGAATCTTCTGGATTTCACTCTCGGTTATCCATGTGCCCACTTCTCCCGTAAGAGAAGTTCTCGGGAAGAAGAGATCGAGAAATGATTGCAGCATTCCTTTAAAGTTTAAAATAAAGTAAGCACAGTACTATTCCTGCGATTGATACCATCGTCAACGACAGTGGAGGGTATTTTCAAATTGCTGGATATACGCTTGTTTGCCGGAGAAGAATTGGTAAGCTCTCCAGCATGGAATGGGCAATTAGCTCCCACCTTCACATCTTCGGGCAATTAGCTTCCACCTACGTTCGCTGCGGCGAACTACGGATGG
>CAZLFU010000089.1:0-5022 GCA_964558895.1 uncultured Candidatus Peribacteria bacterium
AATGATGAAAGTGTTTTCTATAAATCCGGCACGTATTACATCGAGTCGAACTCCATCGGGACGTACACGATGAGTGTGCAGGATTATAAATAAATGCTAGACTAGAGACCATTTACAACTTCAAATATGGCGCATAAACGTGCATTCATTAGCTTTGATTACGATCACGACGAGGACATCAAAATTCTGCTGGCGGGTCAAGCGCAGCATACTGACACTCCCTTCGATTTTAAGGATGCTTCAATCAGAGAACATTTGACCGGTGATTGGAAAGAGAAAGTGCGCCGCCGGATGGCGAACATCGATGTAGTGATCGTGCTCTGCGGTCAATGGACGCATACCGCGAGAGGGGTCGCAGCTGAGCTGGAAATTGCACGCGGGGAAGGCAAAGAATATTTCCTTCTCAAGGGCTATAGCGATAAACAATGTACGTGGCCGACCTCCGTATTATCGACGGATAAGATGTACGATTGGACCTGGGACAACCTAAAACTTCTTATCAGTGGAAGGCGTTAACGTTCCCCTAGACATGCGAAAAGCTTTAATCGTCGGGATAAACCATTATGACTCCGTCAGTCAGCTATATGGCTGTGTGGATGATGCACATTCCGTGAAGGCAGTTTTGGAACGTCATGACGGAGGCATGGTGAATTTTGATTGCAAATTACTCACTGGTACGAGTGCTACAGATCGGGTGGATCGTAGCACCTTGAAAGACAGCATCGAGGAGCTTTTTCGGGGTGATGCTGAAGTCGCATTATTTTACTTTGCAGGACACGGATACATCGAAGCGACGGGTGGGTATCTCATTGCTACCAATTCAGAACGTGGCGATGATGGGATTTCTCTAAATGATTTGCTGACCTACGCAAACAATTCGCCCGCAAAGAATAAAATCATTGTATTGGATAGTTGCCATTCAGGGATTGCGGGTACGAATCCTACTAATGGAAATCTTGCGGCGTTGTCCGAAGGACTGACTGTTCTGACTGCATCAACGCAAGATCAGTATGCGACAGAAGAGAATGGACGAGGAGTATTTACAACTCTTTTCGTTGATGCATTGAACGGCAGTGCGGCAAATCTTACCGGCGACATAACACCGGGCAGTATTTATGCCCATATAGATCAATCGCTTGGTGCATGGGAGCAGAGACCTGTATTCAAAACAAATGTGAAGCAATTCGTCTCCCTTCGGAAAGTGACCGCACCGATTACGCTTGCCGATTTGCGACGTATTTTTGAATTTTTCCCGAGTCCCGGATTTGAGTTTCAACTCGATCCGACGTATGAACCTGAAGCGAAAGGCAGAGATCCTGGCATGCTCCCGCCAAATCCAGTGAACGTGGAAAAATTTAAAATCCTTCAGCAATACAACCGACTCAATCTGCTTGTACCTTTTGGTGCGCCACACATGTGGCATGCAGCCATGGAAAGCAAGTCGTGCAAGCTCACGGCTTTAGGGGAGCACTACAGAAGACTGGCACAAAAAAACAGGATATAGGCGCTGCAGGGCAAGCGGGTCTATCTACTACCGCGTTCCCTCTTGCTGGGGCAGGAGGGTCTATTAACACCTGTACCTGTTGGCTGGGGAGGAGGGATTCGAACCCCCGTATGGCGGGACCAAAACCCGCTGCCTTACCACTTGGCGACTCCCCAATTTTTCTTGGGGGTAGTGTAGCAACTTCAAAGGAATTGGCTATGGAGAAATACGCTATTTTCCCTCAGAAATTGATTGCGATTACCTATCCTCTGGAATGAAGTGCAATTCTATTCCCTTCGGAATCCAAAATTGCTGCCATGTATCCGTACTGCTCGGAAATTTGCTTCCTTGGAATCACAATGCTTCCACCTGCTTCTTCTACTCTTCCCAACTCGTTGCGGAGGTCTCCAGAATACGCAGTAAAGTAGAGGAGTACCCCTTCATTTGGATTGCGAGGTGGTTTATACCATTCTTCGTTACAAACCAGTGCGCCCATGGTTCCTGGCCCTTCTTGCATAGGAAACCACGCCATGTCCAGAGGCCCCATCTCCTGTCGCTTCAGTTGAATATCAAATACTGTCTCGTAAAATTTGATTGCACGGTTCATATCCAATACTGGAACTTCGAACCAGCCAACGACGTTATTCAATGGGGCTTTGGACATAGCAAAGAGGGGCTAACTATTTCGTTACGAGCCATTTGTAGAGAAGTGCAGCAAGCGCAGCTCCTACAAACGGTCCTATCAAGTACGAAAGAGAAACAGATCCGATGCCAATGGCAACAGCAGGATTGAGAACACCATTGGAACTTGCAGAGGCTACAAGGATGCCAAGTGCGAGTGAGCCTCCGATAACAATACCAGCGGCAGCACCCTCTACTTTTTTGTGCACAACTGCAGAAATACCAAATACCAAAAGGAATGTTCCCATTGCCTCGGCAATGAGGATATCCATAGAATGACCAGCTTCAATTGAGGGAAGACCAAGAGCAGATTGAGAATGCACAAACATGGCAGCAAGCGCACCAAGCACTTGCGCGACGATGTATTTTCCCGCTTCTTGTGCGTTGATTTGATTAACACTCAGGAGGCCGATTGTCACTGCTGGGTTGATGTGTGATCCGCTTATGTTACCGATGGTATAGACAAAAAGGCCGAGTGTAAGCCCAGCAATAATAGGTGTGGCAACCGGTAGATCTACCGTGAGCGCAGTAAGAACTGCACAGGTAAGCACGGCAGCACCAAGAAATTCAGCGGTGTAGGCGCGCCAATTCATAGAATTCATAAAGGTAAGGAGGAAGGATAATTTGCATGATACGCGAAAATCTACTTTCTCTTCAAGGAGGGTTGCTTTTTTGGCTGATTTTGGTAAGACTCTGCGCCAATGTTTTCTCCTGAGATTGATTCCATAGGGTCAATTGATATCCCATTAAGTAGGGTTCCACTTTCTATTGGGCGTGTTCATCTTCGATCTTTAATGAAAATGCCGAAAGGTCAGAAGGTAATTATTGCTGAAACGGAGCCAGGCGAATTTAAGCTTTTTTCTGCACAAATTGATTGCGACATCGGGAATCATCGTGATGTAAAACATATGTTTGCGGATTGTGGCATACGAGATGAAAATACTGTTGGAGGATTAGGTCTTTACATAATAGATGGTTCCGTTTTACTCAAGGGTTCGTCTACTCAATTTAAAGGAATTCCAGAAGAAATTCGCCAAAGGTTTGCTCACTTGCTTTTGCCAACGCTAGTGGAAATTCTCCATGATGACTATATAAGCTTAGATCAAAATCACCATTCGCAAGTGGAAAATACCCCAACTCCTGTTGGACAATTGCATGAATCCTGGCTCCGTTATAAACCTATTAGAAATCAAGCAGAGAAAGAATTTAGCAACAGGCCTGATCTTTTTGAAGAGCAAAGAGAGCGTTTCATTCGGTGGAAGCAAGAATCATCTGACTCTTTGCAGGTACCTCAAGCTGAATCTAGTCATTCAATCTTAGTACCTTAGTTCCACAAATAGTTTTATTTGAAAACACGAAGTTTATTTTACATTAGTGAATACTTCTATTTCTACCGAGTGTATTAAGGTTCTAGCGTCTTAACTTTCTTCTTTTATCAGGCTTATCTGCATAGATTTCAGTCAATCTTCTTGCAAATTCATGTGGAAATCCAAGATCTTCAGTTGCCTTCAAGTCTTCCGGTGTTTGAACAAGAATAACTCCATGTCCGTACAGTGGGTTAAATAGTCTTCGAAAGCGCGTATAATATTCACTACTCGCATCAGATATTCTTGTGACCCAACCAAGAGGCTTTGTTTCAAGAAGAGTCCCTGTTGTTTCGATGACTGGATCTTTGTTCATATCAAGATTGTACGTATTTCATTCTCCTCTACAAGTAATTTTCTTGCTCTGCTACCATTGCATCCAATGCTTCCAGTTCTTAAAAAAATCCTTGGGGTTCTTTGCATTTTATGGGGCGTTATTGCTCTGTTTACGCCATTTACTCCTGGGGCATGGCTCATATTCATTGGGATGGAATTACTTGGTATGGGGTTCCTTCTACCAGAACGCTTTCGTGGATCTGCCAAAAGAATAAAGGACAAGATTCAATCAAAATTTAAAAAAAAGCCTGCTCCAACTCAGGAAGCAGGCTCTTCGGAAACTACTTAGAAAGAGACACTACTATTCTGACGAATGCGGATTCTATTTCTGGAAATTGTCGTACTTGTTCCAATAATATTAGTTGCAGATGTCTCTTTAACTTTCGAGTTCTGGTTACATGGTCCAGCGGCACAATTTTGAAGAACGCTAGAAGTATTGGAAGACCCGCCGATGATACTAGTGGTACTATTTGCCGATGCATTTGCGTTTACATTTGCTGTTTGTGCATATGCAGTACCAGCAACAAAAAATAGCAGTACGCTAGCTGCCAAAAGAATGTGCAGGCGCACAGCCTGCGAAAGACTAAGAGTAGTCATACAAAAATATGGGGAAGGATGAGGGTTAGATTCATCCTACGAAGTCACCCATCTGTTTGCAATAGACTGCTTGCAACAATCATGTATTACTCCGCGGGAGTGTAGAGGACCTTCTGCCTCTCCTTCATTGCATCGCGAATTTCGTTGCTTACATCGCGGAAGCAGAGTTCCCGTTGACGTCCCTTGGGCTTCAAGTGACATGCTAATTGCTTCTGTTTTATGTCGCTTACATAGGGAAGCCGTTGAGAGTTAATGTCATCTTGCACTTCTGATTGTCGGAAAGTGCGACGGTTTTGTGCGCGTTCTCGCAATACTGCTACTCTGCGCTCTTCTTGGACTCTATTTCTCAGTATATTATTACCCAAATCCATATCGGTGTACGTTTGTTTTGCATCGCTCGGGTTGCGTGCCTCCTTTCGTCTCCACAGTTCCAATTGTCTTGCTTGGCAACGCTCCACGTCTTTTCCTGTCTCTGTTTCGCATACCCTGTCCAACTGTTTCGCAATTTCATCAGTTGGAAACAGTTTCACTGTTGTCTTTGTAGCAAGTGCTTTCACTTTG
>CAZLFU010000090.1:0-4940 GCA_964558895.1 uncultured Candidatus Peribacteria bacterium
CAATCGCCTTTGGAGAAACCTTGAGCTGACGAGCAAGTTGCATAGCAACTGGCGTAGCAATATCTCCATGTTCAGATTGCTGTGGCCACTCCCAGACCATCGACACGTCGGTGACTCCATACTCTCTCTGGAGAATGGAAATGGCCTTGGATTGCAGTGCAGAAAACATAGGTGAAAATTCCTAGTTCGAACAAAATTTCTCCTCAGATTTCACGGCGAAATGTAACACTAAAGATGGAGAATTCCATCTGAAAACAAAATTTGATCTTGCTCACAGATTCTACTCATTGTTTGAACACAAATTGTGTGCACAATCGTCCACCCAATTTTTGTATACAAAAACTAGTCGTAAAAAATGTTGGCTGAACTCTTATAGTGAACGGAATAAATTTTAAATTTTTAATTTGAAATTTCTAATGGTGTATGTAGAAAAAATAAATATTTGCTATGCAATTCCAACATTGAATTCAATGAATAATTGAATAAAAAAAAATTAAAATTAATCATTAAAAATTCTCACTTAAACGCCACTTTTAAGACTATATAGACATAAAATCTCTATTCTGGTATAATGAAGTGATGAAAAAGAATTTTGCAGCACTGCTACTTCTCTGTCTCTTCCTCGCCTCCTGTGGAGGAAATGATGAAGGAGAAGACTCAAACACTCCAAGTGAAACAGTGAGTGGTGCAAAAAGTGGTGCATTTACTATTCAAGCTCTCGCAGAGAAGGCTTCTACCTGGAAAACACAAAGACCCTCTGCATCTGTTGGTCTATTTTCCAGTATGTTCTTGGCATTGGGAGAATTTCTTCCTTCTTCGAGTGCGGTAGATGGAGTGGAATCTCAAATTAAGTTTATTGCTGGTCAACAAGGTGCTACCACAGATGAAACCTTTGCACTGATTCAAGAATTTGGTTCTGTATTGCAAACAGATATCGTAGAGTCGCTCAATCGCAGTAGCAACCGAGAGCAAACACTCAATCAATATATTACAATCCTCAAAGAAACTGGAGTACGTATGGAACGCAGAAAAAAAGAACTAGAGGAGCAATTGGATATTCAAAAAAAAGAACGAGTAGAACAGCGAAAAGTTGTCCGCGATATACAAAGACAAGTGGATAACGGTATCCGAGATAAAGATTATATTCTGGCAGGATCCCTCCAGCAGTCTCTCGCAGAAGCCGAAGGTGCTCTTGCCGAGATAGAAACACAGGAAAGTCTTACAGAGAGTATTATCGATCATTATGATGATCTCCTCGAGATTGGAACCGAGCGCTACAACGCTATGGTTAAAAACAGACAATTATTGATTTCTGGATTACGTGTAGTTGACATACCTGGAGTAGATGATCTGGATATCATTTATAAGGAACCGTACAAAGAGCGAAAAGAAACGCCAGATACCTTCCAGGGGCATGTAGAGCAGGAACAGGAGAATTAGTACGAATCCCCAAAGGGATAGTATTGAAAAAAAGAGCGTTATTTGCTATAATAGATAGATTTTATGGCATCTACAGCTCTCCCAAAACCAAAAAAAATTAGCCATGCTCAACAAGTGCTCATTGCAGCTCTGGATGATCTGCTGGGTCTGAATGCCGAATTTGCAAACATCATCCTTAATTCGCTTGGAAGAGGAGATGGGTCTGGTGGTTTATCACCAGGAGAACAAGCACTCACACCAGAGGAGAAATTGGTCATGAAGCAGTACGAAGAAGGTCTCCAGAAAACTTTGGATTTGATCGCTCCAGCAGGTGTAGATGTAAGACAAACCGAGGTAATGCTCAATGATCTCCATAGCAGAACACTCTTTGCATACAACTGGCCTAACTACATCTTGCCAAACTGGATGTCGGAGCTCATCAACTTTGATGCTCAAATGGACATCACACAGTTCATCTACCCAACAAGTGGTAAGGCAATTATGCGTATCCTCCGCAAAAAAGTTGCCGAAATGCGATCTGCAGTACGCATGCTAGAGCAAAAAGGAATCGTTCGAGATCCTACATTGGAAGCTGCACTGCAGGATGCAGAAGAATTACGAGACCTACTCGCTCGTGGTCGAGAGAAGCTCTTTCATCTAGGACTCTACGTAACGCTCTACAGCGATAATGAGGAAAAGCTTAAAAAACTCCAGACTGATATCGAATCTCTTTTGGGAGGAAAGCTCATCCTCACCAAACCTGCTATGTTTCAAATGGAGCATGGATGGACGAGCACAATCCCTGTGTGCATCGATGAATTGGAAATCAACCGTAATATGAATACATCACCACTGGCTGCGTGTTTCCCATTCAGTAACTCGGACCTCACCGATGACCACGGTATTCTGTACGGCATCAACAGACACAACGATAGCTTGGTTATTTTTGATCGCTTCGATCTCCCCAATGCCAATGCAAACGTATTTGCGACATCCGGAGCTGGTAAATCGTTCTCGGTGAAACTGGAGATTCTCCGCTCGATGATGTTTAACACAGAGGTATTGGTTATAGATCCAGAAAATGAATACTCGGAGCTCTGCGATGCTGTCGGTGGAACATACATTCCACTCGCTTTGGAAAGCTCGTTCCACATCAATCCGTTCGATCTCCCCAAAGCTGTTCGTGGAGAGGAAGCCGCAGTAGGAGAAACTCTTCGAGCTGCAGTTATCACCTTGCACGGACTCTTCAAGGTCATGCTTGGTACGCTTACGCCAGCAGAGGATGGAATTTTGGATAAGGCCATCATCGATACGTACGCGCTCAAGGGAATTACCTTGCAGACACCAAGCCCTGGCGACATGGAGCCTCCAACAATGAATGAGTTGATCGATGTACTGATGACCAGTGATGGTGGAGAACATATGGCGCAAACCTTGATGAAGTACACATCGGGAAGTTACGCAGGTATCTTCAACGAGCCAACGAACGTCAATATCGATAATCAAATGGTGGTATTCCAGATTCGAGATCTCGATGATCAAATCCGGCCAATTGCAATGTATGTTATTTTGAACTATCTGTGGAATCGTATCCGTGCTGATCTCAAACGAAGATATCTCGTCATCGACGAGGCATGGAACCTGCTTCAGCACGAGGACTCCGCCCGATTTCTCTACGGTCTCATTAAGCGCGCTCGTAAGTACTACCTGGGTGTAACGACCATCACACAAGACATAGAAGACTTCGTAAATTCGCCATACGGAAAACCAATTATTACAAACTCTTCACTACAGATCCTTCTCAAGCAATCCCCTACTGCGGTAGATAACCTTCAAAAACTTTTCTATCTCACAGAAGGAGAAAAATATCTCCTGCTCAATTCGGATATTGGTCAGGGTCTCTTCTTTGCTGGCAATAAGCACGTAGCTATTCAGATCATCGCAAGTCCAGAAGAGAAAGCCTTTATCACCACGAAACCAGAGGAAGTTCTCTCCAAGCGTAGAGCTGTAAAGCAAGAAGAGGAAAACGCTGCAGAGAAAGCAAAAACCGAACAAAATGCTCAAGATGATTCCACAGAATCACCTGCAGAAACAACCGAAGAAAAAGAAGCAGTAGGCGCTGCAGTACTCGAAGGAAATAAAAATCCAAATCACAGTGATGTGACAAATCTCATCGCAGCATCACACATCCCAGCAACTCCTACGACAGAAGAAGTGCTGGAGCCACTCCCGGATACGCCAGAAAACACTCCAGATGAAGCAGAAATCACTCCTCCTACAGAGGAAGAGTCAAAACCTCCTCAGGATGCAGTGCCACCTGCTGCCACTGTCTGATCGTCCTCTACGACCTTCCAACGCAATTCGGATTTGAGCTTTCCAGGGATAGCAAACCCTGCAGCTTTCTTGTGTCCTCCTCCCTGGAACTTCCCAGCCATTTCGGAAACATCCACATCATCTCGCAATGTGCGAAGAGACCCTTTCACTTTGCCCTCTCGTTCCGAAAGAATGAGAGAGAACTTCATGCCGGGTACCGCATTGACGTAGTCGATAACTCCAGCGAGCTCCGAGTACTCTGCACCTGTTGCACGAAAATCTCCTTCGGTGACTGCAGAAACTGCCCCACCTTCATCTGTGATGGAGATCTTTTCGAGTACACGTCCCCACAGCTTGAGGCTCTTGATGTTCGCAGTACGAAATACCGACGTAATGATGGATTGTAAGCGTGCTCCAGAGCGAAGAAGTCTCGCCACAGTCTTGTATACTTGCGATGTGGTATTGCTATGCAAAAGCCCTCCTGTATCGGTGTACACACCCGTGAGAAGACACGTTGCGATGTCACTATCCATCTGCCAATTGGCAGCGTCCACAAAACTTACAATAATCTCGCAGGTAGATGCAGCAGAAGGAACCACAAAATTTACCGTTCCAAAATTGGGATTGGTAGGATGATGATCAAAATTAATGGACTGATAGGTACCATCAAATATCTGCGGATGGGTAACGTGGTACTCTGTTAGTTTTGCCTCGGCGCAATCTACGATGATAAAGAGATCTCCCTTCTCCAATTCTGGCATCGTACGAATTCTCATCGCACTAGGAAGAAACAAAAGTGTATCTGGAGCGGGGTCTACGCACACAAAAAAGATAGACCTACCCGGGAACTGTTTCTCGAGCAGAAGCCCCATTCCTAGCATCGATCCTATCGCATCGCCATCTGGGTTTCTGTGACACACACAGATGACACGGGACGCTTCTTGGATAAGAGCGAGTGCCCGTTGTATTTCTTGTGTGACAAGTGACATTGTAAAAGGAGAGAAGTCTACGACAAAAACTTCTTCTGCTTCAATGCAATGGTGTTGCAGAGAATGGAAGGTGATAGTAAATGCGCAATAAAATTTAGAATGTAATAATCAATACGTCATCCTGAGTCACCTTTCTAATTGTCACCCTGAGCAAGCTTGACCACTGTCATCCTGAGCTCTGTCGAAGGATGACCTTCAATCTTTCTTCCTTTCCACTTT
>CAZLFU010000091.1:0-2035 GCA_964558895.1 uncultured Candidatus Peribacteria bacterium
CCCACCACTCACGCCCATTCCAATGAAGTGAATATGTTTTTTTGAAAGGTCATCAAATCTGCGCTGCGTGTCTGGATAATGGCTATTTCCTCCATCTATAATTATGTCTCCTTTTGAAAGATGAGGGAGGAGATCTTGAATGACTGTGTCCACCGCATCTCCAGCTTTGACCATAAGTAAAATAACTCTTGGTGCATCGAGAGTTTTCATCATTTCTTCATAGCTTTTACAGGCAACAAAATCTCCTTCCGATGAGTATTCTTTCATGAATTCATTCGTCTTCTCACTGGTACGATTGAAAACCGCCACTTTTGCTCCATTTCGTGCGGCATTGCGAGCAAGGTTGCCACCCATAGTTCCAAGGCCGATAACTCCGAGTTGAAGAGAGGACATAATAGTTAATAAAACCCGCAAGATGCCGATCGCGATCGGCATCTTCGGAAGGAATTACTTCTTCACACTTTCCCAATCTTCAAGAAACTTCTTGAGGCCCTTATCTGTAAGGTCATGCTTCGGAAGCTCTACAAACACTTTGTATGGGATTGTAGCGATATGCGCTCCTAGTTTTGCTGCACGTACAACATGCTCTGGGCCACGAACGGAAGCAACGAGTACCTGCGTACCAAAACCATAGTGACTCCATGCCTGCATAATATCTGCAATCAACTCCATTCCATCCTCACCCAAGTCATCCAATCTCCCCACGAATGGACTGATCATTGTCGCACCTGCCTTTGCCGCCATGACAGCCTGCGGAACAGAAAAAACCAATGTCGTATTTGTTTTAATGCCCTTACTCTTACAGTACGAAAGCGTTTTCAACCCTTCGGTTGTCATGGGAACTTTGACAACGACATTCTTGTGCCAGCTACTATATTCGTCTGCCTGTTTTTTCATTTCTGCAAACTCGGTTTCTGTCACCTGAGCGCTCACTTCGTTAACAAGATTGCACATGGCAATCACTGTCTCTTTAAAATCTGCTCCTTCTTCCTTCGCAACAAGGCTTGGGTTGGTCGTTACTCCATCGAGCACTCCCCACGATGCTATTTCTGCTACCTGCTCAACATTCGCTGTATCGAGAAAGAGTTTCATAAACAAGAAGGAAAGTATCTGTATTGTCTCAGAAAAACCACACAATTTACAGCACGAAATGCTACAATTAATTTCTAGAATTTTCTCATGACTACAAAGCATTCCCTTCCTCTTCTTGGGCTTCTTCTCCTCTGTGCATGCAAGAGCACTGCAGAGCCTGTTCTTGATTCAACAGAAAACATGTCATCCAGCGAGTCATTTTCTTCAATTTTGAGTGAATCTTCTTCGTCGAAAGTTTCTTCTGTACCAATAGTTCCAGTAGCAAATACTTCTCTAACTTCCAAATTTAATCTTGATGTTCCTTTTGCTCCTCAGTCACCCTTTGCAAATTGGGATGATCCGTACCAAGAAGCCTGTGAAGAAATGTCTATGATAATGGTAGACCATTTCTTACAAGGAAAAGACCTTAGCCTCGAGGATGCCAATGGATACATTCTTGCACTCGTTGCATGGGAAACAGCTCATGGATACAAGGAAGATGTCACCATTCAAGAACTTGCAGATATCGCGAAGGCTTATTATGGTTATGATTCTATCATTGAAAAAAATGTGAGCATCCAGATGATCAAAGAATATCTCGTAGGGGGCGATCCTATTATTGTGCCAGTGGCAGGGCGAAAACTCTTTAATCCGTATTTCAGTGGAGAAGGTCCATTCTTCCATATGCTAGTTATTACCGGGTATGACCAAGAGCACTTCATCACCAATGATCCTGGAACCAAGCGTGGAGAAGAGTACAAGTACACGTACGAAGTTCTCATGAATGCCATTCACGATTGGACAGGAGTAAAAGAGGAAATTGAGAAAGGGGAAAAAGTGATGCTTATTTTGAGCAATTGAAAACAGGTTGGGTAGGCTTGTGTGTCCTTATTTTATGAAGACTCAAAGGACTGAAAAGACAGAGAGGACTAAAAAGAAAGACTCAAAAACCTTTGAGTCTTTT
>CAZLFU010000091.1:2135-4848 GCA_964558895.1 uncultured Candidatus Peribacteria bacterium
GACTGAAAAGACAGAGAGGACTAAAAAGAAAGACTCAAAAACCTTTGAGTCTTTTTAGTCACTTAGGTCCTTTTAATCTTTCAGTCCTTTGAGTCCAAAATAAAAGAATCAATAGAGTCTTCCTCCTAACGGCACATCTTCATCAGGCTTTATGAGCACTACATTTCCATTCTCATCTGGTACTCCCAATGTAAGCACTTCTGAGAGAAATGGTCCTATCTGACGCGGAGGAAAATTGGTAACACAAAGAACCAGCCTCTCTTGAAGTTCTTCCTTGGAATAATTCTGAGTAATTTGAACAGAGGATTTTTTTATACCAATCTCCTCTCCAAAATCTATCTGCAATTTATAAGCAGGTTTTCGTGCTTCTGGGAAATCTTCTACACGAACAATTCGTCCTATCCGGATCTCCAGCTTTTCAAAATCTTCGATGGTTGCCATAGTCATCCAATTTTCAACATCATCAACGATAGTGCCACAATGGCAGTGATGTTGAGGCTTATAATATGCTTCTTTGCCAACTCATAAAATTGATGCTTCATATATACATTGAAGGTAGGAACCAACGCAGGTTATGGAGACCCCACTCCCCTTTCAATTGTCAGAGGTAGCAAAAAAGGCTTTCGCTAATTTTGCAGAGAAGAACGATGGATACAATGGTGTATTTTTTGGCTTACCATTCACAAAATATCTATAATTATCTCTTAAAATGCTGAACACAATATTGAGCCAGTAGAGGTAGAAAAATACTCATTTTTGCTTCCATAGAAATTCATCAGTACCATAGCAAGCACTACTTTCCTTTTTGCAATGAGTCAACGACCAGATTTCAAAAGTCTTATCGGACAAGAAGCAGATACCACTCCCCTCTCTCTTCAACGTATTGCACAGGCATCTCAGCCGGTACCATCTCTTTGGGTTGGACCAGGTAATGCTGCAAAACTTTCCGAAGACGACCTACACACCTACGAGCTTGCACACACAATTATGAAGCACCTGGTTGTACAAGCTCCTTCCAAACATCAATCTGGGCATCCTGGCGGACCACTCTCTGCATTTACGTTTGCGTACCTGCTTTCCAAGAAACGAAATCCACATGTGGATCAACCACTTAGAATTAGTGCTGGTCATCTCTCTCTTCTTTCCTATGGATTGCAGTGGTTATTTGGTAGAGAAGGAAGGGACGAACGACTTTCTAGTCCACAGGCAATCATCGATACCTTCCGCACGCCCAGTGGACTTCCTGGACACATCGAAGCTGGCATCGGCGATATTCCCTTTGGCACTGGCCCTCTTGGAAAAGGGGTGAGTCATGGAGTTGGCGCTGCGTTTGGTCTCAAGATGCAAAAGAAAAAAGGAATCGTGGACGTACTCCTTGCTGATGGTGATTCTCAGGAAGGACAAGTGGCCGAAGCTTTCCGTCTTGCTACCAACCTTAAATTAGACAACTTGGTCGTCCATGGAGACTTCAATGATATTCAACTCAGTGGAATTCCATCACAAACAGTTGCAGCAGACTTTGCCTCTATCGCGCAGGCAACAGGGTGGCAAGTGATAGAGGTTCAAAATGGTAATGACCCTGCACAAGTACAAGCAGCTCTGGACGCAGCTGATGGCTTCATTGGAAAAGGTCATCCTATTTTCATTTGTTATTACACAACCATGGGACACGGTATTTCATTTATGGAGGAAGGCTCCAACTCCGGTGCAAAAAATTATCATGGTGCACCGTTGAGTGCTGCGGAAGTAGAAGAAGCCTTACAAGTGATGCCATCACTTGCAGACACTGTTTCGCAGTACCAAAAAACGCATGACGCACTTAAGAAGGAGTATGAATCTTCTAAGGTAACCCAAACCGATATTCCCCTCTCGTTTGATTTGTCAACCTCCGGGTATAAAAGAGTAGTAATGGAAGAAAAAGGAGCAGCTCGCAAAGAATTTGGGGCATTGCACGTCATGAATTTAATGAAAATAGATGATCGAATTATCGTCCTCCATGCAGACTTGGCAGGTTCTGGAGGCTTCGATGCAGTCGAAAAGGAATTCCCAGATCGCATCATTAACGTAGGGGTAGCAGAAGCCAATATGTACATGATGGCAGCTGGGATGCGCCAAACAGGACTCCTCCCTGTAACGTATACTTTTGCAGCTTTTGGAACCAACGAAGCACGCGCAAGTGCAAGACTCATTGATATCAACTGTGGTCACACGCGGTGCGCTGTGTTGCACGATTGCACACACTCTGGTTTGAGTGTTGGTGAAGATGGAGAAACACATCAAGAGCAAAATTATCTCAATCTACCTTTCCATCACACACATGTATGGATGCCAGCTGATAGTAACCAAGCAGCTGCTATGGCGGAGTATGGGCTTGCACTCGTCGCAGAAGGTCACACAAACGTGTACGTCTTCTCCGCACGCAGTGGACACGAACAACTCAAAAGTCCAGATGGATCCATCATCTACGGAAATGATTATTTCTTTGACGAAAAAGCGACTCTCATTCGTGGTACAGGTGACACATCAGATCGAGTAACAGTTATTTCCACTGGTATTGCAGTTCATGCAGCAGTAAAAGCTGCTGAGCAACTCCTTGCAGCAGAGCAATCTATTCAAGTTCGTGTTCTTAATATTGGATGCATCCGACCAATTGATGCGTCTGCAGTGATACAAGCTGCACTGGAAACCAGTCATATTGTTGTCGTGGAAGATC